>NZ_CP065958.1:4800000-5108379 GCF_041270065.1 Streptomyces fradiae | reverse complement strand
CGCCCCGGATCCCGACCCTGATCCCGACCCGGATCCCGACCCTGATCCCGATCCGAGGCGTACGAGCTGGGGCTCGGGTCCGGCGAGGACGGCGAAGTGGGCGCCGGGCAGCCAGCCCTTGACGTGGGAGCCGAGGCCGACGGGCACGTGGTCGAGCTTGGCGACCGAGCCGAGGACGGCGCCCGCGTACACGTAATGGGCAAGCAGCCGGGCGGCGGAGGCGAGGACTCCGGGGCTGAAGTCGCAGACGGAGAGCTGGCGGAGCTGCCGGACGAGGACGGCGGTGCCGAGCGGCGGGAGGCCGGTGCGGACGATCGCGATCCGGTCGGATTCGAGCAGGGAGCGTACGGCGTGCAGGCGTTGGGCGGTCGCGCGTGGTACGGAATCGGGGCAGACGACGATCAGATGCCCCTGCTGATCGAGCAGCCGGCGCACGTCGGCGAGGGCCACGTCGAGCGGCCGGGCCTCGGGGCCGGGCAGCACGGCGGCGGGGGGCGTCTGCGGATCGGTCGGCGGCAGCACCAGGTCGGCGCCGGTGACCGCAATCGCTGTCGGCACGTCGGGCTCCCCCGATCCCTCAATCCCTCAATGATCACTAGCTGCGCTCGCAGCGTTACCTACCGCCTCTGCACTTTATCCAGGCCACCGGAGTGGTGAACACACAATCCTGCAAGCTCCGTCACTTTCTCGACCGAAGGAGTCGGCTCTGAACTGCGGTTCGTGCCAGAGGTCTTGACAACCCAATTGGTCTGGACCAACTTGTTCACCCGACGGAGACTCCCCCTCTCCCTCTCCCCGCCTTCCCTCCCCCACTCCCCCGGAGGCAACACGTGGACCGCACCACCACTCGGCCGCACCGCCGCAGACTCCTCGGCGGCGCACTCGCGCTGACCGTCGGTTCCGGCCTCGTCCTGGTCGGCGGCGCCGGCACCGCGCAGGCCGCGGACGTCAACGTCGCCAAGAACGCCGGCTTCGAGAACGGCCTGACCAACTGGTCCTGTTCGGCCGGCAGCGGCGCCGTCGTGTCCTCGCCGGTACGCACCGGGGCGGGCGCCCTGCGCGCCACCCCGGCCGGCCTCGACAACGCCAAGTGCACGCAGACCGTGACCGTGAAGCCGAGCTCCACGTACACCCTGAGCGCCTGGGTGCAGGGCGGTTACGCCTACCTCGGCGCCACCGGCACCGGCACCACCGACGTGTCGACGTGGACCCCGGACAGCGGCACCTGGAAGCAGCTGACGACCACCTTCACCACCGGCGCCAACACCACCTCCGTGCAGATCTACACCCACGGGTGGTACGGCACGGCCGCCTACTCCGTCGACGACGTGAGCGTCTTCGGCCCCGACGGGGGCGGCGGCACCGACCCCGAGCCGACGGTCCCGGCCACCCCCGCCGGTCTCACGGCCGGCAGCGTCACCACCAGCTCCGTCTCCCTCAGCTGGGGCGCGGTCTCCGGCGCGACCAACTACAAGGTCTACAAGGACGGCGCCCTCGCGACGACCGTGAGCAACAGCGCGGCCACCGTCACCGGCCTGACCGCCGACACCTCGTACCAGTTCCAGGTCTCGGCCACCAACGCCGCGGGCGAGTCCGCCAAGTCGACGGCCGTCACCGCACGGACCGCCAAGGTCACCGACCCGGGCCCCGGCCCGGCCGTGCCCAAGCACGCGCTGACCGGCTACTGGCAGAACTTCAACAACGGCGCGACCGTGCAGAAGCTGCGCGACGTGCAGTCGCAGTACGACATCATCGCCGTCTCCTTCGCCGACGCGACGACCACGGCCGGCCAGATCACCTTCAACCTCGACCCGGCCGTCGGCTACGCCTCCGCCGCCGACTTCAAGGCGGACGTCGCCGCCAAGAAGGCCGCCGGCAAGTCCGTCATCCTCTCCGTCGGCGGCGAGAAGGGGAACGTCACCATCAACAGTGACGCGTCCGCGACCGCCTTCGCCAACAGCGCCTACGCGCTGATGCAGGAGTACGGCTTCAACGGCGTCGACATCGACCTCGAGCACGGCATCAACTCCACCTACCTGACGAAGGCGCTGCGCCAGCTGTCCGCCAAGGCCGGCTCGTCGCTGGTCCTGACGATGGCGCCGCAGACCATCGACATGCAGTCGACCGGCACCGAGTACTTCAAGACCGCGCTCGCCGTGAAGGACATCCTCACGGTGGTCAACATGCAGTACTACAACAGCGGTTCGATGCTCGGCTGCGACGGCAAGGTCTACAGCCAGGGCTCGGTGGACTTCCTCACCGCGCTCGCCTGCATCCAGCTCCAGGGCGGCCTGGACGCCTCCCAGATCGGCCTGGGCGTGCCCGCCTCGACGCGGGGCGCGGGCAGCGGCTACGTCGACCCGCAGATCGTGAAGAACGCGCTCGACTGCCTCGCCAAGGGCACCGGCTGCGGCACCTTCAAGCCGGCCCAGACCTACCCGAACATCCGGGGCGCGATGACCTGGTCGACCAACTGGGACGCCACGGCCGGCAACGCCTGGTCGAACGCGGTCGGCCCGCACGTCCACAACCTGCCGTAACCACTCCCCGACTCCCCGCCTGGGGAATTCCGCTCCGCAGCGCCGCCGCTCTCCCGGCGGCGCTGCGCCGTTTCCGGTCCGGTCCGATCGGGTCAGGCGCGCGGGTAGCCGTACCCGGGGGCGGGCGGGCCGGGCGGTCCGGCCGGGTAGCCGGGCGCCGTACCCGGGAACGGGGCCGGGCCCGGGGCCGGCGAGCGGCCCGGCATGTAGACGGCGAGGACCTGGTCGATCCGCGCCGCCCACTCGTCGACACGGGTGTGCCGGCGCCCGTCGACCTCGCAGACGAAGTTCGTCCCGTCGCGCAGGAACAGCAGGAGGCGCAGCACCCGGCCGCGGCGGGTCGGGTGGTGCTGGACCGCGGCGATCTCGTCCCAGCGGAAGTCGGCCTCGGCCTCCCGGAGCTGGAACGTCACGCCGTGCGCGTCGATCACGACCCCGCCCTTGGCGTCGGCGGCGACGAAGTCGGCAGCGGCACCGCGACCGGCACCCGGTGCGTACGACGGGGGCGGGGGCGGGGACATCGGTACGGGCACGGCGGCGCCGCCGGACGGGTACGGGGAGCCCGGGACGTACGGGGCGGTGGGGGTGTACGGGAGGCCCGCGGGCGACGGTGCGGCAGGCGGTGCGGTCGGCGGCACGGGTGTCGGGGCGCCGAAACCGGGAGTCGGGGTGGGGGTCGGCGGCACGGGGGTGGGCGGTACCGGGTTGGGGGCCGAGCGGGGGTCGGGCACGTCGAGGACCGTCGGCCGGTGTTCCGGGGCCGGGATCGCCTGAGCGCCCGCGCCCGGGCCGAGTTCGTCGAGGATCCGCTCGGGCGTCGGCCGGCTGCCGGGTTCCTTGGCGAGGCAGCGGCCGACCAGGTCGCGCAGCCCCTCCGGCACCGCCGTGAGGTCCGGCGCCTCGTGCACCGAGCGGTACATGAGGCCCATCGGCGTACCGCCCCCGAACGGGCTGCCGCCGGCCGCCGCCACCAGGACGGCGCCGAGCGCGAAGACGTCGGCGGCGCCGGTGACCTCCTCGCCGAGGGCCTGCTCCGGGGCGAGGTAGCCGGGGGTGCCGAAGGCGACGCCGGTGGCGGTCATCCGGTTCGACTCCAGGGCCCGGGCGATCCCGAAGTCCAGGACGCGGGGCCCGTCCGGGGCCATCACGATGTTGCCCGGCTTGAGGTCGCGGTGGACCAGGTCGCAGGCGTGGATGGCCTCCAGGGCCTCGGCGAGGGCGGCCGCGAGCGCCCGCAACCGCTCTTCGTCCAGGGGGCCTTCGCTGTCGACGAGGCCGGCGAGCGTGGGTCCGGGGATGTAGGCGGTGGCGAGCCAGGGCTCCGCCGCCTCCGGGTCGGCGTCGACGACCTGCGCGGTGTGGAACCCGCCGACCCGCCGGGCGGCGGCGACCTCCGCGCGGAAGCGCGCGCGGAAGGCCGGGTCGGCGGCGAGTTCCGGCCGGGCCACCTTGACGGCGACGGCGCGCCCGCCGCGCGACCGGGCCAGGTAGACGGTGCCCATGCCGCCTTCGCCCAGCTTGTGCTCGATCACGTATCTACCGATGAGGGTCCCCACGCAGGACAGTATGGCCGAACCCCGCACACTGATTCGGCCATGCCATCCGTACCGGGATGAGTACCGGGACGGGTTACGACGCCTTGGCGTCGCCCTCGTCGAAGTAGGCGTCCAGGACCGCGTCGAGCTCCGACTCCCACTCGGCGACCCGGGCCTTGGCCGGCGCGTCGATCTCGATCGGGTACCAGCGCCGGTCCGGGGTGTGCACGATGATGGTGAACCGGCGCCCGAAGCGGGACACCTCGGTCTCCACCGCGCCGATCTCGTCCCAGCGGAACTCGCAGTGCTCCTCGTCGAGGCTCAGTTGTACGCCGGTGGCGTCGGCCACGATCCTGGCGCGCCGGTCGGCGGCCTCGAAGACGGGCCCGTCGGGCACGGCCTCCGCGTCAGCTTCCGGGTCCGTGTCCGGGTCCGCTTCCGCCGCCTCGGGCTCCTTGAGGGCCAGGGCCGAGGCCGGAACCGCGTCCTGCGGCTCGACCACGTCCTCCGGCTCCTCGACCGACTGCACCGGGGCGAGCCCCGTGATGCCCGGGACGAACGCGGGGTCCGCCGCGGCGCCTTGCACCGCCTGAATGCTGCTGGGTCCTGTGCGCTGCTCCACGGCGGAAGTATGGCCGACGTTCCTGTGGACGTTCGAGCCGCCCCGGCAAGTCCCGGAGATTCCCCGGGAAATCCTCGGCAATCCGGTCTACACGATGGTGAGCGGATTCAGGAGGATCAGCTGGACCTCAGCCGAGGACCGCGAGGGCGTCGATCTCGATGAGGAGCCCCGCCGGCAGGCCGACGTACACGGTGGTACGGGCGGCGGCGGGGGCCTTCAGGCCCTGCTCCTCGAAGTACGCGTTGTAGATCTCGTTCATCTCGGCGAAGTGGTCCACGTCCGTGAGGTAGACGCGCATCATCATCACGTCGTCCCAGCTCGCGCCGCCCTCCTCCAGGATCGCCTTGACGTTGGCGAAGGTCTGGAGGGTCTGCTCGCGCAGCGTCGGGCCGGCGGGCGTGGGCGGCTGTCCCTCGACGGCGGGCAGGAAGCCGACCTGGCCGGCGACCTGGAGGATGTTGCCCTTCTTCACGCCGTGCGAGAACTTCGCCGGCGGGGCGGTGTGGGTGGCGGGGGTGATCGCGGTCTTCTCGGTCATGCGCTGGCTTCCTTCGGTGGGGTGGTGCCGGAGTATTCGCGGCTGATGTCGTCGGCGGTGCGGCGCACCAGCGGGAGCAGGGTGAGGAGTTCCTCGGCGGTGACGACGACGTTGGGCGCGGACACCGACATGGCGGCGACGACCCGGCCGTCCGCGCCGCGGATGGGTGCGGCGACGCAGTTGATGGACTCCTCGTGGCCGCCGAGGTCGGTGGCCCAGCCCTGTTCGCGTACGATCGCCAGCTCCTTGAGGAAGGCGGCCGCGTTGGGGGTCGAACGGGGCGTGTACAGGGGGTAGTCGAGCTTGGCGGCGAGGGCGCGGCGCTCGGGCTCGGGGAGGTCGGCGAGGAGCAGCTTGGCGACGGCGGCGACGGTGAGGGCGACCGGCTTGCCGATCCGCGAGTACATGCGGACGGGGTAGCGGCTCTCGACCTTGTCGATGTAGAGGACCTCGCCCTCCTCGTGGACGGCGAGGTGGACGGTGTGTCCGATGCGCTCGTTGAGGGCGGCGAGGTGGGGGTGGGCGATCTCGCGGATGTCGAGGTTCTCGACGGCTTCCTGGGCGAGCGCGAAGAGGCGGGCGCCGAGTCGGTAGCGCTGGTCCTGCTGGCGGTAGACGAGGCCGTGCTCGTGGAGGGTGCGCAGCAGGCGCAGGGCGGTGGACTTGTGGACGCCGAGCCGTTCGGCGACCTGTCCGAGGTCGGCGGGTCCCTGGGCGAGCAGCGGCAGGATGCTGAGTGCCCGGTCGACGGTCTGGCTCATGGCGTACGTACCTCCTGGTCCTCCCCCGTCCAGCCGGGGCCGAGGTGAAGTCTCCCCCAGGCCTCGTCGGGCGCGGCGGCCAGCCGGTCGGCGTGGGCGCGCCGCGCGGGGGCGGCGAGGTCGCCGGGGACGGTGAGCGCGGCGGCGGCCATGAGGTGCCCGTGCCGCAGCCGAGCTTTGGCGTCGAGGCCGCGGAGGGTGCCGGAGAGGAACCCGGCGGCGAAGGCGTCGCCGGCGCCGACGGGGGCGACGACGTCGACGCGGGGGGCGGGGACGTGGGTGACGGTGTCGGGACGGGGGCCGGCAGCAAATCCAGCCCCGCCGGCGTTTGAGGCGCGGGGGTCCGGGGGCAGAGCCCCCAATTCGGGAAGGGGCGGGGTGGGGAAAGATGCCGCGCAGCGCTCGTACACCGTCGCCCCCACCTCCCCCCGCTTCACCACCAGCACCCCCGGCTCCGGCAGCGCGCGCCGGATCGCGTCCGGCTCCCCGACACCCCACGCCGCCTCCGCCTCGTCGGCGCCGACGAACACGACGTCGGCCCCCCGCGCCAGGTCCAGCAGCACGCGCCCGCCCGCCGCCGGATCGGCCCACAGCCCGGGCCGGAAGTTGACGTCGAAGGAGACGAGCGGCCGGCCGGGCCGGGGGCCGGTGAGTTCCCGTACGAGCGCGAGGCAGGAGGCCGACAGCGCGGCCGTGATACCGGTGAGGTGGAGGATCCGGCCGCCCGCGACGACGTCGTACGGCACGGTCGACGGCGCCATCGCCGAGGCCGCGGACCCGGCCCGGTGGTAGACGACCTCGTGCGCGTCCGTGGCGCGGTCGGTGGCGGTGCGGAAGTAGACGCCGGTGGGCCGGCCGGGGTCGCGGACGACGGCGGAGACGTCGACGCCGTACGCGCCGATCGCCTCGGTCAGGTGGGTGCCGAAGCCGTCCCGGCCGACCCGGCCGACCCACCGCGCACGGTGGCCGGCGGCGGCGAGGGCGCAGGCGACGTTGGACTCGGCGCCGCCGATGCCGCGGTCGAAGGAGGGCACGTCGGCGAGGCGCCCGGGCCGGGTGGGCAGGAAGGTGACCATGGACTCGCCGAGGCAGACGACGTCCACGGGGTGCTGTCCTGTCACTGCGCGGCTCCTCGGCGTGGGTACGGATCCATTGACCCGGTCCATTGACCCGGCGCTGGCCCGGATGTTAGACAGCCTTGAGCGATATACGCAATGACTGTTGCACACACTGCAACACTGACCGGAGCGGTGAGAATCGGCAGGCGACACCCACTCGCGTACCCGCCGCCCTCGACGAGGAGGACACCCCCATGCCGGACCTGGCCCACGAGGTCGTCGACCACCGCTTCAAGGCCCTGCCGCCGGACGCCGCGGGGCTGACCGTCGGCGAGCTCGCCGCCCAGCGCCGCAACCTGTTCACCGGCGGTTTCACCACCCCCGTCCTCGCCCTCTCCGCCGAGTCCGTCGAGCACAACCTGCGCCTCCTGGAGACGTACACCGAGCGCCACGGCCTGGCCTTCGCGCCGCACGGCAAGACGTCCATGGCCCCGCAGCTGTTCGACCGTCAGATCGCCCACGGCGCCTGGGGCATCACGGCCGCCGTCCCCCACCAGGCCCGGGTCTACCGCGCGCACGGCGTCGCCCGGATCTTCCTCGCCAACGAGCTCGTCGACGCCGTCGCGCTGCGCTGGCTCGCCGCCGAGCTGGACGCCGACCCGGACTTCCGCTTCGTCTGCTACGTCGACTCCGTGCGCGGCGTCGAGCTGATGGACCAGGCGCTGACCGCCGCCGGGGCGCGCCGCGCCGTGGACGTGGTGGTCGAACTGGCCGCCGGTGCGACCGGGCGTACGGGCGTACGGACGGAGGCGGAGTGCGCGGCCGTCGCCGACGCCGTCGCGGCCGCCCCCGCGCTCCGTCTCGTCGGCGTCGCCGGGTACGAGGGCACGATGCCCGGGGCTGACACCGACTCCGTACGCACCTGGCTGCAGCGGCTCATCGGGCTCGCCGCCGAGTTCGACAAGGCCGGCCGCTTCGACCCCGCCGTCGGCGAGATCGTGGTGAGCGCGGGCGGCAGCGAGTGGTTCGACGCGGTCGCCGAGTCCTTCGCGGAGATCCCCGCGCTCTCCCTGCCCGTCCTGAAGCTGCTGCGCTCCGGCGCGTACGTCTCGCACGACGACGGGCAGTACCGCGACCGCACCCCCTTCAACCGGATCCCTGAGGAGGGTGCCCTCCAGCCCGCGTTCCGGCTCTGGTCGCAGGTCGTCTCCCGGCCCACCGCCGAGCAGGCCTTCACCAACGCGGGCAAGCGGGACGCCTCTCACGACCTGCACCTGCCCGAGGCGCAGGTGGTCCGCGACGCCCGGACGGGTGAGATCCGCGCCGCGGCGGGCATCACCGTGACGGGCCTCTCCGATCAGCACGTCTGGCTCGGCACCGAGTCCGGCGCAGAGCTGGAGGTCGGCGACTGGGTGGGGATGGGCCTGTCGCACCCCTGCACGATCTTCGACAAGTGGCAGCTGATCCCGCTGGTCGAGGCGGACGGCACGGTCGTCGACTACATCCGCACCTTCTTCTAAAGGAGCCCCGACCGTGATGGACCTCGTCTTCCGTGACGCGGAGGTCGTCGACGGCACCGGCGAACCCTCCTACCGCGCCGATGTCGCCATCGACGGCGGCCGGATCGCCGCAATCGTCAAGGAGGCCGCGCAGGCCGGCTGCCAGCGCCCGACGGCCCGCCGGATCGTCGACGCCGAGGGGCTCGCCCTGGCCCCCGGCTTCATCGACATGCACGCCCACAGCGACCTCGCACTGCTCCGCGACCCGGACCACAGCGCGAAGGCGGCGCAGGGCGTGACCCTGGAGGTCCTGGGGCAGGACGGCCTGTCGTACGCACCGGTCGACGACCGCACACTGGCCGAGGTCCGCCGCACCATCGCCGGCTGGAACGGCGGCGGTCCCGACGACACGACGGTCGACTTCGACTTCGACTGGCGCACGGTCGGCGAGTACCTGGACCGGCTGGACACCGCGCACGGCGGGCGGGGCATCGCCGTGAACGCCGCCTACCTCGTCCCCCAGGGCACGGTCCGCATGTACGCGATGGGCTGGGAGGACCGGCCGGCGACGGACACCGAGCTGGAGCGGATGCGGCAACTGGTCGCCGAGGGCCTGGAGCAGGGCGCCGTCGGCATGTCCTCCGGGCTGACCTACACCCCCGGGATGTACGCGCCGGACGCCGAACTGACCGAGCTGTGCCGGGTGGTGGCCTCGTACGGCGGCTACTACTGCCCGCACCACCGCTCGTACGGGGCGGGCGCCCTGCGGGCGTACGAGGAGATGGTCGCGCTCACCCGTGACGCGGGCTGCGCCCTGCACCTCGCGCACGCCACGATGAACTTCGGCGTGAACAAAGGGCGCGCGCCGGAGCTGCTCGCGCTCCTGGACGCGGCCCTCGACGGCGGCGCGGACATCTCGCTCGACACCTACCCGTACACCCCGGGCTGTACGACGCTGGTCGCCGTGCTGCCGAGCTGGGCGCACGAGGGCGGGCCGGAGGCGCTGCTCGCGCGGCTCGCGGACGACGCGACGGCGGAGCGGATCCGGCACCACCTGGAGGAGCTGGGCTCGGACGGCTGCCACGGGGTGCCGGTGGAGTGGGACACCATCGAGATCTCCGGGGTGACGAACCCGGCGCTGGCGGAGTGGGTCGGCCGCACGGTCCCCGACTGGCCGACGGCGCGCCGGCTGCTCCTGGAGGACCGGCTCGGCTCGACGGTCCTCCAGCACGTGGGCCACGAGGAGAACGTGCGGGCGATCATGCGCCACCGGGTCCACACCGGCGGCTCGGACGGCATCCTGCAGGGCGCCAAGCCGCACCCGCGCGCGTACGGCACCTTCCCCGAGTACCTCGGCCGTTACGTCCGCGAGGAGGGCGTCCTCTCCCTGGAGGAGTGCGTCGCCCACCTCACCTCCCGCCCCGCCGCCCGCCTCCGGCTCCCCGACCGCGGCCGGATCCGCGAGGGCTTCGTCGCCGACCTGGTCCTCTTCGACCCGGCGACGGTCGCGGCCGGCTCGACGTACGCCGCTCCCCGCACCCTCCCGGTGGGCATCCCGCACGTGCTGGTGAACGGCCGGTTCGTGATCGAGGACGGCAAGCGGACGGACGAGCTGCCGGGCCGGTCGGTCAGGAGGAGCGGGCGCTGAGGGATACGTGGCTAGGCGGTACGGGACCGCCGGGCCGGGAGCCGGAAGAGGGCCTTCATCCGGCGCAGGGCCTCGGCGTCCCCGGTCGCCGTGGCGGCGCCGTCCGCGACGGCCTCGGCCAGGCCCGCACCCTCCACCGCAGCGAGGAACGCCTCCTCGCCGATCGTCAGGGTCGCGTCCGGGTCCTGTGCGGCCGGGCCGTGGAGGGTCTCGACGGTCCCGTCGGCGACCCGGGCGTGGAAGACCTCGTCGCCGACGCGGAACTCGTACACCGCGTGGAGCCCGGCCGCCGCCTCCGGGTCGAAGCAGGCCCGCAGGCCGAGCACGGCCCAGCCGGGGTGGAAGGCCTCGCTCTCGCGCCGCTCCCCCATCGCCCAGGTCATGCCCCAGCGGGCGAGGGCAAGCACGGCGGGGCCGAGCTCCTCGCCGGCCTCGGTGAGGGCGTACGCGGGGGTGCGGGCGGGCGCCGGGAGGGTGACCTTGTGCGCGAGGCCCTCGCGCTCCAGGTGCTTCAGACGGGTCGAGAGCAGACCGGTGCCGAGGCCGCGCAGCGCGGCCTGGAGGTCGCCGAAGCGCTTGGGCCCGGTGAGCAGCTCGCGGATCAGGAGCAGCGTCCAGCGCTCGCCGACGAGGTCGAGGGTGCGCGCGGTCGCGCAGTACTGGTTGTACGTTCGCTGCTCCACGCCCTCACTGTAGGCCGGGGGCGCTAGGCCGGGGCCTCCAGGAGCAGCCGGGCGAGCGGCTCGGGGTCGGTGAGCATCACGTCGTGCGGGCCGTCGAGCGCCCGGGTCCGGTAGCCGAGGGCGGCGCCGAAGCGGTCGAACGGGTAGGTCGCGGGCCGGCAGTGGACGGCGGTGCCGGGGATCGAGTCGACGGCCCCGCGCAGTCGGCTCGCCTCGGTGAAGGTGCGCAGCGGCTGCGGGACGAGGCGGGGCGCCAGCCAGGCCGTGTCGGCGGCGCCGGTGATGCCGAAGGCGGCCGGGGGCGGGGCGGGGATCGTGAGCCCGTCCCCGTCCGGGGAGGCCGCGGCGGCGCCGCGCAAGGCGGCGGCGAAGGAGTCGGGGGCCAGGTCGAAGAGGCTGACGCCGTCGGGTCCCGCCCAGCCGTCCACGAGGACCAGGTGGCCGACGGCGTCCGGCCGGGCGTCGGCGGCCTCACGGACGACGAGGCCGGCATAGCTGTGCCCGACCAGGACCACGTCGTCGCCGTGGGGGACGGAGTCGAGGGCGGCGACGACCGTGCGGGCGTCGTCGTGCAGCCCGTGGTCGCTGGGTGCGCCCAGATCCGGGGTGACGGTGCGGGCCCCGGCGGCGTGCAGCAGGGGCACGAGCCGCTCCCAGGCCCAGGGCCCGTGCCAGGCCCCGTGGACGAGTACATAGGTCGTCGTCATGGGTCCCGACCCTAGACCTCGACTTCTTGTTTTTGAAGTATCTACTTCAAAATCAGGAAGGATGGCGGGAAGTCGCCGAGCGCTCCCGCTCCCCCGCCCTCGCCGCCTGCGCGGGCAGCGTCACGCGACCGTCCGCCCCCTCCGCCTCACGCCCCTGGCCCCACGGCTCGCGCCGGGCCCACCACAGCCCGGCCGCCACCACGGCGCCCGCCGCGACGAAGCCGTACCAGGGGGTGTGGCCGGAGGGCGCCGTCTCGTACGCGAGACCGGCGGACACCACCGCGAGCACCTGCCCGAGGCGCCCGCCCCAGGCGACGGCCGCGACCGCGCACGTACCCCACAGGGCGTACCAGGGCTGGACCATCGGGGAGAGCGCGACGAGGGCGAGGAGCGAGAGGCCGAGGCCCAGGACCGGATCGACGCGGCCCTTCCAGGCGCGCCAGGCCACGGCCGCGATCACGGCGCCCGCCACCAGCAGGCCGAGCTTCTGGACCAGGCCCTTCACGGGCTCCGGCTCGCCGGAGACGAGCAGCCCGAGGCCGAGGCCCAGGTCGCTCGTCACGGAGAGGGCGGTGTGGATGGTGGCGGCCACGCTCTGGGTGCGGAGCCAGCCGAAGCCGGTGCCCGCGAGGAGGCTCGCGCCGGCGGCGACGGCCACGGCGACCGCCCCCGGCAGCAGCCCGTACAGCAGACGGCCGCGCCGCCGGGCGATCACGATCCCCGCGAAGAGGAGGCCCAGCGCGGCCGGCGACTTGATCGTCATCGCGAGACCGATGAGCGCCCCGGCGAGCGCACCCCCGACCAGCCACCGCCCGCGCACGGCGCACAGCATGCCCGCGAGCAGCAGCCCGGCCATCAGACCGTCGTTGTGCAGCCCGCCCACGACATGGACGAGCAGCAGCGGGTTGAGCGCGGCCAGCCACAGGGCGCCCGCGCGGTGCCGCTCGGGCGCGAGCCCCCGTACGGCCCACACGATGAGGAGCAGCGCGAGGAGTGCGATCAGCCGCATGCCGAGCACGGCGGGCACGACCGCGCCGCCGGTGAGCTTCACGACCGCCTGGGCGAGGACGAGGAAGAAGGGGCCGTACGGGGCGGGGGTGTCGGTCCAGTGGCCGCCGACGCTCGCGGCGGCCTCGTACCCGAGCTCACCGGGCCGCAGCATGGCCGGCCCGGCGCCGTACACGTCATGGCCTTCCAGGACCATCGCGCCCTGGGCGATGTAGCTGTAGACGTCGGCGCTGTACAGCGGCGGGGCGAGCAGCAGCGGCGCCGCCCAGCAGACGAGGGTCACCCCGACCCGGTCCCGGGCGCCCGCGCGCAGGCGTCGCCCGTACTGCCACCAGGCCAGGATCAGCAGAGTCAGCCCGAGGTACGCGACGATCGCCCCGGCCACCGTGACCGCGTCCCCGTGCGGCTGCCAGAGGCCGGCCCCGCCGCGCACCGGCAGCGTTCCGGCGGCCCAGCCGCCGGCGGTGACGGCGAGCGTTCCGGCCGCGCCGAGCCACCGGCAGCCGGCGGTGCTGAAAACCCACATGACGGACCAACCTATCCTGCGCCCCGAAGGCCGCCGCCCTCCGTGTGTCTCCGCACGCCGTACCTCCGCCCGCTACCGCTGCTTCTTCTTCGTGCCGGGCGCCGCACCCGACTTCCCGGGGAAGTACGAGGCGCCCCCCGAGGCGGTCGGGGTGGGCGCGCCGGTCGCCCCCGCGGACGGCGTGGGGCCGGTCGGCGACGCCGTGCCGGCGGACGGCGAGGCCGAGCCGCTCGACGTCGCCCCGGGGCTCGCGGACCGCCCGTCCCCGTCCCCGTCGCCGGAGTCGTCCCCGGCACCGGACCGGTCGGGCTGGATCAGCGCGGGCATCCCGGGACGCCCTTCGTCGACGGCGGGGCCACCGCGCGGCCCCGTGCCGCCCGGGCCGGAATCGAGCGCGGCCATCGCCGACAGGACCCCGGCCGCGACGAGGGCGCCGCTGCCGAGGATCCACAGCGGACCGGGGCCGCGCCGCTTGGAGGCGTGCCGAGCCCGTCTCGGGGGCTCCGCGCCCCCCGCGTCGTAGGAAGTCGGAGTCACGAGGCGTGATTGTAGGGATCACGACATCCCCGGGCGCGACCTGGGTCACACCGGCCGCCCCGGCCCACCACCGTCGCCCCGCCCTTTCCCCTACCTCCATGAAGCGCACCGAACGCCCGACGTGTCCCAAAACACGAAGCGCGCGGAGACCACCGGCCGTAAGCTCTCGTCATGCAGGTGATCCAGTCCACGAAGCTCGCCAACGTCTGTTACGAAATCCGCGGCCCGGTGCTCGAAGAGGCGATGCGGCTGGAGGCAGCGGGCCACCGCATCCTCAAGCTCAACACCGGAAACCCGGCCGCCTTCGGCTTCGAGTGCCCGCCGGCCATCCTCGAGGACATGCTGCGCAACCTCTCCGAGGCGCACGGCTACGGCGACGCGAAGGGCCTGCTGTCCGCACGCCGCGCGATCATGAGCCACTACGAGACCAAGGGCATCCCGCTCTCCGTCGAGGACATCTACCTCGGCAACGGCGTCTCCGAGCTCATCCAGATGGCGATGCAGGCGCTGCTCGACGACGGCGACGAGGTGCTCGTCCCGTCCCCCGACTATCCGCTGTGGACGGCCTCGGTGGCGCTCTCGGGCGGTACGGCCGTGCACTACCGCTGCGACGAGCAGGCGGACTGGATGCCGGACCTGGCCGACATCGAGCGGAAGATCACCGACCGCACCAAGGCGATCGTGATCATCAACCCGAACAACCCGACCGGCGCCGTCTACGACGACGAGATGCTGCGGTCCCTGACGGAGATCGCCCGCCGGCACAACCTGGTGGTCTGCTCGGACGAGATCTACGACAAGATCCTCTACGACGGCGCCACGCACACCCCGACCGCCGCGCTCGCCCCCGACCTGCTCTGCCTCACCTTCAACGGGATGAGCAAGAACTACCGAGTGGCGGGCTTCCGCTCCGGCTGGCTCGCGGTCTGCGGCCCGAAGGCGCACGCCTCCTCGTACATCGAGGGCCTGACGATCCTGGCCAACATGCGGCTGTGCGCCAACATGCCGGCGCAGCACGCGGTGGCCGCGGCCCTCCAGGGCCGGCAGTCGATCGAGGACCTGGTGCTTCCGGGCGGGCGGCTCCTGGAGCAGCGGGACACGGCGTACGAGCTGCTCACCCAGATCCCGGGCGTGACGTGCGTGAAGCCGAAGGGCGCGCTGTATCTGTTCCCGCGGCTCGACCCGGCGGTCTACAAGATCAAGGACGACCGGCAGATGGTCCTGGACCTGCTGCGGGCCGAGAAGATCATGGTCGTGCACGGCACGGGCTTCAACTGGCACGAGCCGGACCACTTCCGGATCGTGACCCTGCCGAACGCGACGGACCTCGCGGACGCGGTGACCAGGATCGGGCGCTTCCTGGACGGCTACAGCCAGTACTGACCCCGCCCTCGCCCGGCCCCTTGTCCCACCCCTTGTCCGACCCTTTACCCCGTTCTTTACCCGGACTCGGCTCAACTTTAGATTGAATCCAAGCTAGGATGCCTCCAGAGCTCATCTCAGGAGGCCGTCCCCATGTACGAACCGATCCGCACCAAGTCGGTCCACCGGATGGCCGACGACACCCGGAACGACATCCCGCACCGCTCCCGCGGCGAGGAGCTGGACATCCAGCTCGCCGGACACCTCGCCGCCCTGCTCGCCGTCACCGACGAGCTGGGCGAGACCGCGGCGGGCGAGCTGATCGCCCGCCAGGTGGCCAGGCTGCGCGGCGCCCCGCCGGCCCGGCACGCGGGTCTCAGCGGCGACCCCGCCGAGGCCCTGCACCGCAAGGCGCACGCCCTGGCCGGCCGCGCCCTCGTCGTCGCCGCCTCCCGTGCCGACACCGCCGCCGCGATCCTCGCCGCCGAGCGCATGGACGCCCACGCCGCGGCCCTCTCCGGCGACCCCCTGGTCGCCGCCCCCTGACGGCCCCGGGCCGCGCGGCCACGATCCCGCCCGGCCCGGGCGCCACCCACGTGAGGTACGCCCCCGGTACGCCTCGCTCCGGTTCACTACCGGGATCACCGCTTCACCCGCCGTACACCCGACTCCCCCTGGAATGTGGGCTTCCGCGAGCAGCCTGCACCCGTGAGACGCATTCTGGGAATCGTCCTCGCCGTCCTTCTCCTCGGCGGCGTGGCCGCCGCCCTCGTGGTGGGCGGCGACCAGGACGACAGCGGCACGGCAACGAAGACCGTGCGAGGAGTGATCGGGTCGGAGAAGGCGGAGTTCTTCGCCGATCCCGAGGTCGTGAAGGCCCTGGCAGCCAAGGGCCTCACCGTGCGGACCGAGACCTCCGGGTCCTGGGACATGGAACAACTGCCCCTGGCCGGCTACGACTTCGCGTTCCCGTCCGCCAAGGCGCCCGCCGACGGGATCAAGGCGAAGACGAAGACGACCGCGACCCCGCTGCGGCCCTTCTACTCGCCGCTCGTGGTCGTCGCGCACAGCGCCGCCGCCAAGGTGCTCGCGGACAACGGGCTCGCCACCCTCGGCGCCGGCGGCCACACCGGCACCCTGCGGATGGAGCCGTATCTGGCCGCCGCCCGCGCCGACCGCACCTGGCAGCAGCTCAAGGGCTCGGCCGGACACGCCGAGCTGAGCGGCACCCTCTTCATCACCTCGACCGACCCCGTCGCCTCCAACTCCGGCGCGCTCTACCTCGCCGCCGCGAGCTATGTCGCCGACGGCGGCCGGGTCGCCGGGGACAAGGCCGCCGTGGACCGCACCGCGCCGCTGCTGCGCAAGCTCACCCAGGTGCAGGGCGCCCAGCAGTCCAGCTCGGACGCGCCGTTCCGGGACTTCGTCAGCGGCGTCGGCAACCCGCTGGTGCTCGTGTACGAGTCACAGGTGGCCTCCCAGCTGATCGCCAAGCAGGACCTGGGCGACCTGGTGGTGCTCTACCCGGACACCACCGTCAACAGCGACCACACCCTCGTACCGCTCACCGAGACCGGCCGCACCCTCGGCGAACTCCTCTCCTCCGACCCCGAGTTGCGCAAGCTCGCGGTACGGCACGGGTTCCGCCCGCAGGGCGCCGCGGCCGAGTTCACCGCCGCCACCGCCGGACACACCGGCTACCTCAACCAGACGCTCGGCGGAGTCCGCCAGGCGCCCGTGCCCACCTCGCAGGTGCTGCACGAGATGGCGCTGCGGGCCCGCGACCAGGGGGGCACCGCATGACCACACCCACCACTCCCTCGCTCCAACCGCCCGACGAGACGCCGCTCGTCCTCACCCCGCCCGAGCCGGTCGCACCGATCCGCGCCGAGCAGGCCGCCACACTCGTACCGGTCGACGACTCCGTCCGTACGGAGATGGACCGCAGGGCCGCCGAGTACGTCGGCTCGCTCGCCGGACTCGACACCCGCTCCCCCGAGTTCACCGGCCGCATCGGCGAGATCGCCGCACTCGGCTCCGGCGAGATCCGCACCGCCGCCCAGCAGTCCAACCGGATGCTCGACCGCACCGTCCGCTCCCTCGGCACCGCCGGCGGCGACCCCAGCGCCCGGGTCGGCGACTCCCTCGTCGCACTGCGCCGCACCATCGAGGACCTCGACCCGCGCGACACCCCCGGCAAGGGCGTGCGCGGCCTGCTCGCCAAACTGCCCGGCGGGAACCGGCTGCGCGACCACATCGCCCGCTACGCCTCCTCGCAGGACACCATCAGCCGGATCCTCGACGCGCTGCGCGGCGGCCAGGACGAACTGCGCCGCGACAACGCGGCGTTGCAGACCGAACGCACCCGCCTCTGGGAGACCATGGGCAAGCTCCAGGAGTACGCGGTGCTCACCGAGGCCCTCGACGCGGCCGTGGAGCAGCGGATCGCCGGCACCGCCGACCCGGGCCGGGCCGACGCGCTCCGCGCGGACGTGCTGTTCCCGGTGCGGCAGAAGCACCAGGACCTGCTGACCCAGCTCGCGGTGTGCGCGCAGGGCTATCTCGCGATGGACGTGGTGCGCCGCAACAACGACGAGCTGATCAAGGGCGTCGACCGGGCCGCCACGACGACGGTCACGGCGCTGCGGATCGCGGTGATGCTGGCCGCCGCGCTCGACCACCAGAAGAAGGTCGTCGAGCAGGTGAACGCGCTGCGCGGGACGACGGAGACCCTGATCCAGGGCAACGCGGCGGCGCTCGCCGGGCAGTCCGGCGACATCCAGCGGCTCGCGGCGGAGCCCGCGGTCGGCCTGGAGACGGTGCGCACCGCGTTCCAGCAGATCTACCGGACGCTCGACGCGATCGACACGTACAAGGTGCGCGCGACGGAGTCGATGGCGCAGACCGTGGAGGCGCTCTCGGGCGAACTGCGTACCGCGAGCGCGTACGTGGAGCGGGCGCAGGGGACAGGCGACAGCCACGCCCCCGGCATCCTCGAAGGAGGCCGCGGATGAGACCGCGTACAACAGGAGTCGGCAGAGCAGGAGTTCGTACGGGCCGGCTCGCCGCCCTCGCCCTCGCCCTGGCCCTCGCGGTCACCGGCTGCACCTCCGGCGCCGACGACAAGGGCGGCGGCCCGTCCTCGCCGGACACCGGCGCGTACCGCCCCGGCACCCTGCGGGTCCTCGCCTCCTCCGAACTCGCCGACATGGCCCCGGTCCTTGAGGAGGCCCGCAAGGCCACCGGCGTCACCGTGCGCCCCACGTACGCCGGCACCCTGGACGCGGTCGAGCGGATCGCCTCGGGCGAGGCGGACAGGCAGTACGACGCGATCTGGCTGTCGTCGAACGACTATCTGCGGCTGCGTCCCGAGGTCGCCAAGCGGATCACCGGCGAGACGCCGGTGATGACCTCGCCGGTGGCCTTCGGCGTACGGCCCGAGGTGGTGACCCGGCTCGGCTGGGACCCGGAGAAGGTCACCTGGGCGCAGATCCACCGGGCGGTCGCCGAGAAGAAGCTGACCTACGGCATGACGGACCCGCTGCGCTCCAACTCCGGTTTCTCCGCGCTCGTCTCGGTCGCCTCCGGGCTGTCCGGCGCGCAGGCGGCGCTGACCGATGCCGATGTGAAGGCGACGAGCCCGAAGCTGAAGGAGTTCTTCGCCGGGCAGAAGCTGACCTCCGGCTCCTCCGGCTGGCTGGCCACCGCGTACGCCCGCCGCACCGACGTCGACGCGCTGGTCAACTACGAGTCGGTGCTGCTCTCGATGCCGCAGAAGCTGACCGTGATCCGCCCGGCCGACGGGGTGGTGACCGCCGACTATCCGCTGACCTCGCTGACGGCCGCCCGGCCCGAGGCGAAGGACGCGGCCCGCCGGCTCGCCTCGCACCTGCGCACCCCGGCCGCGCAGCGGCTGATCACCGAGCGGACCCTGCGCCGCCCGGTCGTGCCCGGTGTGGCGCCGGAGCCGCGGCTCGCGGCCGGTCCGCGCCGCGAACTGCCGTTCCCCGGCAGCCGGTCGGTGGCGGACGGACTGCTCGACGCGTACGACAACACGCTGCGCCGCCCCTCGCGGACGGTGTACGTGCTCGACACCTCGGGCTCGATGGACGGCGAGCGGCTCGACCGGCTGAAGAAGGCCCTGGTGGAGCTGACCGGGGACTTCCGGGACCGGGAGGAGGTGACGCTGCTGCCGTTCGGCTCCTCGGTGAAGGAGGCCGAGGTCACCACGCACACGGTGGACCCGGCGGCGCCGAAAGCCGCCCTCGACGCGATCCGCGCCGACGCGAACCGGCTCTCGGCGTCCGGCGGCACGGCCATCTACTCCAGTCTGGAGGCGGCGTACGGGAAGCTGGGGACCGCGCCGGACGACACCTTCACCTCGATCGTGCTGATGACGGACGGCGCCAACACCGACGGCGACCCGGCCGGTGCCTTCGACGGCTTCTACCAGAGTCTCCGCCCCGAGCAGCAGCGCATTCCGGTGTTCCCGATCCTGTTCGGCGACTCCGACCGGGCGGCGCTCGACCACATCGCGCAGCTCACCGGCGGCCGGCTGTTCGACGCCCACCAGGGCTCGCTCGACGGGGCCTTCGAGGAGATCCGTGGCTATCAGTAGGAGCGCGCTGCGCTATCTGGAGTCCCGCAAGAACCTGGTGGGCTGCGCGTGCGGCCTGGCCGGGCTCGGGCTGACCCTGACCGGCGCGGCGGGCGCGCTGTGGCCGGTGGTGGTCGCGGGTCTGTACGGGGCGGGGGCGCTGATCGCGCCGCCGGAGCGGCCGCCCGCCCCGGCGTTCCCCGAGCCGGCCGAGCAGCTCGACGCGCTGCGGACGGACCTGGCGACGCTGCGCGCGTACCTCGCCGAGGTGGAGCTGCCGCCCGCCGCCCACGGCCGGCTGACCGAGCTGGACACCCTGGTCGGCGCGCTGCTCGAACCGGGCTGGGTGAGCGACCCGGAGCACGTCCGGGTGCTCGGCCGTGCGGTGCGGCAGGACGTGCCGGAGGCGGTCGACGCCTTCGTACGGACCCGCTGGTGGAACCGGGTGGTGCCGGGCGCGGAGCCGCCGGAGCGGCATCTGGAGCGCCAGTTGGGGGCGTTGTACGAGGAGGCGGCGGCGATCGCGGACGCGCTGCGGGAGGCGGAGGCGCGGCGCCAGGAGACGCACACGCGTTATCTGGAGGACCGCGGCCGGTGATCCGTAATGTTCCGGCCATGACATACGACAAGGCTCACGACCAGGCCGCCTCCGACCGGGCCCCTTCCGCGCGGCGCCCCGGCGCCTCCCGCCGTACCGTCCTGACCGCGCTCGCCGCCGCCACCGTGGGCGCCCCGGTCCTCGCCCAGCTCGCCGCCGCGACCCCGGCGGCGGCCGCCGACCGCTACGCCTCCAACACCGCGCTGTACCAGGCCCTGGCGGGCCAGGAGGGCACGACCTTCGGGCGCCGGTACCGGTGGCACGAGCGGACCGACACCCGGCTTGACACGGTGTACCCGTTCCCGCGGACGGCGGTCCTGGCGCTGCACGGCGGCGGCATCGAGTCCGGTACGAGCGAGCTGTGCCTGGCCGTCGCCGGTTACAGCCCGCGCGATCCCGAGGGCGCGCCGATCCTGTCGGAGACCCATGACTACTGGATGTTCGAGGGCCTGATGAGCAGCGGAAACAAGGAGGCGCTGCATGTCACCGCGAGCCACTGCGACGACCACGTGGCGCTGGCGACGGCCGCCGGGCACCTCAACGTACTGAGCCTGCACGGCTGCACCTTCGACTCGCTCGGGCTGCCGGTGCCGGCGGACGGGGACAGGCGGATGGCGGTGGTCGGCGGGCTGAACGCGGACTTCCGGGCGGCGCTCGTGGCCGAGCTGACGGCGGCCGGTTTCCCGGCGGTCGACGCCTTCGACCCGGCGCACGCGGCGGGACTCACCGAGTTCAACGGCGATCATCCGCTCAATCCGTGCAACCGCACGATGCTGGGCCGGGGCGCGCAGCTGGAGCTGACGACGGAGCTGCGCAACAGCCTGTTCGGGGACGCCTCCAGCCGGTCGCGGCGGGCCGAGACCTGGGACGCGCCGGGTGCGGCGCTGATCCCGTTCCGGGATGCCTGTCGGCGGGCGATCGCGACGGTGGAGGCCGCGCAGCCGATCCTGTGAGGCACGGTGAGGCGTCGGACGGGAACATGCGCCGGCCCCCGGAGCCGTGAGGGGGCTCCGGGGGCCGGATGCGTCGTGACGGGCCGTCGTGACCCCAGCTGGTCAGGGCGGAAATCGGGGCAACCCGCCACGAGTCTCTACGGGATGGGCGGGATCAGCCCAGCCGCTTCACCAGGTTGTTGTACTGGTCCCACAGCTCCTTCGGGGTGTGGCTGCCGAAGGTCTCCAGGTGCGCGGGGACCAGGGCGGCCTCCTCGCGCCAGACGTCCTTGTCGACGGTGAGCAGGAAGTCCAGGTCCTCGTCGGCCAGTTCGAGGCCGTCGGTGTCCAGGGCGTCCTTGGTCGGCAGGATGCCGATGGGGGTCTCGACGCCCTCGGCCTTGCCGTCGAGGCGCTCGACGATCCACTTCAGGACGCGGCTGTTCTCGCCGAAGCCGGGCCACACGAACTTGCCCGCGTCGTTCTTGCGGAACCAGTTCACGTAGTAGATCTTCGGGAGCTTCGCGCTGTCCGCGTTCGCGCCGACCTTGATCCAGTGGGCCATGTAGTCGCCCATGTTGTAGCCGCAGAACGGCAGCATGGCGAAGGGGTCGCGGCGCAGCTCGCCGACCTTGCCCTCGGCGGCGGCGGTCTTCTCGGAGGCCACGTTGGCGCCGAGGAAGACGCCGTGGTTCCAGTCGAAGGACTCGGTGACCAGCGGTACGGCGGAGGCGCGGCGGCCGCCGAAGAGGATCGCGGAGATCGGGACGCCCTTGGGGTCCTCCCACTCGGGCGCGATGATCGGGCACTGGCCGGCCGGGACGGTGAAGCGGGCGTTCGGGTGGGCGGCCGGCGTCTCCGACTCCGGCGTCCAGTCGTTGCCCTTCCAGTCGGTGAGGTGCTTGGGCAGCTCCTCGGTCATGCCCTCCCACCACACGTCGCCGTCGTCCGTGAGCGCGACGTTGGTGAAGACGGAGTTGCCCCACATGGTCTTCATGGCGTTGGCGTTGGTGTGCTCGCCGGTGCCGGGCGCGACGCCGAAGAAGCCGGCCTCGGGGTTGATCGCGTAGAGGCGGCCGTCCTCGCCGAAGCGCATCCAGGCGATGTCGTCGCCGATGGTCTCGACCGTCCAGCCGGGAACCGTGGGCTCCAGCATGGCGAGGTTGGTCTTGCCGCAGGCCGACGGGAAGGCTGCGGCCACGTACTTGGCCTCGCCGCGCGGCGGGGTGAGCTTGAGGATGAGCATGTGCTCGGCGAGCCAGCCCTCGTCACGCGCCATGACGGAGGCGATGCGCAGCGCGTAGCACTTCTTGCCGAGCAGGGCGTTGCCGCCGTAGCCGGAGCCGTAGGACCAGATCTCGCGGGTCTCGGGGAAGTGCGAGATGTACTTGGTGGTGTTGCACGGCCACGGCACGTCCGCCTCGCCCTCGGCGAGCGGGGCGCCGACGGAGTGCACGGCCTTGACGAAGAAGCCGTCGGTGCCGAGCTCGTCGAGGACGGCCTGTCCCATGCGGGTCATAGTGCGCATGGAGACGGCGACGTACGCGGAGTCGGTGATCTCGACGCCGATGGCGGAGAGCGGGGAGCCGACCGGGCCCATGCAGAAGGGCACGACGTACATGGTGCGGCCCTTCATGGAGCCGCGGAAGATGCCCTTGTCGCCGGCGAAGAGCTCGCGCATCTCGGCCGGGGCCATCCAGTTGTTCGTCGGGCCCGCGTCCTCCTCCTTCTCGGAGCAGATGAAGGTCCGGTCCTCGACGCGTGCGACGTCGGTCGGGTCGGAGGCGGCGTAGTACGAGTTCGGGCGCTTGACCGGGTCCAGCTTCTTGAAGGTCCCCTTGGCGACCAGTTCCTCGGCGAGGCGGTCGTACTCGGCCTCGGACCCGTCGCACCAGACGACGCGGTCGGGCTGGGTGATCTCGGCGATCTCGTTGACCCAGGAGACGAGCTCCTGGTGCTGAGTGGGGACGGTGGAGGGAGCCGCGTTGTCGCGCGCCACGATTGCTCCTTGAAGAGGGGTTTTTAGATGTATGCCCCTTGGGGGCTGCGACCCGGATGCGTGTGTTGCGTCGTAGGCGCTCATCCGGTGCCGACCGCACTCATTTGATCATCCGATGCCGGCGCCCATATGTCCAGAGGGCCGCACACGTGAGCATCACCACTCATATCCATGGCTTACGGAGGCGTAGGTACGATGGCGAGCCATGACAGCAGCCTCGCCGGACCTCACCGCAATGGAGCAGCGCCCGGCGCTGCCGCTCCCGCTCAAGCCGAGACTCCGAGGCTGGCTGCACGCCGGAATGTTCCCCGCGGTGATCGTCGCGGGGCTTGTTCTGGTCGCCCTCTCCGACTCGCCGCGGGCCCGCGTCGCCTGCGGTGTCTACGTGCTCACGGCCTGCCTGCTCTTCGGCATCAGCGCGCTGTACCACCGGGGCAACTGGGGTCCGCGCGGCGAGGCGGTGCTGCGGCGCCTCGACCACGCCAATATCTTCCTGATCATCGCGGGCACCTATACCCCGCTGACGCTGCTGCTCCTCCCCGACTCCACCGGACGGCCCCTCATGTGGGCGGTCTGGGCGGCGGCCGCCGCCGGCATCGCCTTCCGCGTCTTCTGGGTCGGCGCCCCGCGCTGGCTCTACACCCCGTGCTACATCGCGATGGGCTGGGCCGCCGTCTTCTTCCTCCCCGACTTCATGCGGGCCGGCGGCATCGCCGTCCTCGTCCTGGTGATCGTCGGCGGCCTGCTCTACAGCGCGGGCGGCGTCATCTACGGCATCAAGCGCCCGAACCCCTCCCCCCGCTGGTTCGGCTTCCACGAGGTCTTCCACTCCTTCACCCTCGCCGCCTTCATCGTCCACTACGTCGGCATCTCCCTGGTCGCCTACAGCCACGCCTGATACCGGCCCGAACGAGAAAGGACCCGCCCGGATGGGCGGGTCCTTCGTCGTCAGACCGTTGAGCTCTCCCGGACCGGCGGCCGCGGGACGGTGGCGGGCTCGGCCGCGGGAAGGTCCGCGAGCGGGAGCCGGGCGGCGGGCGGCTCGGCCGCCCTGAGCTGGTCGACCGCCCGGTCCAGGCCCCGCCGGAGCAGCGGCGCGAGCGGCCGCTCGATCAGCCGGTGCACCAGCCAGGCGGCGCCAAGCATTCCGGCGGTGACGGCCGCGACCGCCACCCAGGGCTGGACGCCGTGGCGGTGGAGCAGCCGGAGGAAGGTCCAGCCGATGACCTCGTGCAGCAGGTACAGCGGATAGGTGAGCGCTCCGGCGACGGTGAGCCAGCGCCAGCGGATCCGGGCCGTCCAGCCGAGCGCGACCGCGATCATCACCAGATAGGACAGGGTGATCAGCAGGACGCCGGGCCACTCGTGCAGGTGGCTGCCGCCGATGTTCAGGTCCGGCACATGGGTCCGGCCCAGGGCCGGGTTGATCTGCGCCTGGTGCTCGACCGCGTACTGGACGGACAGGATCCAGCTGAAGGCCACGATCCCCCAGAGCAGCAGGTTGGGCCCGTACCGGTGCATCAGGTAGAGCGCCAGACCCGCCACGAAGAACGAGGAGTAGTCGGACATCACCAAGGTGTCCAGCATCGGCAGCTTGAGCAGTCCGGCAACCGTCCAGAGCAGACAGAAGGCGACCACCTTGCGATAGGTGACGCCCTTCCAGACCACCAGCGCGAACAGCAGGTAGAAGCGGAGCTCGATCCAGAGCGTCCAGTACACGGCGTCGACGCTGCTGATGCCCAGGCCGAGGTGGACCATGGTCAGGTTGGCCAGGACGTGATGGACGCCCATCGGCTCCCGCACCACCGGCCACAGGACGAGGACGGCGGTGGTCGCCAGTACCGCGAACCAGTAGGCCGGGTAGAGCCGCATCACCCGCGACCGGAAGAACGCGCCGAGCCCGCGGCCCCAGCTGCTCATGCAGATGACGAAGCCGCTGATGATGAAGAACAGGCAGATGCCGGCCCAGGCGTAGGCGCCGGCGCCCGCGGCCCGGTGGAAGACCTCGGAGGCGGGCCGGCCCCAGGCGCTGTCGCTCGGCTTGGTCCCGCCGCCGTAGCCGACATAGTGGTGGAACACCACCATCAGTGCGGCGAGAAGGCGGAGACCGTCGAGCGCGGCCAGTCGGCCGGTCGAGCGGGGAGCCACCGGCGCGACGGCGCGGCGACGGGAGAATCGTTTCACCGGAGGACCATACCTGCGGTTCCGAACACCACCGGACGCGGAGCCGGGCGATCCTCCTGACCAGGCACAATGTCCGCCATGGCGGAAACCCCCGAGACCCCCGCGCGCCCCTCGCTGCGTGAGCGCAAGAAGCTGAAGACCCGCGCCGCGATCCGGCGGGCCGCCTATCGGATCGCGGGCGAGCAGGGGTGGGAGGCCGCCACCGTCGAGGCGATCGCCGCGGGGGCCGAGGTGTCGCCGTCGACCGTGGTGCGGTACTTCCCGGTCAGGGAGGACATCGTCCTCACCGACGACCAGGACGAACTGCTCCTGGCGCGGCTGCGGGCCCGGCCGGCCGGGGAGGAGCCGCTCGACTCGCTGCGGGCCGTCGTCCTGGACGCCGTCACCGCCTCGCTCGCCGCCGAGCCCGCCGAGACCCGGCTGCGGGCCGGGCTCATGGTGGAGGTCCCGGCCGTGCGGGCCCGGCTCACCGAGACCACCGCCCAGACCGGGCGGCTGCTCTCCGGGGCCGTCGCCGAGCGCACCGGCCGCTCCCCCGACGACCTGGAGGTACGGGTCTTCACCGCGGCCGTCCTCGGTGCCCTGCGCGAGGCCACCGTGCACTGGGCCGAGCACGGCCAGGGCGACGATCTGGTGGAGCTGCTCGACCGGACCGTCGAGACCCTCAAGGCCGGGCTGACGCTCCGAACGCGCCCCTGACCACCTCGCCCGAGGCCGGGTTCGCCGCGCACTCCCACACCCCGTGCGGGCAGTAGTCGGTGAAGGTCTGGTAGAGCGGCCGGTGCCGCGCGAACCAGTCCAGCATCCCCCGTACGTACGCCGGATTGTCCCCGTTGCGGAACAGCCCCCACTCCGGGAACGACACCGGCTTGCCGTGCTCCGCCGCGAACCGGACGTGGAAGTCGAGCCCGTACGGCTCCGTCACCTGCTCCTCGAACGACAGACCGGCCGGCTGGTCGTAGGCGTCGAGGCCGATCACGTCCACCACGTCGTCGCCCGGGTAGCAGCGCGGCCAGGGCACCGCGTCCAGACCCCGGCTCGGCGTGAAGTCGAAGCGGAACCGCTGCCCCGGCACCGCCCGCAGCTCCGCCACCACCCGCCGCCAGTACGCCTTCCAGCGCTCCGGGTCCGGCCCGCAGCGGTGCGCGTACGTGGTGCCGTTCATCTCCCAGCCGAGCACCAGGACCGCGTCCGCGAGCCCGTACGTCACCAGGCGTTCGCCCAGCGTCCGGAAGTGCCCGTCGAACTCCCCGGCCGCCCCGCGCCGCAGCCCCGCCCGCACCTCCGCGTCGGACAGGCCCTCCTCGTTGCGGTCGAGCAGCGGCACGTTGAGCACGAACAGCCGGCCCGGCCGCGCCGCCTTCCACCGCGCCCACGGCTCGAACAGCGCCGGATGCCCCTCGATGTTCGACCAGCGGTCGCCCGGCAGATAGGTGTGCCCGACGGTCAGCGACGCCCCGCCCAGCCACTCCTCCACGCCGGCGATCCGCCGCACCCCGGCCTCGTCAGAGCCGGTGAAGAAACCGGACGGCACGGTCACCCGTGGCGGTACGGGCTCCGCCAGCGGCGCCCGCCCGTCCGGCGCGAGCCGCCCGTACGGCAGCAGGAACACGAGAACGACCGCGAGCAGCACCGTCAGCGCGACTCGCGGCCAGATCGTCAGGGAGCGCACGTCAGCTCGTCCAGAACTCCCACCAGCGGGTCAGGACCAGCATCCCGATGATCCCGATGTGCAGCACCGGCAGTGCGAAGGTGAACTCCGTCAGGAAGCCCTTCACGGCGGCGGGCGCGGGCAGGAACCCGTGCCGCAGGTTGTGCGCGGTCGTGTACCAGAACATGACGATCGTCGCGCACCAGGCCAGCGAGCACCACAGGCACAGGGCGTTGATCTCGTACAGCGACTGCTGCATCAGCCAGGTGCAGAAGGCGACGCCGAACAGCATCCCGCCGTTGAGCCCGAGCCAGAACCAGCCCCGGTAGCGGGCGCCGGCCAGGATCCCGGCGCCCACGGCGACGACGACGGCGTACGTGATGAGGCCCAGCATCGGGTTCGGGAACCCGAACACGCCCGCCTGCTCGCTCTGCATCACGCTGCCGCAGGAGATCACCGGGTTCAGGCTGCACCCCGGCCGGAAGCCCGGGTCCTCGGCCAGCTTGATCTTGTCGATGGTGATGACCCAGCCGGCGAGCACACCCGCCGCACCGGTCACCATGAGCATCCAGGCGAAGGCCCGGCTCGCGCCGGTCCCCGCTCCGCCCGCCCGCTCGGTCTCCTCCTGCTGCCGCTGACCGGGGACCCCGGTCCCGCGGTGTGCGTTCACCGTCGCCATGAGCGCGCCCCCTGCCCGCTCAGCCCTGGATCCGGCTCACCGGCACGGCGATGAGACCCGAGTTCCGCACGACGTGGTCGTCCATGAGGAAGGCCTTCAGGCCGTCCTCGGTGACCGGCACGCCCGGCCGCGCGTCCGGCCACGGCACGACCGGGATCTTCACGATGACGTGGCCCGTCTCGTACGCCGCCGCCTGCCACTCCGGCGGCACCAGGCACTGCGCGTTCATGAACGGCAGGGTCAGCACGGCCCGCCCCGCCTCGACGAGCAGATGCGCGCCGACCCCGCGGTCCTGGCCGGCGTCGACGACGATGCCGCCGATCTGCACGCCCATGTCCTCCAGGGTCGTCCGCAGCTCCGCCTCGACGGCCTCCGGGCCGTGCTGGCCGTCCCCGAGGGAATACACCATCAGAAAGGGGGTGGCGGGCATGTCGTCGGTGGGGCCGAGGGTCCACGAGATGACGGTGAGCGTCCCCATCGAATGGGCGCTGTGCGCCTTGGCCGCGACGTTGGAAGTGGTCATGAATCCGGATGCTAGGGGAAGAACACCCGGAGGCCGGAGCCGAATTCACTCATTCGGCCGAGAATCCGTCCGCCGGCATTTCCGCCGCAACGAACCGGGGTTTTCATCGTTGTGCCCATAGGGCACCTTTTCGACCCCAGGAGATCACTCATGATCGTCCCGCGCCGGGTGGCCGTGCGTTCGCTTTTCGCACTGGCCGTCACCGCCTTCACCGGCGGCGCGCTCACCCGTATCACCGCCATACCGGACCGGCGGAACCGGACCGGTCCGTACGACACCGGCGACAACCTGCCCGCCTTCGACGAGTTCGACGAGTTCGACGAGATGTACGCGGGCCGGCGCATCCGGGGCTTCGCGGGCCCCACCGGCGAGCCCGTGGCGCTCGTCGACGGCCGGCCGCTGCACCTGATGCGCTGCGCCGACGGCGGCTGGGTCACCCCGGTCTACCACTACGAGTCCTGCCCCACGCCGCTCGCGGCCACCCGCGCGGCCGTGGCCGAGCTCGGCCCCGAGCCGCTGAGCCGGTACGCCGCGGGCCACGGCGGCCACGACGCCGGGGCCGCCTATCCGGGAGGGAGCCCGCGTGGCGTACACGCGTAAGAACCAGCGCGACCTGACGAGCGCCGAGCGCCGGCGCTTCGTCTCCGCGGTCCTGGAGCTCAAGCGGGCCGGGGGGTACGACGAGTTCGTCCGCACCCACATCGACTACTACGTCTCCGACGGGGAGGGGAAGCTGCGCGTCGCCCACATGTGCCCCAGCTTCCTGCCCTGGCACCGCAAGTTCCTGCTCGAGTTCGAGCGGGCGCTGCGCAAGATCGACCCGTCGGTGACCGTGCCGTACTGGGACTGGACCCGGGACAACACCCCGGCCGCGTCCCTGTGGGGCGAGGACTTCCTCGGCGGCAACGGACGGCCCGGCGACCACCAGGTGACGACCGGCCCCTTCGCGTACGCCACCGGGCGCTGGACCGTCCGCCACGGCATGACCGAGCAGAAGTACCTGAGCCGGGACTTCGGCCGCCCGGGCGACCCGATCACGCTGCCCACCGCCGCCGACGTGGACACGGCGCTGCGGGAGCGTACGTACGACACGGCGCCGTGGAACTCCACCAGCGCCACCGGCTTCCGCAACCGCGTCGAGGGCTGGGGCCCGGGCACCGGCAACGCCCGCTTCCAGCTGCACAACCGGGTGCACCGCTGGGTCGGCGGCCTGATGCTCGGCGGCGGCTCGGTCAACGACCCGGTGTTCTGGCTGCACCACGCCTACGTGGACCTGCTGTGGTCGCGCTGGCAGGCCCGCAACCCGGGCGCGGGCTATCTGCCGAAGGACCCGCCGCCGCTCGGCGACCCGCAGTACCGCAAGGTCGCGGCGCTGCGGGAGCGGATGGGCCCGTGGAACGTCGCGCCGTCCGAGCTGCTCGACCACAGCGGCATCTACCGCTACGCATGACAGCGTCCCCCCGGCCCGCGGGTGTGCGGGCCGGGGGGACGCCGTCGTGACTGCCTACGGGGAGGCGGAGGGTCAGCCGCCGTAGCCGCCGTTGTCGCCGCCGCGGTCGTGGCCGCCGTCGACGTTCGCGCACTGGTTGCCGAAGGCCGGGTTGATCAGACCGATGACGTTGACGGTGTTGCCGCAGAGGTTGACCGGAACGTGGATCGGAACCTGCACGACGTTGCCGGAAGCGACGCCGGGCGAGTGGGCGGCGACAGCCTCGGCGCCGGCGTCGGCGACGGCCAGGCCGGCCCCGCTGAGGGCAACGGCACCGGTGCCGGCGATAACAGCGGCAGCCTTCGCGATGCGAGACATCAAGAACTCCTTGAACGGGGAAAGCGACCGCGAGAATCACGGCCACACGGTCCTTCAACGGCGAAAGCGCGCACGAGTCACGGGCATTGCGCCGAATGGGAGCGAAGAAAAATCAGAATCGGAAGAGATGGCCCGCGGATCAGCTGTCCGCCCGCCGTCGGATACGACGGGCCGGACCGGTGTTCCGCGGGCCGCGGCCATGCGACAAGCCTTCACTTGCAACGAGCGCGGGCCCCATGAGTGGCGGGAAGAATCGTGTCTTCACCCGCCGAACCAGCGCTCTGCACAAGACCTGCGCAAACCGTCGGCGGGCGCGTCAGGGACGAGTCAGGGGCGCGTCAGGGGGCGAGACCCAGCTGCGGGTCGAGCGCACCGTTCAGCGCGGGGGTGAGCAGACCGACCTCGGGGACCCCGAGCCCGGGCAGCCCGAGCGGGTCGCCCTGCGGCGCGTGCAGCGCGTTGCCGACGGTGGCGCCGGGGGTGACGGCCTGCATCTCGGAGCGTGGGCTGCTGAGCTCGGCGGTGCCGGGCTCGCTGCCGCGCAGCACCTCGGGCAGCGGCGCCGCGATGTCGGTCTCCGACAGGGTGCTCGCGAGCGGGAGGCGGGGCAGGGTGAGGTCCGGCAGTGCGCCGGTGCCCTCGTGGAAGCCGGTGGGCGCGCCCGGGATCGGCGTGGGGACACCGGTGGCGAGCGTGGGGGCGTCCATCGGGAGCACCGGCTCCAGGCCCTGCAGCGGGACGACCACGGGGGCGTCGGCGGAGGCGGTGGGGGCCAGGGCCGCCGAGGCGAGGGCGGCGGCGAGGAGGCCCAGACCGGCGTGAGATCGCAGATTCATGTCCTGCAAACGAGTTGCGGGGCCGATACGTGACGGGATTCCCCTGAGTGCAGCAACACGAGGCCCCCACCGGTGAGGGCGGGGGCCTCGGTTGACGTCACGTCACGTCGCGTCGCGTCAGTGCCGGCGACCGCGGCCGCCGCTGACCAGCCGGCCGCCGCGCAGGTACATCACGGTGCCGCCGATGACGAGCGCGGCGCTGATGGCCGCGGCGCCCATGAGGGCGGCGGAGTCGCTACCGGTGTCCGGCAGGTGCGGGTGGTCGGTCTCGCAGCCGTAACCGTGCTCGCCCTCTTCGCAGGGGGGCGTGGTGGTCGTCTCCGTCGGCGTCGGTGTGGTCGTCTCGCAGCCGTGACCGTGCTCGTCCTCTTCACACGGCGGGGTCGTGGTCGTGGTCGGCGTCGGCGTGGTGGTCGTCTCCGTCGGAGTCGGCGTGGGAGTCGTCTCCGTCGGCGTGGGTGTGGGCGTGGTGGTCGTCTCCGTCGGTGTCGGAGTCGGCGTCGTCTCCGTCGGCGTCGGCGTGGGCGTGGTGGTCGTCTCCGTCGGCGTCGGAGTCGGCGTGGTCGTCTCGCAGCCGTGACCGTGCTCGTCCTCTTCACAAGTCGGCGTCGGCGTGGGCGTCGTCTCGGTCGGGGTCGGAGTCGGCGTGGTCGTCGTCTCCGTCGGAGTCGGCGTGGGAGTCGTCTCCGTGGGCGTCGGAGTCGGAGTCGGGTGATCCGTCTCGCAGCCGTGGCCGTATCCGCCCTCCTCGCATCCCGGGTGGTCCGTGGGCTTCGGCTTGGGGTGGCCGCCCTCGTCGTCGCCGTAGCCGTCGGGGTCGTCGTGCCCGCCGCCCCGCACCGCGGACTCGACCGCCTGCCGGCAGATGTCGTCGACCGCGGCGGAGAGCTCTCCGCCCAGCCCGGCGTGGTGGCCGCAGACGTTGCCCGGCAGGGGCACCTGCGCGTGCTGACCGGTGCCGGTGGTGGACGGATCGCCCGTCGCGGCCACGGAGTTCATGGCGAGACCGATGCCGCCGGTGAGGGACAGGATGCCGGTCGCCGCGGCGGTCGTGAGGACTTTTCTGCTGATGTTGGGTCGCATTCCGCTCTTCCTCCACATGCCACGCCTCCGACTGCGTGGGACGTACGCGAGCGTAGGAAGCGGGACCTCAGGAAGCGGGAGCAACACGACATACCATCAGAAAATCATTCAATCGGACCTCGAATGGAGGCAAAAGGCGCGGCCCTGGCCGGAAATCGCCAGGGCCGTTCACCGCACCGGTGACCGGTGACCGAGCCGCCGTCAGCCGCCCAGCTGGCCGACACCCAGCGGGCTGGCACCCACCGGCAGGCCGCCGAGCAGCTCGCCGCCACCCTTGCCGACCTCGTTCACCTTCTCCGCCGTGTCGGTGACCGCCTTGACCGGCGAGCCCTCCGTGGTGTTGCTGAGCGCGTCCGTCTTCAGCCCGCCGGTGAGCGCGCCGAGGCCACCGTCCAGGCTGGTGGGCAGCGGGCTTTCCGCGGCCATGGCGGGCGCGGCGACACCCAGGGCCAGCAGAGAACCGGCGACGGCCGCGGCAACCTTGGTGGGCTTCATGAAGGGGTTCCTTCCATCGGTGAGCAATCGGTGAGCAACTCGCTTGCCGTGCAGGCCTCTTGGCGTGATTCCTGTACGTCGTTCCGCTCTCTGTAACGAGACGTCCGCCGCCCGGGAAACTCCGTGAACGGCGATTTCTCGACACTGCACCCGAAGGAAGGGAACCGGTGTGATTGACAGACCGCCCGCGCACGCCGGCGCGAAAGGGGCCGGGCCCGCCCAGAAGTTCTGGGACGGGCCCGGCCCGGGGTGCGCGGATCCGGCTAGCGGACCGGCAGGGCGCCCGTCGACACCGGCGGCTTCACCGGCAGGGCGTCCGTCGACACCGGCGGCGTGACCGGGAGGGTGTCGGTGGAGGGCGGGGTGACCGGCAGGGTGTCCGTGGAGACCGGCGGCTTCACCGGCAGGGTGTCCGTGGAGACCGGGAGGCTCGGCAGCGTGGGCAGTCCGGCCAGGTTCGGGGCCGGCAGACCGCTGCCGAGTACGGTCGCCACGGCCAGGTTGACCAGCGAGGTCAGGGTTGCGGTGACCTGCGGGACGACACCGGTGGCGTTGCCGGAGGTGACGGCGGCGAGCAGGTCGGCGACCGCCTTCTGGACCGTGGCGAGCGCGTCGCCGACGATGTCGGCGGGCGCCGCGGCCCGAACACCGGTCGGCACCACGGAGGTCACGGGCGTCGTCACGGCCGAGGTCACCGGCGAGGTCGCCGGCGTCTCGACCGCGGGCGGAGTCACCGGCGTCTCGGCGGCCGGCGGGGTGACCGGGGTCTCGGCGGCCGGCGGAGTGACCGGGGTCTCGGCCGCGGGCGGCGTCACCGGGGTCTCGGGGGGCGTGACCGGGGCGGTCTCCTTCGCCGCTTCGAGGGCGGTCGTGATCTTCTCCTTGAACGCCTCGGCGTCGGCGGCGGGCAGCTGCCCGTCGTCGGCCTTCAGGGTCGCGGTGATCAGCTCGGTCACCGGGGTGCTCACGGAGCCGAGTTCACCGAGGGCCTTGGCCTGGGCGAGGAGGGCGGCGGAGTCGGGGAGCGGGGCTCGGGTGCCGGCGTGGGCGGCCGGGCCGGACGGGCGGTGTTCGTCGGCGAAGGCGGGTCCCGCCATGCCGAGGGCGAGTGCGGCGGATATCGCCAGGGCGGTGATGCGGGATGAGGCGTGGGGACGCATATGTGTTCCTTTTCCTTATGCGTCGGACAACAGCTCTGTCACCGTGCCTGCGGCTATAGCGCTCCGCAACCGCTGGACTACTGAGCGCCACGAATCCGTTCGGGTGAATCCACCCGCCTGACCTGCTCCTGCACGGGGCGTGCGCCGTTGCACCGGGCGGCGCACGGGGGTGCGTCCGAACGTGGCCCGGGACGAGGCCCGGGCGAATCGGCACAGGGGGGGCAGCACGGTGGGCGGACGGCGAAAGGCCGGCGCGGCGACCCGGAAGGGTCGCCGCGCCGGCCTCGGAAGGACCGCGATCCGGCGCGTGAGGTCAGCCGTGGTTGACGCAGGTGTTGCCGAAGGCCGGGTTCAGGGCACCGATGACGCTCACGGTGTTACCGCAGACGTTGATCGGGACGTGGACCGGGACCTGGACCAGGTTGCCGGACAGCACGCCCGGGGAGTGCACGGCGGCACCCTCGGCTCCGGCGCTGGCGGCGGCGACACCGGCGGAACCGGCGACAGCGGCAGCCGCACCGACGGACAGAGCAACGGCCTTCGCGATACGGGACATGGAGAACGACTCCTCGATCGATTTTCAACTCGGACGGCGCGGACGGTATTGCCCGGCTGCATCAACAACGCCGCTGGATTTCATCGGTTGCTCTCCCGAACGGGTGACGTTCAACCGATCTTTGGGCCATAGGAGCGTCATTCGAGTGACTGGGCCCAGAAAGGCGCAACACGCTCAACGAGGAACGTGCCGGTTGGATACGGAAGTTAGCGTTTGTGAGCATCTAATGCTTACTATCGCCCGTCGCGGGGGTTATAACGTTCCCGAACGTTGCTTCCGGTCCCGTCGCGCGTTCATCCATTTCGCGCGACCGACTTCTCTCCCCCCTCCCCCGGTCACCACGGGTCTTCCCTTCTCTCTCTCATCAAAGCGGAGAACCTGTATGCGGAATTCAGCGGTTCATGCCGTACGTCGGGGTCTGGTGTGTGCCTTCTCGTGCGCGGCGCTCTCCGCCGCGCTCCCGGCCGCCTCGGCCGCCGCGCCCCCGGTGGCGCCCCGGCCCGAGGAGTCCGCCCGACTCCCGTTCACGGCGAGGTACGAGGCGGTGCAGCACGGTGGGGTCGTGCGGGCCGCCAACACCTCGGCCACCGGCGCGGCCGGCACCGAGTCGGCCAACGACGGCGCCACCATCGCGTACGTCGACGTCGACGCCGATCCGAACACCTACAACTCCAGCCGTGCCGAACTCCGCGTGCCCGACGGCGCCCGGGTCAGCTGGGCCCGCCTGTACTGGGGCGGGAACCTGCGGGTGGGTGAGCAGAAGCCGCCCAAGGACAACGGGCGGGTGCTGATCGCCGAGCCCGGCGGCCAGTACAAGGCGGTGCTCGCCGACACCACGATCGGCCACCGCACCGCCGACGGCGCCGACGCCTTCCAGGCCTCCGCCGATGTCACCGACCTTGTCCGCTCGTCCCGTTCGGGCCTGTGGACGGTCGCCCAGGTGAACGTCGCCATGGGCCGCTCCGCCGTGGGCGGCTGGGGCGGCTGGACGCTGGTCGCCGCGTACGAGAAGGCCGACGAGCCGCTGCGCCGGCTCGCCGTGTGGGACGGGTTCGAGGCGCTCGGGCCGGGGAAACCGGAGCTCGCGGTCCCGCTCGCCCTGGGCGCGCACCGCGTGCCGAGCGGCGCGGACGGACACCTCGGAATCGTCGGTTACGACGGCGACCGGGGGACGTCCGGCGATTACCTGGCGGTGGAGACCGGCCGGGCGAAGAGCGTCACGCGCAGCGTGATCTCCGATTCCGCGAATTCCGCGGACGACGTGATGAACTCCAGCATCACGGAATCGGGAGCCAGTCGTATGGAACGACTGCCCGCTCATCAGAACACCCTGGGGTACGACTCGGACGTCTTCGATCTGCGGGGGGCGCTGCGCCATGGGGCCGATCGTTTCCACATCCGCCTCGGGAGCCGGAAGGACGCCGTCTGGCTCGGCGCGCTCTTCCTCCAGGCGGACCTCGAACAGCCGGCCCGCGGACAGGCGGGCCCCGGAAAGCCCGGAGTCGCGAAGCCCGGTCTCGGAAAGCCCGGACTCGCACAGCCCGGACTCGCACAGCCCGGTCTCGGAAAGCCCGGCGCCGGACTGCTGCCCCTCGTCGCGCCCGGCCGAGGAGCCGAGCCCGACGCGGACTGACCCCGGGCCGGACGTGCTGCACGCCGTCCAGCCCGGTGACGGCGGGGTCGCCCGGGTCGTGACCGACCTGGTCCGCGGCCAGCTGGCGGCGGGCCTCCGGGTCGCCGTGGCCTGTCCGCCCGGCACCGAACTCGCCGCCGCGGTACGGGCGGAGGGCGCCGAGGCGTACGACTGGCGGGTCGGCCGCGAGCCCGGCCCCGCGCTGCTGAGGGAGACCCGGGAGCTCGGCCGGCTGCTGCGGGCCGTGCGGCCGGCGCTCGTCCACGCCCACAGCGCCAAGGCCGGGCTCTGCGCCCGGCTCGCGCTGCGCGGCCGGGTGCCGACCGTGTACCAGCCGCACGCCTGGTCCTTCGAGGCCGTCGGCGGGACGACCGCCGCCCTCGCCCGGATGTGGGAGCGCGCGGCGGCCCACTGGACCGACCGGATCGTGTGCGTCAGCGCGGCCGAGCGCCGTACCGGCGAGAACGCCGGGGTGCGCGCCGCCTGGTCGGTGATCCACAACGGGGTGGACGCCGCCCGTTTCGCGCCGCCCGCGGATGCCCCGGCGAGCCCGGGCCCGGAGTGCGAACTCCCGGGTGCCGGGCCGCTCGTGGTGTGCGTGGGCCGGCTGTGCCGGCAGAAGGGGCAGGACGTCCTGCTCGACGCGTGGCCCACGGTGCTCGCCGCCGTGCCGGAGGCCCGTCTCGTCCTGGTCGGCGACGGCCCGGACGCGGCGGCGCTGCGGGCTGCCGCCGACCCGTACTTCTCGGTGCACTTCACCGGCGCGGTGGCCGACCCCGCGCCCTGGTACCGGGCCGCCGACCTGGTCGTCCTGCCGTCCCGCTGGGAGGGCATGGCGCTCGCGCCCCTGGAGGCGATGGCGAGCGGGCGGCCCGTGGTGGTCGGCGACGTGGACGGGGCGCGGGAGAGTCTGCCGCCCGGCCACGAGGAGCACTGCCTGGTCCCCTCAGGGGACCCCGCCGCGCTCGCCGCCGCGCTCGGCCGCCTTCTGGGCCGTACCGAGTTGCGGCACTCGCTGGGCCGGGAGGCCCGCGAGCACGTACTCAGCAGATTCGATGTGCGGCGCACCGGCGCGGCCGTCGCGGAGCTCTACCGCGAACTGGCCGGAGTGCGGTGCACGGAGCACAGAGAGCCGATCGCACAGTGACAACCGAAAGCACCAGCGTCAACCCTTCGCCGGGCCCGTGGCCCGTGGCGGGCCAGTTCTCCGGCCGCGCCTCGCTCGCCTCCGCCTCCGCCTCGCCACGGACGGCGTCCGACCGGCTCGCGCTGCCGGTGCGCCGGCCCCTGCGGGAGCGGTACGCGGCCGTGCCGCTGGTCGCGGCCGACGTGCTGGCCGTGCTGCTCGCGGTCGGTGTGCTGTCCGCGGCGCACCGCCGCTGGGAGCTGGCGCTGCCGGTCGTCCTCCTGGTCGTGGCGCTCGACGCGCGGGCCGGGCTGCACCGGCCGGCCGCGCTGCCCGCCGGGGTGCTCGACGAGGTGCCGGCGCTCGCCGCCCGCGCCGGGATCGCCTGGTGCGTGACGGCGGCCGCGGTCGCCGCGTACGCCCCGGCGCTCGTGATCGGACCGCTGCGGCTCTGCGCCGCGTACGCCGTGCAGGTGACGGCGGTGTTCGTGGTGCGCGGTCTGGTGCTCGCCCGGCGGCGCCGGACGGCCCGTACGCATCCGCGGTCCGCGCTCGTGGTGGGCGCGGCGGGCCCGGCCCGGCGGTTCGCCGCCGCGCTGGCCCAGCACCCGGAGTACGGAGTGCGGCCGGTCGGGATCGTCGCGCCGCGCGCGGACGGCGAGCCGGGCCTGCCGGTCCTGACGACCGCCGAGGAGGTCCACCGGGCGGTCATCCAGAACACGGTGCGCGACGCGGTGCTGCTCTCCTCGGACGCGGGTTCGGACGCGGGTTCGGGCGAGGGTTCGGAGGACGGTCTGGTGGCGCTGTTCCAGCAGCACGGCTGCGCCACCTGGCGGGTCGGCGGGGAGCAGGCGGGCGGTCCGATGGGCGACCATCTGTGGGGCTTCGGCTGCCGGCGTCTGGTGCCGCTCGGCGAGCGGCGCGGGCTGACCGCGAAGCGCGCCCTGGACGTGGCGCTCGCCGGTCCGGCGCTCGCGCTCGCGCTGCCGGTGCTGATGGCGTGCGCGCTCGCGGTGCGGATCGCGGACGGACCCGGGGTGCTGTTCCGGCAGGAGCGGGTGGGTCAGAACGGGCGCCTGTTCACGCTGTTGAAGTTCCGTACGCTCAAGCCGGCCGACGAGACGGAGTCGGCGACCCAGTGGAGCATCGCGAACGACCGGCGGATGAGCCCGGCCGGGCACTTCCTGCGGAAGACCTCGCTGGACGAGCTGCCGCAGCTGTGGAACGTGCTGCGCGGGGACATGAGCCTGGTCGGGCCGCGGCCCGAACGCCCGTACTTCGTCGCACAGTTCAGCCGGATCCACGCGGGTTACGCGGCCCGGCACCGGATGCCGGTGGGGCTGACCGGCCTGGCCCAGGTGCACGGGCTGCGCGGTGACACCTCGATCGAGGACCGCTGCCGCTTCGACAACCACTACATCGACCACTGGTCGCTCTGGCAGGACGTCTGCATCCTGCTGCGTACGGCGGCCGGCCTCGTGCGACCGACGGGAAGCTGACGATGACCACGGCCGTGACGGCGACTGCGCCCGTGCCGGTACCGGTGCCGGACACCGGGCTCGCGGCCCGCTCCGAGGTCCGGGAGTGGGCGCGCCGGGCCGGGGCGCTGTCCCCGGTGCTCGCGGTGATCGCCCTGCTGCTGGTGCCGGGTGGCGGCGGCGCGCAGGGCGGGACGGGCGGCTCGGGCACGGTGGCCGACGCCGCGTCGGGGCTGCTCGTGCTGATCTGTCTGCTGCGGGTGGTGCGCGGCGGGGCCCGGCCGCTGACCCGGGCGGCGGCGGTCGTGCTCGGTCTGCCGGTGCTCGGTGTGTGCCTGGCCGCGATCACCTCGAACGACCCGGGCGCCAGCCTGCCGGGCGTGGCCCGCTATCTGCAGATCTTCGTCCTTGTGCCGGGCGCGGTGCTCGTGATGATCCGCGACCGGCGGGACTTCGCCGTGGTGGCGTGGGGCCTGGTCGGGCTCGCCCTGCTCGAGGGCGGGGTGGGCGTGCTCCAGTTCGCGACCGGCACCGGCGCCTCGTACCAGGGCGCGGACATCCGGGCGGTCGGCACCTTCGGCGCCACCGACGTCATGGGCATGGCGACGGTCGTCGCGTACGGGCTCGTCATCGCGGCGGGCCTGGCGCTCGGGGGCCGGGCGGGCAGCCGGGGGCGGACGGCGGCGCTGGTCTGTGCGGGGCTGCTGTTCGTGCCGCTGGTGCTGTCGTTCAGCCGGGGCGCGTGGATCGCGACCGTGCTCGCCGTGGGGCTCCAGCTGCTGCTCTCCGGTCCGCGCCGGGCCGCCCGGGTCGCGCTCGCCGGCGCGGCGCTCGGGGTGGTCCTGGTGGGCGGGTTCGGCATCGGCTCCGACATGGTGAAGGAGCGGGTCACCAGCATCACCCAGGTGACCGCCGCGCCCGACCAGTCGGTCACCGACCGGTACACGATGTGGGCGGCGGCCGGCCGCATGTGGCGCTCCGAGCCGCTGACCGGCGTCGGGCTCAAGGGCTTCCCGGCCTACCGCGACTCCAACGCCTCGCTCGCCCTGTCCTCCGGCAGCGACACGGCGGGCGCGGGCGCCGCCTTCGCCCGCCAGCCGCTGCTGTCCCCGCACAACATGTACCTCCTGGTCCTCAGCGAGCAGGGCCTGATCGGCCTGCTCGCCCTCGCCGGCAGCTGGGCGGCGCTCCTGGTCGCGGCGCTGCGCCGGCGCCGGCGTGGCGCCGACTGCGCGCTGGTGGCGGTCGGACTCCTTTCGTGGCAGCTCATCGACTTCTTCTACGCGGACATCGGCGGCCCCTCGACGGTCCTGATGTCCGTCGTGCTCGGCCTGGCGGCCTGGTGGTCGCTGGCGGAGGTGCGCGATGCCTGACTCCCGGTCCGCCTCCCGGCCCCCGGCCGACACCCCCGCCCACGGCCTCGACCTGGGCGGGGCCGGGGCGTGGGCGGCCGGAGTGCCGGGCGGCGAGAGGGCGGGCGCGGCGAGCGGCGCGCACGCCCCGGGCGACGGTGTGCCCGGCCGCGCCGGGGGACCCGGCGGGCGGGCCGCCTCAGGCTCCGTGGGCGACTGGCACGGGGTCGGTTCGCTCTCGGCGCCGGGCAGCGAGAGGGCGGGCGGGACGACCGGCGAGCACGCCGCGGGCGCCGGTGTACCCGGCCGCGCCGGGGGACCCGGCGGGCGAGCCGTCTCCGGCGCCGTGAGCGACCGGACCGGGGCCGGGACGGCCGACGGGCGGGCCGGCTCCGGTGTCGGGGGCGACGGGGCGTGGGCGTCGGAGACCACGCTGCAGCTCCGCCTTCCCTACGGCCGCGCCGACCGCACTCCCCCGCTCGGGCCCGGCGACCCCTGGTCGCTGCTCGCGCCCGAGGACCCGCTGTGCGACCTGCCGGCCGGCGGGCCGGGCGGGGACGGCGTGCGGGGCGGCGGCGGGCCGGGGCGCGCGGACACGGGTCCCGCCGATCCGTGGGCGGCCGGCAGCGGCCCCGATCTGCTGTGCGGGGTGGAGCCGCGCGGCGCAGCCGCAACCGCCGAGCCGGGCACCGAGCCGGGCATGGGCCCCGGGCGGCCGCCGCGCGACCCGTGGGACCTCGCGGGCGCGACCGACGGCCGGACCCCGGCGGGTGGCAGCCGGGTGGTGCGGCGCGGCCCCATGGTCATCACCAGCCGTTCGGTGCCGGGCGAGGCGGCCCGGCCACCGCTGCTCGGCGGCCGGCCCCTCGGCCACGGCGCCCGGCCCGCCGGTCCGCCGGAGGAGCCGTCCGTCCGGGCCCGGCACGCCCGGCGGCGTACCAAGTGGTCGCCGTCGGGCCGCTTCCTGCTGCGGGCGGCGGCCGTGACGGCGGTGCTGACCGCCGTCGGCGCGGTGCTCGGCCTGGTCCGGGACCAGATCCTCGCCGGGTACTTCGGCGCGGGCGCCGAGACCGACGCGTTCCTGGTGGCCTGGACGGTGCCGGAGTTCGCGTCGACGCTGCTCATCGAGGACGCGATGGCGCTGATCCTGGTGCCGGCGTTCTCCCGGGCCCTCGCCCGCCGCGCCGGCAGCCTGTTCGGCGACCCCGTCCGTACCCTCGTACGCGCCACGCTCCCCCGGCTCGTCCTCGGCGTCGCCGCCGCCTCCGCGCTCCTCGTCTTCCTCGCGCCGTGGCTCGTCTCCGCGCTCGCGCCCGGTCTTCCGGACCCGCAGCTCGCGGTGGACTGCACCCGGCTCACGGCGACCTGCGTGCTGTCGTTCGCGCTCGCCGGGTACTGCTCGGCGGCGCTGCGCGCGCACGGCTCGTTCCTGCCGCCGGCGGCGATCTACGTCGCGTACAACGTCGGCATCATCGGGACCACGCTCGTCCTGCGCGAACCGCTCGGCGTGCGCTCCGCCGCCGCCGGGGTCGCGGTCGGCGGCGTCCTGATGGTGCTCGTCCAGGCGCCGTCGCTGCTGCGGGAGCTGCGCTCCCGGCCCGTCCCGAAGACCGAGCCGAAGCCCCCCGCCCCGGGCGGCGGCGACAACCGACTCCTCGTCCTCGGGATGATCGCCCCGGTCGTCGTCTTCGCGCTGACCCGGCAGTCGCAGATCCTCATCGAGCGCTTCCTCGCCTCGCCGCTCCCGGCCGGCGCGATCTCGCATCTGAACTACGCGCAGAAGGTCGCGCAGATGCCGATGATCCTCTCCCTGATGCTGTGCACGGTCAGCTTCCCCGTGGTCGCCCGGGCGCTCGCCTCCGGCGACGCGGAGGCGGCCCGCCGCCGGGTCGAGCGGGACCTGCTGCTCGCCGCCGTCGTCGTGCTGATCGGCGCGTCGACGGTGATCGCCGCCGCGCCGCAGATCGTCGGACTCCTCTTCGAACGCGGCGCGTTCGACACCGGCGACACCGCCGCCACCGCCGCCGTGATGCGGGTGTACGCGCTCGGGCTGCTCGGCCAGACGATGGTCGGCGCCCTGGTCCGCTGCTACTTCTCCGCGGTCCGCCCGCTCTGGTACCCGGCCGCCGCGATGGGCGCCGGGCTCGCCGCGACCGCCGTGACCGGCGCGGGCGCCGCGCACCTGTGGGGCGCCGCGGGCATCGCCGGCGCCAACGCCTTCGGCATCACCCTGACCGCCGTGATGCTGCTGCTCGGCGCGCACCGGCAGTCCGTGCCGGTCGACGTGCGCCGGCTCGGCGAGGGGCTGCTGCGGCTCGCCACGGCCGGCGCGTGGGCGACCGGCGCGGGCTGGCTGTGCTCGGTGGCGATCGACCCGCCGCTGCTGTCGCTCACCGTCGCCGCGCTCGTCGTCGTCGGCGTCTTCCTGCTGTTCATCGCGTGCGCCGCCAAGGCGCCCGAGATCCCGCCCCTGCCCCGCTCCCGCTGTCGAACCCTCCGACCCCTCCGAAGGACCCCCCATGCCCGCCCCAGCTGTGCTGCGTCGTCTGCTGCCGAAGCCTCCCCTGTGGGTCGCGATGTACCACTCGATCGCGGACGCACCCGATGATCCGTACCGGGTGACCGTCTCCCCCGTGCGCTTCGCCCGCCAGCTGCACTGGCTCGGCGACCGGGGGCTGCGCGGGGTGTCCGTACGGGAGTTGCTCGCGGCGACCGCGGCGGGCCGCGAGCGCGGACTCGTCGGCCTGACCTTCGACGACGGCTACGCGGACTTCCTGGAGTCGGCGGTGCCGCTGCTGCGCCGGCACGGTTTCACGGCGACGGTGTACGTGCTGCCGGGGCGGCTCGGCGGCGACAACGCGTGGGACGCGCACGGGCCGCGCAAGCCGCTGCTCGACGAGGACGGCATCCGCAAGGCGGCCGCCGCCGGCATGGAGATCGGCTCGCACGGGCTGCACCACGTGTCGTTGACGGACGCCGACGACGCGACGCTCGCCGCCGAGACCCGGCACAGCCGGGAGCTGATCGAGGACATCACCGGCGGTCCGGTGGACGGCTTCTGCTACCCGTACGGGACGGTCGACGCCCGGGTCACGCGCGCGGTCCGCAAGGCGGGTTACGCGTACGGCTGCGCCATCGACCCGGGCCCGCTGTCCGGTACGTACGCGCTGCCGCGGGTGCACGTCGGCGAGGAGGACACCTCGTGGCGGCTCACCGCGAAGCGCGTCCTGCACCCGCTGCGGCGGCGCCGCCCCGCCGATCTGATCCCCGCGCAGAGCGGCCCGGCCCGGTCGGTCCTGTCATGAGCCCGGACCTGAAGGGCCCTGCCCCGAAGGGCCCTGACCTGAAGGTGCTGCACGTCATCACCGGCCTCGGCATCGGCGGCGCCGAGCAGCAGCTGCGGCTGCTGCTGCGCCATCTGCCGGTGCGGAGCCGGGTGGTGACCCTGACCAATCCGGGCGCGGTCGCCGACGGCATCGAGGCGGACGGCACCCCGGTCACCCACCTCGGCATGACCGGCAACCGCGACGTCGGCGCGCTCCCCCGGCTCACCCGGCTGATCCGCCAGGGCGGCTACGACCTGGTGCACACCCATCTCTACCGGGCCTGCGTGTACGGCCGGCCGGCGGCGCGGCTCGCCGGCGTGCGGTCCGTCATCGCGACCGAACACTCCCTCGGCGACGCCCAGATCGAGGGCCGGCGCCTGTCCGCCGGCACCCGCGCCCTGTATCTGGCGACGGAACGCCTCGGCACCTCCACGGTCGCCGTCTCCCCGAGCGTCGCCCGCCGCCTCGCCCGCTGGGGCGTCCCCCCGGCCCGTATCCACGTGGTCCCCAACGGCATCGAGACCACCCGCTTCGCCCACGACCCCACCGCCCGCGCCCGCACCCGCGCCGCTCTCGGCCTGCCCGCCGACGCCTTCGTGGTCGGCGGCGTAGGCCGCCTCACCCCCGGCAAGCACTTCGACCGTCTCCTCCGCGCGGTGGCCGCCCTCCCGGACGCCCACCTCCTCCTCGTCGGCGACGGCCCCGAACGCGCCAAGCTCCTGCGCCTCGCCGCGGAGTGCCGCGCGGCGGACCGGGTGCTGCTGACGGGCGCGGTGCCGGACCCGCCGGAGGGACCGGGTGAAAGGCCCGATCTGCCGTCGTTGCTCGCCGCGATGGACGTGTTCGTGTCCGCGTCGCCCGACGAGACCTTCGGGCTCGCCGTCGTCGAGGCGCTCGCGGCCGGGCTGCCCGCGCTGTATGTGGCGTGTCCGGCGATCGAGGACCTGCCGCCGGAGGCGGCGCCCGGAGCGCGGCGGGTCGGCGGGGCGGTGCCCGAGCTGGCCGCCGCGCTGGACGAGGTGCTGCGGGAGCGGGGCGGGCGGTTGGTGCCGCCGGAGGCCCTCCGCCGTTACGACATCGCGCACAGCGCCGAGCAGTTGCTGTCCCTCTACCACCGGGCCGTCCGCGGCCCCCACCCCGTGAAGTGAGACCTGTGTCATGACCACCACCCCGCCACGTTCCTCCCTGCTCACCCCCGCCCGCTGGATGGTGCTGCCGGCCGCCGTGCTCGCCGGCGCGGTCCTCGGCGGCGGCTACGGCGCCCTGAAGACCCCCGAGTACGCGGCGACCAGCTACGTCATCGTCGTCCCCGGCGAGAAGTCCGACCCGTCCGCCGCGCTCGGCTTCGCCCAGGCGTACGGGCGGGTCGCCACGGACATCGCGGTGACCGGCGACGCCCAGGTGTGGGCGGGCGTCTCCGCGGACACGCTGCGGCAGAGCGTGCAGGCGTCGACCTCCCCGGACGCCCCGATGATCTCGATCACGGCCCGGTCGGCGAAGCCGGCGACGGCGGTGTCGATGGCCGACGGCGTGGCCCGCGCGCTCGTCACCAACAGCACGCACGTCGCCGCCAACACCGGCGTCAAGGTCGTCCAGTTCTCCCGCGCGACCAAGCCGCAGCAGCCGGTCTCGCCGTCGGCGCCGCTGTCCGCCCTGGTCGGCGGCTGCGCGGGCGGGCTGCTCGGCGGCCTCGCCCTGCTCGTACGTCCGAAGCGCACGGCCCGCGCCGAGGCCCGGCACTCCCGGCAGCCGGCCGCGGCCGCGGCCACGGGCAGCGCGGCGCAGGTGCCGGGTCCGGCGGGCGCCGCCGCGCAGCAGCCGGAACCGGAGGCGGTGTGAACGGCAGATCCTTCCTGACCGAGATCATCCGGGACTGCGCCGAGTTCGAGCGGCTCGGCCCCGAGTGGACGGCGCTGTACGGGCGGTGCGCCACGGCGACGCCGTTCCAGTCGTACGCGTGGCTGCACTCCTGGTGGGTGTCGTACGGGCGCCCCGGCGACCTGCGCGTCGTCCTGGTGCGGCGGGCCGACGGCACCCCGGTCGGCGCGGCGGCGCTGATGCGGGCGCCCGGCCCGCTGCCCGCGCTCGCCCCGCTCGGCGGCGCGATCACCGACTTCACCGACGTGCTCCTCGACGACTCCTGCCCGGAGGCGGCGCCCGCGCTCGCCGGCGCGCTGGCCCGGGCGGCCCGCGGCACGGTGATCGACCTGCGCGAGGTACGGCCCGGGGCCGCGGCCGAGCGGGTCTACGAGGCCTGGCGCGGCCCCCGCCGCCGGCTCGCCGACTCGCTCTGCCTGGAGCTGCCCGCCGTCCCCATGGAGGCCCTGCTCGAACGCATCCCCTCCGGGAAGGCCCAGCGGGTACGGGCCAAGCTGCGCAAGATGGACGCGCTCGGCATCGACGAGCGGATCGTGCCCGCGGCCGAGGTCCCCGGCGCCCTGGAGCGGCTGCTCCGGCTGCACCGGCTCCAGTGGCAGGGCCGGGGCGTGACCGCCGAGCACACCAGCGAGCGGTTCGCCCAGCACCTGGCGCGGGCGGTCCGCCCGATGGTCGAGCGCGGCGACGCCATGGTCACCGAGTTCCGGCTCGGCGGCGACGTGGTCTGCGCGGACCTGACCCTGATGTCGCCGCGCCTCGCGGGCGGTTACCTGTACGGGGCGGACCCCGAGCTGCGCGCCCGCAAGGTCGACGTGGCCGCGATGCTGCTGCGGCACGGGGCGCGCGAGACCAGCGCGAGCGGCCGGGCCACCCTGAGCATGCTGCGCGGCACCGAACCGTACAAGCACCACTGGCGGCCCGAGACCGTGCCCAACCAGCGCCTGATGCTGGCCGGGCCGGGCGCCGCGCCGCTGCTCTGGCTGCGCGCGGGCGCCGCGAACGGGCGGCGCTGGGCGGCCGGTCAGGTGCGCGAGCGGGAGTGGTTGGGGCGCGCGGTCGGACGGCTTCGCGGAACGCCGGACGGCGGCGGAGGATGAGCTCCTCCGCCGCCGCGCCGGGTGTCAGAACGGCCAGATCCCGTTCAGGGCTCCCTTCCAGTCGATCTTCAGCCCGTCCTGCCAGCCGCCGGCCGGCTTCGCCGGCGGCTTGGCGGGAACCGCGGGCACGGTGGGCACCGTGGGCCTGGCGGGCAGGGCTGGCACGGCGGGCGTGGCGGGCTCCTTCAGGGGGTCCTTCCAGGAGGTGTCCTTCGGGACGCAGACCGGCCCGCCGATCCAGCTCTCCACCCACGAACCGAGGTCCAGCTTCCAGCAGTCGGGCTTGGCGGGTTCGGGCTTGGGTTCCGGCTTCGGCTCGGGCTTGGGCTCGGGCTTCGGTTCCGGCTTCGGCTCGGGCTTCGGTTCCGGCTTGGGCTCCGGCTTCGGCTCGGGCTTGGGTTCCGGCTTGGGCTCGGGCTTCGGCTCGGGCTTGGGTTCCGGCTTCGGTTCCGGCTTGGGCTCGGGCTTGGGTTCCGGCTTCGGCTCAGGCTTGGGTTCCGGCTTCGGCTCCGGCTTCGGGACCGGCACCGTCGGGTCCACCGGGTCCGTGGGCTCAGTCGGCTCAGTCGGCTCCGTGGGCTCAGTCGGCTCCGTGGGCTGAGTCGGCTCCGTGGGCTCCACCGGGTCCGTGGGCTCAGGCGGCTCGGTCGGCTCCGTCGGCTCCGTGGGCTGAGTCGGCTCCGTCGGCTCCGTCGGCTGAGTCGGGACCTCCGGCTCCACCCCGTACAGCATCTGACGGAACACCAGCGACGACTGCGGATTGTCGTCGCACTGCCAGACGCCGTGCGGGCAGTAATCGGTGATCGTGTGGTACAGCGGCTGATGCCGTTTCATCCAGTCCAGCATCTGTCGCATGTACGCGGGGTTGTCTCCGTTCCGGAACAGGCCCCATTCCGGATAGGAGATCTGCTTTCCGTGCTCGGCCGCGAAATCGACCTGCGCCTGGAGCCCGTACGGCTCCTTGACGTGTTCGTCGAAACTGGAGCCCGGCGGCTGGTCGTAGGAGTCCATGCCGATGACGTCGACGACGTCGTCCCCGGGATAGCACTCGGTCCACGGAATCGCGTCACGGCCGCGGCTCGGGTTGAAGTCGAAGCGGAACTTCTGGCCCGGCACGGAACGCATCGCCCCGACGATCCGGTTCCAGTACCGCTTCCAGGCCGTCGGGTCCGGCGCGCACCGGCTGGTGTAGGTCGTGCCGTTCATCTCCCAGCCGAGCACGATCACGGTGTCCGTGGCCCGGAGGTCGACCAGGCGCCGGGCGAGGGTGCGGAAGTGCTCGTCGTAGTAGCCCGCGGCACCCAACTGGAGCTGGCGGCGGACCTCGTAGTCGGAGACGCCGGCCTCGTTGCGCTCCAGCATGGGGACGTTGAGGACGAACATCCGGTCGGCACGCTCGTTGCGCCAGGCCGCCCAGGAGTCGAGAAAGCCGGGCGGGCCCTCGATGTTCGACCAGAGGTCGCCGGGCAGGTAGGTGTGCCCGACCCGGAGTTCGTGCCCGCCGAGCCAGCGCTGCAGCTGGGCGATGCGGGCGACTCCGACAGGTCCCGATTCGAGGAACGCTCCCATGGCGCTGGAGAGAGTCGGTTGGGGGTCCCGGGTCGTTACGGATGCGGCGGAGTGAGCGTGAGCGGGGGACGACAGCACGACAGAACCTGACGCAAGGAGACCGGCGGTGAACACCCCCAGCCACACCCTCGAAGTTCTGCGGTTTCGGTTGACCATGGCAGCTTCTCCTTCGCTCGCACGCCGCGTGATGGACCGTCAGTCGGATCTTCCGAATGTATTCCTAATGCGCCGACCGAGAACTCCGCTCCGATCCGCTCAATAGTCCGTTAGAGGATTCCTCATCGCCCGATTGGGCCCCCGAGACGAAGGAATGCCGTGCCGAGTTTTGACACCCGTGTCCCCGCGGTCCTTGTGCGGCTCGACGCGAACCCCTTTCACCACGGCACGCTCGGCGCCGTGCGCTCCCTGGGGCGAGCGGGCATCGCGGTCCACGCGGTGGTCGAGTCGCCGGACAGTCCGGTCGTCCGCTCCCGCTACCTCCGGGGCGCGCACCGCCGCCCCGACGAGCCCTCCCCCGCCGAGCTCACCCGGCTGCTGCACCGCATCGCGGACGGGCTCCCTCCCGATGCCGATCGGACCGACGGCACGTCACCTCCCGCGCTGCTCGTGCCCCTCGACGACATCACCGCGCTGCTTCTCGCCGAGTGCCGGCCCGAGCTGGGGGGCCGTTTCCTGCTGCCCGACCAGTCGCCCGAGCAGCTCGCCCGGGTCGCCGACAAGGCCCAGCTCGCCGAGACCTGCCGGGCCCTGGGCCTCCCCCACCCCCGTACCGAACTCCCCACCGGCGCCGACGAGGCCGCCGCCATGGCCTGGTCGCTCGGACTTCCGGTGATCGCCAAGTGGAGCCGCCCCTGGCTGCTGCCGGCCGGCGGCGGCCTGCGCAGCACCACGATCCTCGGCTCGCTCGCCGAGGTCCGCGAGCTCTACGCGCGCACCCCGCAGGCCGGCAGCCGGCTGCTGCTGCAGGAGCTGCTGCCGGCCGGGCGGGACCTCGACTGGTTCTTCCACGGGTACGTGGACTCCGCCGGCGGCTGCGCGACCGGCGCCACCGGCCGCAAGGAGCGCTCCTGGCCGGACGGAGCCGGGCTCACGGCGGTCGGCCGGTGGACCGCGAACCCGGCGGTCGACACGGCGGCCCGGGAGCTGCTCGGCGCGCTCGGCTACCGGGGCGTGTGCGACCTCGACTTCCGGCTGGACCGGGGCACCGGCGCGTACCACCTGCTCGACTTCAATCCGCGGCCCGGCGCCCAGTTCCGGCTGTTCGCCGACCGGGACGGGCTCGACGTGGTGCGGGCCATGCATCTGGACCTCACCGGCCGGCCGGTGCCGGCGCACCTGCCCTCGTACGGGCGCCGGTTCGTCGTCGAGAACTACGCCGCTCTGTCGTACCTGGTCTCGCCGCGCCGCCGGTACGCGCCCGAGCCGGCGGGTCCGGTCGGCACGGGCGGTGGCCGCGAGGCGGCCTGGTTCGCCGCCGACGACCTCCGGCCGGCCCTCGCGATGCTGCGGGCCTGGCTCGCGCACGCCCTGCGCAAGGCGCTGCCGGCGCTGCGCCGGCTGCTCCGGGGCGGGCCGGGCATCCTGCGGCGGCCGGCCCGCGTACCGCCGCAGCCCTCGGCCCGTACCTCCTCCACCGGCCGGGTGACCCGGCGGTGACCCCCGACACCCCCCTCAGACCCGCGAGAACGACGCGACGACTTCGAAGGCGGAACGCACGATGTACGACCTGGTGATTGTGGGAGCGGGCCCCTACGGGCTCTCCGTCGCCGCCCACGCGGCGGCGCACGGCCTGGACCTGCGGATCTTCGGCCGCACGATGGAGTCCTGGCACGCCATGCCCTCGGGGATGTACCTGAAGTCCGAGCCGTGGGCCTCCCATCTCTCCGACCCGGAGGGGGTCTACGGGCTCGACGCCTACGCGGCCACCCGGGGCGTGCGCGCCGAGCACGGGGTGCCGCTGCCGGTCGGCTTCTTCGCCGCGTACGGCGACTGGTTCGCCCGGCAGGCCGTGCCCGCGCTCGACGAGCGCCTGGTCACCACGGTGGCGGCGGAGACGGGCGGCGGCGGGTACGCGGTGACCGCCGAGGACGGCGAGACGGTCCGGGCCCGGACGGTGGCGCTGGCGGTGGGCGTGCTGCCCTTCATGGAGATCCCCGGGCCGCTGCGCGGGCTGCCCCGGCGTTACGTCACCCACTCCAGCCACCACGGCGAGCTGGACGGCTTCGCCGGCAAGGACGTCACCGTGATCGGGGCCGGGCAGGCCGCCCTGGAGACCGCGGCGATCCTCGCCGAACAGGGCGCCGCGCACGTACGGGTCCTGGCCCGCTCCGACCGGCTGAACTGGAACACCGTGCCGCCGGCGCTCGACCGCGGGCCCTGGCGTTCGCTGCGCGCTCCGCACACCGGGCTCGGCTGCGGCTGGCAGAACAAGCTGTACGCGGACACCCCGGGGATCTTCCGGCGGCTGCCCGCCGCCACCCGCGAGCGGATCTTCGACTCGGCGCTCGGGCCGGCCGGCGCCTGGTGGCTGCGCGAGCGGTTCGCCGAGGTGAAGGACGTGCGGCTGGGGCGGTGGGTGAGCTGCGCGACGGTCACGGCGGACGACCGGCTGCGGCTCGACGTGACCGGCCCGGACGGGGCCGCGGAGGTCGTGGAGACCGACCATGTCATCGCGGCGACCGGCTTCGTGCCCAGCCTGGACCGGGCCGACGTGCTCGCGCCCGAACTGCGCGACGGGCTGCGCCGGGTGGGTGCCGGTGGGTCGGGCGCGGGCGGGGCGGGCGGGGCGCCGGAGGTGGGCGCGCTGTTCGAGTCGTCCCGGCCGGGCCTGTTCCTCGCCGGACTGCTCACGGCTCCCTCGTACGGGCCGTCGATGCGCTTCGTGTTCGGCGCGGACTACACGGCGGGGCGCCTGGTGAAGGGCGTACGGCAGCGGCTGCGGGCCGGTGCCGGGCGGGGCGACGGGGTCCTCGGGCGTCCCCGTACGGGCGAGGAGCGGGTGACCGCCCCGGCGTCCTGAGGCCTTGTCAGGTACGGCGAAGGCCGGCCCCGGGGAGTGTGGTGGACACTCCCCGGGGCCGGCCGGGACCCTCGGAGCCGTGACGTCAGCGGTTGACGCAGACGTTGCCGAAGGCCGGGTTGAACAGGCCGATGATGTTCACGCTGTTGCCGCAGACGTTGATCGGGATGTGGATCGGCGCCTGGATCACGTTGCCGGACAGGACGCCGGGCGAGCCGACGGCGAAGCCCTCGGCGTGCGAGTCGGCCATCGCGGGAGCGGCGGCACCCAGGGCCATGAGCAGACCGGCAACGGCGACCGCGGCCTTCTTGCACTTCATTTCGTCTGGATCCTTTCTGCGGCGGAAGAGAATTCACGGATTTCGCGATTACGGGAGCCCTGCGGACTCCCGCCTTCCACTGCACGGTTCTCAACGACCCTGCCACGAAAAGGGAACCGTCGGATGGTCCGACCGGCCCCCTTCACCCCATTGCCGCGCACCCGAATGGTCAACGCGGCCAAATAGGTGTTCTCATCAGCCGTTCCCACTCCCGGTCCGGCACTCCGGGCACCACCCGGCCTGCCTGTTCCCACTGGCGGGCCAGGGAGGAATAGAGCGGGAAGGGCTCCCGCTCGGGCGGCGGGTCGGGAACATAACGGCTCTTCGGAATGAAGGCCATGCGCTCCCATTTCCCTGGATCGGGGGCCATATTCGCTCCTTTCACCGGTGTTCCGGCATCATGACACAGCCGTCGCAGGCGGGTGATTCGAACTGCCGATGTCGCGTCGCGCACCTGTGTGCGAGTGTGCCCGAATTAACGTTCCGCCATGAATTCCCCCCACAGCCTCCGGCGCCCCGGCCCCGGCCCACGCCCGCGCCCGCACTCGCGCCGGAGACGTACGCTGCTTCTGTCCACCGCCCTGGTCGCGCTCGGCACCGGCGTCCTCGCCGCGGCGCCGTCGGAGCTGCCCTCGCCGAAGAAGGGCCTGAATCTGCTGGTGGTCGGCGTCGACGGCCGCAAGGCGGTGACCGCCGCCGAGAAGAAGAAGTACCGGCTCGGCAGCCGCGAGTGCGCCTGCACCGACGTGATCATGCTGGTGCACGTGTCGGCGAAGAACGACCGGGTGAGCGTGGTGAGCCTGCCGCGCGACTCGCTCACCGAGTTCCCCGACGGGCATGTCGACCGGCGGACCGGGGAGCAGCACGAGGCCCACCCGGCGAAGATCAACGCCGCCTGGGCGGAGGGCGGTTCGGCCTTCACGATCGAGACCGTCGAGGCGATGACCGGGGTTCCGGTCCACCGTTATCTGGAGATCGACTTCCGCCGCTTCATGGACACCGTGAACGTCTTCGACAAGGGCACCCCCATCTGTACGAAGAAGCGGCTCAAGGACCCGGTGACCGGGCTCGACCTGAAGGCCGGCTCGAAGTCGGTGCGGGGCGGCGAGGCGCTGCAGTACGTCCGCTCCCGCCGGGCGGACGGCAAGATGGACTTCGGGCGCATCCAGAAGCAGCAGCTGTTCATCGCCAACCTGCACCGCAGTCTGCGCGACGGGCTGATCAAGAGCCCGAAGGCGCTGAAGGCCTTCGCCTCCACGGTGCGCGGCAAGGGCAGGGCGGAACGCGGGATCTTGGTCACCGAGCTGGTCGCGCTCGCCGGCCGGCTGAAGAACCTCACCCCGGCCCGTACCGAGTTCGCGGTCGTCCCGGTCGCGGGCTTCAACGCGAACATCGAGGACGTCGGGTCGACCCTGGCCTGGGACGAGAAGCACGCGGACCAGGTGTTCGCGGCGATGCGCGCCGACAAGGCGCTGCCGAAGGCCCGGCCGGAGCCGACCAGTGAGATCCCGCGGGGCCTCGGCGACTACAAGCCGGTGAAGGGCGCCTCGCTGCTCTGCAAGTGACGCGGGCGCCCCTCCGCTGCCCTTCCGCTTGGCTAGCGGCCGAGCTTGCGGGCGAGCAGCTCGGGGTCGGTGGCCGGCGCGTCGCACACGAAATGCCGGCAGACATAGGCGGCGGCCCTGCCGTCGACCAGCGGCCGGTCCCTCAGGAGCGGGAACTCCTCGCCGTCGGGCAGCCCGGCGGCGAGGACCGCGCCGGGCGTGGCGGCGTGCAGGGCGGTACGGCGCAGGGCCCGGAAGCCCTCGTCGTCGGGGGCGCCGACCACGGCGATCTCCCGGGGCCCGTCGCGCAGCGCCTCGGCGACGGCGAGGCCCCAGCCGATGAACCGGGGCGCGCGCGGCCCGAGCGCCTTGACCACGCCGAGGGCCCGTTCGGCGGCGGTGCGGTGCGCCTCGGAGCCGGTGTGCGCGGCGTACGAGAGGAGCGCGCCGGCGGCCGCGGTCCACCCGGACGGGGTGGCGTTGTCGGTGGGGTCCTGGGGGCGGCGGATCAACTGCTCGGCGTCGTGCGCGGTGTCGTACAGTGCGCCGCCCTCGGCGGTGAAGCGGTCGAGGACGATGTCGAGGAGGAATCCGGCGAACTCCAGCCACACGCCCTCGCCGGTGACGGAGGCGAGCGCGAGGAAGCCCTCGGCGACGTCGGCGTAGTCCTCCAGGACTCCGGTGTTGCCGCCCGCGCGCCCGTCCTTGGAGGTACGGGTGAGGCGGGCGCCGTCGTCGAGGTGCACCCGGACGAGCAGGTCGGCGGCCTCGGTGGCGCGCTCGATCAGGTCGGGGCGGTCGAGCAGGGCGCCGGTCTCGGCGAGGGCCGCGACGGCCAGGCCGTTCCAGGCGGCGACGATCTTGTCGTCGCGGCCGGGTCGCGGGCGCTCCTCGCGGGCGGCGAGCAGCCGGGTGCGGATCGAGGCGATGCGGTCGGCGTCGGCGAAGGAGCCGTCCTGCGGGAGCTGGAGCACCGAGGCGCCCTCCTCGAAGGTGCCCTCCTCGGTGACGCCGAAGTAGCGGGCGGCGTGCCGGGCGTCCTCGGCGCCGAGGACCGCTTCGAGCTGGGCGGGCGTCCACGCGTAGTAGGCGCCCTCGACGTGCTTGCCGCTTCCGTCGTCGGAGTCGGCGTCGAGCGCGGAGGCGAAGCCGCCCTCGGGGGTGCGCAGTTCGCGGACCATGAAGTCGGCGGTCTCCAGGGCGACCCGGCGGGCCAGGTCGCTGCCGGTGACCCGCCACAGGTGCGCGTACACCCGGCAGAGCAGCGCGTTGTCGTACAGCATCTTCTCGAAGTGCGGCACGACCCACTGGCGGTCCACCGAGTAGCGGGCGAAGCCGCCGCCGAGCTGGTCGTAGATGCCGCCGCGGGCCATCGCCTCGCAGGTGTCGGCGGCCATCTGGAGGGCGCCCTCGGAGCCCGTACGGGCGTGGTGGCGGAGCAGGAACTCCAGGACCATCGACGGCGGGAACTTGGGCGCGCCCCCGAAGCCGCCGTCCTGGGCGTCGTACTCCCGGGTGAGACCGAGCAGGGCCTGCGCCAGCTCTTCGTCACCGGGCACGCCGTCCCCGCCGTAGGCGAGCGAGCGGGCCGACAGGTCCTCGACGATCTTCGCGGCGACCTGGGAGACCTCCTCACGCCGCTCGGTCCACGCCCGCGCGACCCCGTCGAGCACGTCGGAGAAGGACGGCATGCCGTGCCGGGGCTCGGGCGGGAAGTAGGTGCCGAAGTAGAAGGGCTCGGCGTCCGGGGTGAGGAACACGGTCATCGGCCAGCCACCCTGGCCGGTCGCGGCCTGCACGGCCTCCATGTAGACGGCGTCGACGTCGGGCCGCTCCTCGCGGTCCACCTTCACGGCGACGAAGTGCTCGTTGACCAGGCCGGCGGTGGCCTCGTCCTCGAAGGACTCGTGGGCCATGACGTGACACCAGTGGCACGAGCTGTAGCCGACGCTGAGCAGCACCGGGACGTCGCGGCGGCGGGCCTCCTCGAACGCCTCGGCCGACCAGGGCCACCAGTCGACCGGGTTGTCGGCGTGCTGGAGGAGATAGGGGGAGGTCTCTTGGGCCAGTCTGTTCGGCATGACCCCATCCTCGCGCACCCGGGGCGGCGGCGGGCGGGGAAACACCGCCCGTACGCCATGGGTGGGGCGGGTGCGGGCGGGGCAGGGATCATGGCGAAGCGGCCCCGCTCCTCGCACTGGCTCTGCGAGGAACGGGGCCGCTTCAGCGGGGCTCGGAAGATCAGCCGCCCATGTTGCCGTTCTGGGAGAGGACCTCGCCCAGGATGTGCGACAGAGCGTCGTCGCCCTTCTGCTGCACGGAGTTCTGGGTGCAGGTCTGGTTCGCGATGGGGTTGCCGAGGACGTCCTGGACGGCGATCGGGACACCGATGAGGGCGCCGATCGGCACCTGGGCCTCGACCTTCTGGACGTCGAAGCAGTGCAGGACGCCACCGTTGACGAGACCGAAGTTCGGGCTCATGTAGCCACCGGTGGAGTTGCTGCCGATGGACTGCTTCGACGTGTTGCCGATGATGTTGGCGCTACCGCCGTCGTTACCGGCCGCCATCGCCGTGGTCGCGGACATGCCGGCGACGGTGGCCGCGACAGCAGCGGTAGCAAGAACCTTCTTGATCACGAGTATTCCTTCTTGAGCTCGATGGCCCGGAGCTCGATGGCCCGGAACTGCTCCGTTGACCGAAGCGTCCTGATCAACTGCCCCGGGAAGGATTGGTTCCGGTGCATCACCCGGACGCGGTATTCGGCACATGAACGCCATCGGACGGGAGGTCGACGGGCAGTCGTTCGGTCAGTTCCCGTGTGGGGCGCGGTTCCTTGGGAACACCGGGCGGCGACGTCCGTCCCTCGCGTCGGCGCATGTCTCCGAGGACACTGGGCACCGGACTGTTCGAGGCGGAGTGCGCCGGGAACTTGACACGCCCCGGCGTCGCGAGCAAAGGGGGAACGCGATGCGGGACAGCCATCGGGCCGAGGCCGAGGGGCTGTGGGCACGGGCCGTGGAGGAAGAGGTACGGCGCTCGGGCGGCCGCTTCGACGGGGCGGTCCTGCTGTCCCGCGGGAAGGCGGCGCTCGACGCGATAGCGGCGCCGGCCGCCGAGGAGTACGCGGCCTATCTGCGGGCCGTGGAGGCGGCGGAGGCCGGCCCCGCGTCCCCGGCGGACCTGACGACGCCGGCCGTGGTGACGGCGGTCGCGGCCGCCGCGGCGGTCGGCGGCGACCTCGCCCTCGGTACGGCGGCGGGCACCGCGTTCGGCGCGGGCGCCGTGGTCGCGGTGGCGGGCGCCGCCGCTGCCGCGTTCAAGCTCGGCGGGGAACGGCGGGCGGCGGCGCACCGCAGGGCCGGGGCGGCGGGCCGGCCGGGCGGGGTGGAGCAGCTGCGGCTGCAGTGGCTGACGGCCCTGGAGGTGCGGGGCGTGCGGCCGTTCCTGGACAAGGAGCGGGTGCTGCTGCGGACGGCGGGGCAGCCGGCGCAGCGGACGGTGGAGCGGCTGCGTGGCGCGGACCGCAGTGCGGCGGCCCGGCGACGGGCGGTCCTTGAGCAGTCCTTCGGGCAACTTCCGGACGCGGACGGGCCGTTCGCGGGGCGTCGGGCCGAGCTGGCGCAGATCACCCAGTGGGTGCAGGCGGGCCGGGCGGCGACCACGACCCGGCCGACGGTGGTGCTGCTGCCCGGCGCGCCCGGCTCGGGCCGTACGGCACTGGCGGTACGGGCGGCGCACGCGCTGCGGGACCAGTTCCGCGGGGCGTGCGTGGTGGACCTGCGGGGCGGGGCCACCCGCGGGCAGCAGCCGCTGTCCACCCGGGAGGCGCTGCTGCACCTGCTGAACCGGCTGGGCGCGCCGCGCGAGCAACTCCTGTTCCGGGAGCGGGCGTCGGCCGAGCAGCAGGTGCGACGGCTTGCGGAGCTGTACCACCAGCAGCTGACGGGACTCGCGGTGACGCTCGTCCTGGACGACGCGGTGGACCCGGATCAGGTGCGCACGCTGCTTCCGGAGCGCTCCGACAGTCTGGTCCTGGTGACCTGCCGGGAGCCGCTCGACCTGGGCGCGGACCTGCCGGCCTCGGTGCATGTGCTGCCGGTGGCTGAGCTGGACGCGGCGGGCGCGGAGGAGCTGCTCGGGGCGTCGTCCGGTGCGCGGGGGCCGTATGACGCGGAGGGGTTCGAGCGGGCGCGGGAGCTGTGCGGCGGGCTGCCGCTGGCGCTTCGCACGGCGGGCGCGCTGCTCGACGGGCGGCCGGCGGCCGAGGTGGCGGGGCTGCTCGCGGCGGCCGGGCCGGACGCGGGGCCGGTGGAGCGGGCGCTCGCGGCGGGGTACGCGACGGGTCTGGACGAGGACGGGCGGCGGCGGCTGCTGCGGCGGCTCGCGCTCGGGGGGGGGGGGGGGGGGGGGGCGGGGGCGGCGGCCGCGGCGGCGCTGCTCGGCGGCAGCCAGGCGGACGGGGCGCGGCTGCTCGGGGAGCTGACCGGCGCCGGGCTGCTCGACCACGTGCGCGGGAAGCGCTACCGGCTGCACGACGCGGTGCGCGGTTTCGCGGCGGCGCGGCTCGTCGAGGAGGAGGACCAGGCGGAGATCGCGGCGGCGCAGGAGCGGCTGATCCGCAACTACGCGGAGCTGGCGGACGCGGTGCTGCGGATGGTCGACGGCAAGATGTCGACGCGCGCGGACCGCTTCGACGGGCACGGGTTCGGTTCGCTGGACGCGGCGCTGCGCTGGCTGGACGAGGAGTCCAGCTTCATCACGGCGACGCTGCGGCACACCGAGGGCGTGGACCAGCAGACGGTGCTCGATCTGCTGGGCGCGCTGTGCGACCACTGTCTGCTGCGCGGTGATCTGTACCGGCTGGGTGAGATCAACGAGCTGACGGAGGCGGTGGGGCAGGGGCTGCTGTCGCGCTCGGTGCAGTGGCGCACCGGTATCGCGGCCCGGCAGCTGGGCGAGCTGGACAAGGCGCGGACGACGCTGACCTCGGTGGTGTCGCTGTATCAGGAGGCGCATCAGGACGCGGGCGCGGCGCTCGCGCTGTGCTCGCTCGGCATCACGCTGCACCACCAGGGGCAGTTGGCGGAGGCGGCGGCCCGGCTGCGGGAGGCGCTCGATCTGCAGGAGCCGGAGTCGCTCGCGGCCGACCGGGGCTGGACGCTGCACGCGCTCGGGGCGGTCGAGCGGGACCAGGGCCGGCTGGCGGAGGCGCTCGATCTGCTCGACCGGGCGCTCGCGCTGCACCGGGAGCACGAGTCGCTGCACGGCGAGGCCTGGACGCACTTCCAGCTGGGCCAGGTGCGGCTGCGGACGGGTGAGGTGGAGCGGGCCGAGGCGGAGCTGCGGCTCGCCCTCGACGAGTACGGGCGGACCCGGGACGGGCGCGGCGAGGCGTGGGCGCTGACCCAGCTGGCCCGGGCGCGGCTTGTCGCCGGGGACGTGGGGCCCGCGGTGGACGGGCTGCGGCAGGCGCTGTCGCGGCATCGCGAGCAGGAGGACGCCCGCGGCGAGGCGTGGACGCTCTACTACCTGGGGCACGCCCTGGAGGAGCGGGGCGACCGGGACCAGGCGGTGCGGGAGCTGGAGCGGGCGCGGACGATGTTCTCGCGGATGCGCGACGTCTACGGTTTGGCATGCGCCCGCCATCATTCGGGTCGGGTGACCCGGGACCAGCGGGCCGCGCAGACCGGCAACCTGCGCAACTCGGGCTTCGCCCGCCAGCTCCTGATGGACGCCCGGGCCGACTTCCGCCGGATCGGCGTGGCCCACGGCGAGGCCTGGACATGTCTGGAGCTGGCCGTGGTCGACGCGGGCAACGGGCGCACCACGCAGGCCCTGGGCCTGTGCGAGGAGGCGGCCGGCCTCTTCGCCGGGTACGGCGACCGGCGGGGCACCGACTGGGCCCGCTTCCTGCGCGCCACCCTGCTCCCCGACCCGGCCGCGGCCCGCGAGGAACTCGCCTCCCTGACCGCCGCCCCCCACCCGTCCCGGGACCCCCGCCTCACCGACTGCGCCGAGGCCTACGCCCTGGTCCTCGACCGCGGCACCGCCCCGGACACCACCTGGCAGGCCTGGGACCTGGGCATGGTGCCGGGACGGCAGGCGCGGGAGGTGATGGGGGTGCCGGTGGGGTAGGCCCTGTGTGTCGGGGCCCGGGCAGCGCTCGCAGGGCCCCGGCGGTGCCGGGGCCCCGGAGGCGTACCGCCCGCTACTTCTTCGAGCCCTCGGCCGCCGAAGCCGGCGCGCCCGCGGCCGCCGGGTCCGGGGCCTCCGCGAAGTCGACCTTGTGCATGTGGCGGTTCATCGACTTCATCAGACCCCAGACGGCCAGCGCCAGGACGGCGAAGACGACGAAGCCGAGGACGCCGGGGGTCACCTTGTTCTCGTCCAGCTCCTTCGCGGCGAAGGGGACGAGCTCGGTCAGTGCCAGGTGTGCGCTCATGCTAGGCATTGTCCCGGATGCCCGCGAAGAGGTCGCTCTCGGGGAGGGAGGTGTCCACGAGGGACTTGCTGAGCTCGTACTCCTCCGTGGGCCAGACCTCCTTCTGGATGTCCATCGGAACCCGGAACCAGCCGCCGTCGGGGTCGATCTGGGTGCGGTGGGCGATCAGGGCCTTGTCGCGGATCTCGAAGAACTCCGCGCAGGGCACGTAGGTGGTGAGGGTGCGCTCCTTGCGCGAGAACTCGTCCCAGCGCTTCAGCCAGTCCCCGTACGGCGACTCCAGGCCCCGGTCGAGCAGCGCCTGGTGCAGCGCCTCGGTGCGCGGGCGGTTGAAGCCCTGGTTGTAGTAGAGCTTGCTCGGCGCGTGGGCCGGGCCGAACTCGTCCTCGGGGTACTTCTCGGTGTCGGCCGCGCCGTCGAAGGCCACCATCGAGATCTTGTGGGTCATGATGTGGTCGGGGTGCGGGTACCCGCCGTTCTCGTCGTAGGTCGTGACGACCTGCGGGCGGAACGCGCGGATCTTGCGGACCAGCTCGCCCGCCGCCGCGTCCACGTCCTCCAGGGCGAAGCAGCCCTCGGGGAGCGGCGGCAGCGGGTCGCCCTCGGGCAGGCCCGAGTCGACGAAGCCCAGCCACTCCTGCTTCACGCCCAGGATCTCGCGCGCCTCGTCCATCTCCTTGCGGCGCACCTCGTGGATGTTCGCCTCGATGTAGGGGTCGCCCTGGAGCTTCGGGTTGAGGATGGAGCCGCGCTCGCCGCCCGTGCAGGTCACCACCAGGACCTCCACCCCCTCGGACACATACTTCGCCATCGTGGCCGCGCCCTTGCTCGACTCGTCGTCGGGGTGGGCGTGAACGGCCATCAGTCGCAGCTGCTCAGTCAAGACTCGGTCCTCAGTCATTCGTCGCCTAGGGAGGTCTCTATAGTGACGGAATCGGGGGAGGGAAAATTCCGGTACCCCGACGGCGAGAGGAACGATCATGGGCGCGGTGCGAGAGCGGCTCCCCGAGGGGCGCTACGGGCGCTCCGCGGACGCGCGGGCCGACCGCAAGCTCATGATCGCCGGGGCGGTGCTCGGCACCCTCTTCCTCGCCATGATGGGCTGGTTCGGCTGGCACTACGTCGTCGACAGCAAGATCAGCGCCGAGGTCATCAAGTTCGAGGTGACCGGCGACAGCGAGGTCCAGGTGCACCTGGAGATCCGCAAGGACACCGACGCCAAGGGCGTGTGCACACTGCGCTCCCGCTCCGAGGACGGCACCGAGGTCGGCCGCAAGGACGTCCGGATCGAGGAGAGCACGGACCGGCTCGACAAGGTCTACTCGATCCGCACCACCGCACGGGCCACCAGCGCCGAGCTGATCGGGTGTACGGCGCGGTAGCGGTGGGTAGGGAGCGGGGGTAGAGCCCCCGCCAGGCCGCCCCGGTGACCTGGGGTGACGTAAAGACCGCGGTTATGTCCTCCCGCTTTTCGCCACTCATTGTTAGGCTCGTGGTTTCGCCCGCTCGGAAGGCGCAAGAAGGCGCAAGCTGGACATGTGGCTTTCCGCTCAGGGCGAGCTTTTGTATTCCCAGTACCTACGAGGAGCACCTGTGACCCAGACCAGCGAGAACGTCACCTGGCTCACCCAGGAGGCGTACAACAAGCTCAAGGAGGAGCTTGCGTACCTGTCTGGTCCCGCGCGTACCGAGATCGCCGCGAAGATCGCCGCGGCGCGCGAGGAGGGCGACCTGCGGGAGAACGGCGGGTACCACGCGGCCAAGGAGGAGCAGGGCAAGCAGGAGCTCCGGGTCCGCCAGCTCACGCAGCTCCTGCAGAACGCCAAGGTCGGCGAGGCCCCGGCGGACGACGGCGTCGTCGAGCCGGGCATGGTCGTGACGATCGCCTTCGACGGCGACGAGGACGACACGATGACCTTCCTGCTCGCCTCCCGCGAGTACGCGAGCGGTGACATCGAGACCTACTCCCCGCAGTCGCCGCTCGGCCTGGGCGTCAACGGCAAGAAGGCCGGCGAGGACGCCGAGTACGAGCTGCCGAACGGCAAGATGGCCATGGTGAAGATCCTCAGCGCCACGCCGTACACCGGCTGAGCCCGCTTTTCCCGTTCGACCGCGAGACCGTACGCGCGTACGAAGGGCCGGACCCCGCGAAGGGGCCCGGCCCTTCGTCATGCTCATGCAATGATCGGAGGCATCGGCCGCAGAAGGGGGATGGGGCAGATGCTGGGACCGCTGCGCGAGGGCGCGCCACGGCACATCGGACCGTACGAGGTGCTCGCGCGGCTCGGCGCCGGCGGCATGGGCGAGGTGTATCTGGCGCGGGACACGGCCCCCGGCGCCCCGCCCGGCACGTACGTCGCCCTGAAGACCATCCGGACCGATGTCGCCGGCGAGCCCGCCTTCCGCGAGCGCTTCCGCCGCGAGATCAGGGTGGCGGGGATGGTGCGCAGCGCGTACGCCGCCGCGCCCGTCGGCGGCGACCCCGACGCCGGGACCCCGTGGCTGGCCACCGCCTATGTGCCCGGCCCCAGCCTCGCCCAGGCCGTGCGGCGCGGCGGCCCGCTGCCGGTCGCGACGGTGCGGGCGCTCGGCGCCCGGATCGCCCGCGCGCTGGCCGATCTGCACGCGGCCGGGGTGCTGCACCGCGACCTCAAGCCCGGCAACGTGATGCTCGCCGTCGACGGCCCGCGCCTGATCGACTTCGGCATCGCGCGGGCCGGCGGCGCGACCACCATGACCGCGACCGGTGTGATCGTCGGCACGCCCTCCTTCATGTCGCCCGAGCACGTGGCCGGCGCCCGGCACGTGACCGGCGCGTCGGACGTCTTCTGCCTCGGCTCGCTGCTCTGTTACGCGGCGACCGGCGAGGACCCGTTCGGCGAGGGCCCGGTCGCCGCCGTCCTCTACCGCGTCGCGCAGGCCGAGGCCGATCTGACCCGGCTGCCGGAGGAGCTGCGGGCCGTCGTCACCGCCTGTCTGTCCCGCGACCCGGCGGACCGGCCCGCGCCGGAGGCGCTGGCCGAGCTCCTGGGCGGCACGGCCGGGCGCCCGCCCGCGTGGCCGGAAGCCGTACGGGAGCACATCGGCGAGTACGGGCGGGAGCTCGCCCAGCTCGTCGCGTCCGGCGGCCCGCTGCTGGAGGTCCCCGCGGCCCCCGCCCCGACGTCCGGCACGCCCGCGTCCGGCGGGCCCGGGCTGCACGCGGCGCCGACCGTCGCCCCCTTACCCGTACCCGTATCGCCCCCCACGCCCCAGCGGCGCCGCCGCCGTGGTCTGATCGCCGCCGTGGTGGCCCTGGCGGTCCTGGGCGGCGGCGTCGGCACGTATCTGCTGTGGCCGGAGCCCGCACCGAAGAAGCCCGCCACGGCCGGTCCCCCCGCCGCGTCCGGGCCGCGCGTCCCGGGCGTCGACGACCGGGGCCTGGCGGACGCGTCCGGGGTCGTACCGCAGAACGCGGCCCAGCGGCCGGCCGGCTGGAAGCCGTGGCGGGCGAAGCTGTCGGCGCCGGCGTTCGGCTGCTCGGGGAACGAGAAGGCGCTGGTGTGCCGGACGACGGACGGCTGGTACGAGGCCCTCGACCCGGCGAACGGGAAGAAGCTGTGGGAGGCGAGCGCCGGCGGGGCGGGCCGGGGCGGCCAGAGCTACATGAACGACCACGGCGTGCCGTGGATCGTCGACAAGGCCTCCCGTCCCACCGTCCACGACTCGGTCGTCGTCCTCGCCTGGGAGGGCAGGCTCCAGGTCCGTGACGTGCGCAGCGGCGCGGTGCGATGGGAGTCGAAGGAGCCGATGCAGGGCACGCAGCGGGAGGTGACCCGGCCGATCGTGGCCGACGGCACGATCTTCGCCGCGGTCGCGGGCCCGTCGCCGGACGGCGTCATCCATCCGCCCATCGGGATGGCGGCGTTCTCCCTCACGGACGGCCGCAAGCTCTGGTCGAAGATGCTCACCAGCGACGAGATCCCGTACTCCGAGACCCGCCCCTTCGAGCCGGTCGCCTACGCCAAGGGGCAGGTGTACGCGCTCAGCGACGGCGGGCTCGTCACCTACGACGCCAGGACCGGCGAGCTGCGCGGGCAGGTCGACCGGGCGGCGGCCGAGTGCGAGGCCGTGAAGGTGCTCGGCGACTCGGCGTACTGCGTCAGCACCCCGCACGTCGTCGACGCCGAGGAGCGACTGCACGTCCTCGACGCGGCCACCCTCGCCGCGAAGGGCACCGTGCCCGCGTCGCTGGAGAGCCTGAGCGCCGATGTGATCAGCCCGAAGGCCTTCGCCGGCTTCGCGAAGGAGGGCCTGGGTGTCTACGACCCGAAGGACGGCACGCGGCTCGCCTCGTACCCCCTGAAGGACACCGCGCCCGCCGGGCTGAAGCAGGAGCTGTCCTCTCCCCTGCTCGCGGGCGACCGGCTGGTGTTCGCCGACTACTCCGCGCTCTACACCGTGGGGCTCGGCGCGGACGGCAGGCCGGGCGGGCTCAAGGCCACGCCGGTGCCAGGCGCGCCGGGGCCGCGGGCCGAGGAGGACGAGCGCGACCCGAACTACGGCATCGTCTACGGCCGGAGGATCCGGCAGCCCGAGGTGCTGCCGGTCGGCGGGATCGCCTATGTCGTGTACGACAAGGGCGCCGTCGCGTCCGTCGAACTGCCCCGGTGAACCGGGCCCGGGCCTGGGCCCCGTGAGTCACCCCGACAGCCCCATCGGAAAGGCGTGTTGACCGTGCTGGAAGCACTGCCCGCCGGGCCGCCCCGGCTCGTCGGCCCGTACCGGCTGCTCGCCCGGCTCGGCGCGGGCGGCATGGGCGAGGTCCACCTGGCTTGCCGTACGGACGCGCCGACGGCCGACCCGTACCGGATGGTCGCGGTGAAGACCGTGCGCGCGGAGCTGGAGCTCGACGAGGACTTCCGGACCCGCTTCCGGCGCGAGATCACCTCGGCGCGGGCGGTGGACAGCCCCTACACGGCCCGGCTCGTGGACGCGGACGCCGACGCACCGGCGCCGTGGCTGGCGACCGAGTACGTGCCGGGTCCCTCGCTCGCCGAAGCGGTCGTCCGCGCCGGTCCGCTGCCGGTCACGGCGGTACGGGAGCTGGGCGTCGCCCTCGCCCGGGCGCTCGGCGCGGTGCACGAGGCGCAGGTGCTGCACCGGGATCTGAAGCCGGCGAACGTGCTGCTCGGCGCGGCCGGGCCCAAGCTGATCGACTTCGGCATCGCGCAGGCCTTCGAGGCGACGGCGCTGACCTCGACGGGGCTGGTCGTCGGCTCGCCGGGCTTCATGTCGCCGGAGCACCTGGTGGGCGGCCGGGCCGTGGTGCCGGCCTCGGACGTGTTCTGCCTGGGGGCGGTGCTCGCTTTCGCGGCGAGCGGCCGAGGGCCCTTCCACGACGACGAGATGGCGGCCGTGGTCTACCGGATCAGCCGGGCCGATGCCGAACTGTCGGGCGTGCCGGAGGAGTTGCGGCCGGTCGTGGAGCGCTGCCTGCGGCTCGATCCGGCGGAGCGGCCCTCGGCGGCGGAGCTGGCGGAGCTCCTTGGTTCCGAGGCCACGGAGGAGGAGGTGTTTCCGTGGCCGGGCGGCGTGTTGTCGCTGCTCGCCGAGTACGGGGACGCGGCCCGCGAGTTCGGCGAGGCGGCGGCCTCGGGCGCGGGCGTGGCCGAGCTGCCGACGATGGCGCCGGTCGTCGCGGTGCCGTACTCCCCCACGGCGGCGGTCGCCCGGCCCGCCGGTCCCGCCGGGCCGGAGCCGCGGCGCCGCCGGTGGGGGCGGATCGTCGCCGCGGCGGTCGCGGTGGCGGTGGTGGCGACGGTGGGAGTGGTGCTGCTCGACCGGCAGGGCGGGCAGGGGGATCAGGCCGGAAGCGGTCCTTCGGGTCCTTCGGGTCCTTCGGGTTCGGCCGGGCCGTCCGCGTCGGCGTCCGGGCCGGGCGGGGTGGGGTCGCTGAGCCAGGTCGTCCGGCCGTACGGCGGTGAGGGGCACGCCGGCGACTTCGGGACGTCGGCGACGGACAGCGGGGCCCGGCCGGCCGGCTGGTCGCCGTGGGCGACCCGGGTCGGCCCGGGGATCAGCAACTGCTCCCTGGCGCCGAAGGTGCTGCTGTGCGCGGGCACCGGCGGCGGGGCCCTCGCCCTGAACGCGGCCGACGGCAAGCGGCTGTGGGCGGTCCCCGGCCGCGAGACTCCCGGCGACTTCGGCATCCTGGCGTCGCCGGGCGATCCGTCGGTCGTCGGCGACACGGCGTACATCGCGGGCGCCGACGGCCTGACGGCGTACGGCCTCGATGACGGAAAGGTGCGCGGGAAGGTGCCCGCGCCGGGCCCGGAGTGGGCGGAGAAGGGCTCCGACCTGGTCGGCGACGTCCTGTACAGCAGCCTGCTGCACCGTACGGACGAGGGCAAGGGCCTGGTCACGGCGGTGAAGCTGGACGGGAAGGGCGGCGGCCGTGAGCTGTGGCGGAAGGAACTCGACGCGATCCCCGAGCAGTTGGTCGCCTCGGGGAACCGGGTGTACGTGACGGTCGGCGGGACCGTGCCGGTGGCTCTCGACACGGCGACCGGCAAGGAGACGGCCCGGGGCGGAGCCGGCGTGGAGTGCTCGACGATCGTGGTGCACGGGGACGCGGTGCTGTGCCAGAACGCGCAGGACGGCGGGGTGCCCGTGCTCGACGCCCGGACGCTGCGGCCGCGGCGCACGCTGGCGGAGGATCTGACGATCGTCGCCGGTCCGGCGGTGCGCGCAGACGGCACGGTGGCCGTGGTCGGCAGTCTCGTCGGCAGCTCGGTCAGCTTCACCGTGGTCACCTACGACCTGGCGAGCGGGCGCGAGCTGCGGCGGGCGACGACGGCCGGCAGCTTCGACAACGGGGTGGACCGGGTCGCCTTCGCGGGCGACCGGCTGGTCGTCGCGGGCAAGCAGCAGGTGCAGTCGCTGCCCGCGACCGGCCCGGTGGGCGACCGCGACGTGAAGTCCCGCAACGCGGTCCTTCCGGACGGGGTCGAGGCGAAGTCGCTGACCCCGGGCGAGCCCCTGGTCGCCGGAGGGGCGGTCTTCGTCCCCTTCGACGACCTGGTGATCTCCGGCTATCTGCCGTGAGCCCCGTGCGCGTCGCGTCAGGCGGTGGCCGAGCGGTACTTCCGTACCGCCAGCGTCCGGAACAGCACGATGATCAGGACCGAGTAGATCAGCGAGGCCCACACCGGGTGCTGCATCGGCCAGGCCTGGGACTGGGAGACTCCCGGGTCGCCGAAGAGCACGCGACAGGCCTGCACGGTGGCGCTGAAGGGGTTCCAGTCGGCGACCTTCTGGAGCCAGGGGGTCATCTGGCTGGAGTCCACGAACGCGTTCGAGATGAACGTGACCGGGAAGAGCCAGATCAGTCCGCCCGAGGTGGCCGCCTCCGGGGTGCGCACGGACAGGCCGATCAGCGCGCCGATCCAGGTGAAGGCGTAACCGAGGAGCAGCAGCAGGCCGAACCCGGCCATGATTCTGGCGAAGTTGGTGGGCTCCGCGAAGCCGGGGCGCCAGCCGACGATGAGCGCGACGACCGCCAGGACGAGCAGGGTCAGTGCCGTCTGCACCAGGTCGGCGAGGGTGCGGCCGGTGAGGACCGCGCCGCGCGCCATGGGCAGCGAGCGGAAGCGGTCGATGAGGCCCTTGTGCATGTCGTCGGCGATGCCCGCGCCCGCGCCGGCCGTGGCGAAGGTGACGGTCTGGGCGAAGATGCCGGCCATCAGGAAGTTCTTGTAGACCTCCGGGTCGGTGGTGTTACCGATCTTCATCGAGCCGCCGAAGACGTACGTGAAGAGGATCACGAACATCACGGGCTGGATGAGGCCGAAGATGACCATCTCCGGGATGCGGGTCATCCGGATCAGATTGCGCTTGGTGACGACCAGCGAGTCGCTGATCGACTGGGCGATGGCGCCGCGCTGCTGCGGCTTGGCCAGGGTGTCGGTCACCGCGGTCACTTGACGGCCTCCTTCCGGTCGTCGCGGTCCTTGCGGGCGCTCTTCGCCGCGCCGCCGCCGCTCGCGCCGTTCTCGCCGTTCTCCTCGGCCTGTTCGGCCACGTGGCCGGTCAGCGAGAGGAACACGTCGTCGAGGGTGGGGCGGCGCAGGCCGATGTCGTCGATCTCGACGCCGACGGCGTCCAGGTCGCGGATGACCTCGGCGAGCAGCTTGGCGCCGCCGGTGACCGGGACGGTGAGTTTGCGGGTGTGCTCCTCGACGCTGATGTCGCCGGCGTCGATGTCGCCGCGGCCGACGCCCGCCGTCCCGTAGCGCGCGAGGACCTCGCGGGCGGCCGGGATGGTGTCGCGGTCGTGGACGACGACCTCGACGCGCTCGCCGCCGGTCTGGGCCTTGAGCTGGTCGGAGGTGCCGTGGGCGATGACCTTGCCGTGGTCGACGACGCAGATGTCGTGGGCCAGGTGGTCGGCCTCCTCCAGATACTGCGTGGTGAGGAGGAGGGTGGTGCCGCCCGCGACGAGCTCCTGGATGATCTCCCACAGGGCCTGCCGGTTGCGCGGGTCGAGGCCGGTGGTGGGCTCGTCCATGAACATCACGGGCGGGGAGACGACGAGGGCGGCGGCCAGGTCGAGCCGGCGCCGCATGCCGCCGGAGTAGGTCTTGGCGGGGCGGTCGGCGGCGTCGGCGAGGTTGAAGCGCTCCAGGAGCTCGCCCGCGCGGACCTTCGCCGCCCTGCCGTTCATCTGATAGAGCTGCCCGACCATCTGGAGGTTCTCGCGGCCGGTCAGATACTCGTCGACCGCGGCGAACTGGCCGGACAGGCCGATCGCGCGGCGCACCTCGTTGGGGTGCTTGAGCACGTCGATCCCGGCCACGACGGCGCGGCCGCTGTCCGGTTTGAGGAGCGTGGTGAGCACGCGCACGGCGGTCGTCTTCCCCGCGCCGTTCGGGCCGAGCAGGCCCAGGACGGTGCCCTCGGGTACATCGAGGTCCACCCCGTCCAGAGCTCGTACGTCGCCGAAGGTCTTCACCAGACCTTCGGCGTGAATCGCGCCTGGCATGCGTTCTCCCAGATGATTTGAGAGGTTTTGAAAGATTTCGTCCAAGCTTAGAGACGCCGAGCGGACGACGCCCGGCGTTCGAGTGACCCGGACCACACACTAACGCGATACATCGCGATACACAACCGGTTTGCGCACACTGCCCGATCGGTCGCCCGGTTCTGCCCGCCCGCACCTCGAAACAGCGCTCCTCCGCCGTGTACGCAGGAAGTCCACGCCGACGCCGAAGAGGAGGGGGACCCGTGCGGACCCCGAACGACGACAGGACGGGCAGCGCCCACCGGCCGGACCGGACGGAGGCCGCCAGGACACCTACTACGGGGCGGGCGCCGGAGACCTCGTCTCCCGCGCTGCCCGGCCCGCTCGGCGCGGCGGGCAACGCGGCCGTCGTGCAGCTGCTCCGCCAGGCCGGCCACCCCTGGGCCCAGGAGCGCCACGAGCACGGCGCCGGCTGCGGACACCGGCAGCCCCCGGTCCAGCAGCCCCCCGTCCAGCGGTCCGCCGTGCACGAGGTGCTGCGCGCGCCGGGGCGCCCGCTGGACGAGGCCACCCGGACCGACATGGAGGCCCGGCTCGGCGCGGACTTCTCCGACGTACGGCTGCACACCGACTCCACCGCCCGCGCCTCCGCCGCCGAGGTCGGCGCCCGCGCCTACACCAGCGGCAACCACGTCGTCATCGGCGACGGCGGCGCCGACCGGCACACCCTCGCCCACGAGCTCACCCACGTCATCCAGCAGCGCCGGGGCCCGGTGGCCGGCACCGACAACGGCGCGGGACTGAAGGTCTCCGACCCCTCCGACCGCTTCGAACGGGAAGCCGAGGCCAACGCGCGCCGGGCCCTCGGCGGCCCGGCACCCGCCACCCCCGCCACCCCCGCCACCCCCGCCCCCATCCAGCGCGCCATCGGCCTGGAGATCGAGACGGACCGGCCCGTCTCCAAGGCGGACGGCACCAACGTCGAAGCCCGCGACGCGAACGGCGAGCCCGTCTCCGGACCGATCCTCGTCACGCACCAGAGCGGCGTGAAGATGGTGGGCGACAAGCGGAACGCCCCCGACAGGACCCAGTACACGAACGCGGAATTCGTCACCCCGCCGATGAACGTCCTTCCGGGAGAGACCCAGCACGGCGACCTCCGTACGACCCTCGACACCCTCAGGGCCATGCACAGCAAGCTCTACGGCCCCGGCCCTAACTCGACGAACGAGGAGAAGTCACTCGCGCACCTCTATTCCGAGGCGGCGTTCACCCACGACGAGACCTCACTGGTGGGGACGGACCTCCGAGTGGCACCCGAACGCCCGCACACCGAGACGCGAGGGCGCCCGGGTTACGGGGACGGTCTGTTCGCCCACCAGACCGTGGGCGTCCCCCTGCACGGCATGGCCGGCTTCTTCCAGCACATGCTGACCGAACCGGAACCGGCCAACGCGGGCGGCACGAAGACCCGGATCTCGCCCAACTCGAAGGCGCACATCCACCTTTCCCAGAGCCTCGTCTTCGGCCGGCGGGTGGCCGATCTCTTCCTCGGGGGCCAGATGGACGTGGACGGGGCTGCCTCGCAGACGACGACCGCCGAGCAACTGCGCGGCTTCGCCGCCCTCTTCTACAACCAGCTGGCCGCCCTCGGCGACCTGGCCGAGCAGGAGCGCAACGCCGAGAGGCTGACTCTGGGCAAGAACAAGACCGCGGTCCTCTCGCGGGTCAACCTCAAGACCGTCGGCGGGTTCCTTCCGGACCCGGCCAGGGTGTTCCTGGACGACAACTACGACGCCGTCGTGGGCGTCTTCGGGGAGGTCTACGGACTCCCCCTCGCCGACTGGGGCGGTGGAGCGGTGGCCGAGAAGGCCCGAAAGTACGCCCATACCTCCCTGCGCAAGCGCACCGCCAAGACCGAACAGGTCCACCAGACCGACGCGTTCGGCGCCATGACGGTGCTGGGCGACTCGAATGCGAGGCGGGAGAAGGTGGGAGACATTCCCATCGTCCCCCTGGAGCTGCGGAAGTTCGGGCGCCAGAAGGTCAGCTTCGACGAGCTGGGACAGGACGTCGGACTGCTCACCCAGTGGTCCAGGGAAGCACTCGCAGGCGCACAGCAGGCCGCCGTCGACCCCACCGCGACGCTGGCCGACATCTCGGCCCCGGCGCCGGTCGACTTCGCCGGCAGGATATTCCGGCTGTGCACCGGAGGCATCGACACGCTCCAGAAGCTGAACAGCAGGAACCCGTACGCGAAGGCAACGAACACCAGGAAGACGCTTCCGGTCCTGAACTTCGTCCTCACGGAGCTTCGGAAGCTCGCGGGCACCCTCCCGACCGATCCCCGGGAGACCCTCCGCAAACTCCAGGATGCCGCGCTGGCACTGAACAAGGCGGCGAACGACCTCGCCGCGGGGCAGAGTCCGAGCATCGGACCGCGCATCGACGAGCTCGCCGACACCGTGGCCGAGCTCGGAAACACCACCGTGGCGGACCAGATCCGCAAGGCCCGCGAACGCCTCTAGGCGAGCCCCGGGGGGTGCCCAGCACCCCCCGGGGGGAGCCTCACCCCAGGACCGTGTACCCCGCGTCCCGCAGCGCCTCCGTGACCTCCTCGCAGTGCTCCGGGCCCTTCGTCTCCAGGTGCAGCTCGACCTCCGCCTCCGTGAGGCCGAGCCGCGGGTCGGTCCGTACGTGGCTGACGTCGAGGACGTTCGCGTCGACCACGGTCAGCACCGCGAGCAGCGTCGCGAGGGCGCCCGGCCGGTCGGTGACCTTCAGCCGCAGGCTCAGATAGCGGCCGGCCGCCGCCATGCCGTGGCGCAGGATCCGCTGCATGAGGAGCGGGTCGACGTTGCCGCCGGAGAGCACCGCCACCACCGGGCCGCGGCCCCGGAAGGCGTCCGGGTCCGCGAGCAGGGCCGCCACCGGGCTCGCCCCGGCCGGCTCCACCACCAGCTTGGCCCGCTCCAGACAGAGCAGCAGCGCCGAGGACAGCGCGTCCTCGGAGACCGTGACGACCTCGTCCACGTACTCTCTGACCAGGGCGAACGGCACGTCGCCCGGCCGCCCCACCTTGATGCCGTCGGCCATCGTCACCGGCGACTCGATCGCCACCGGGTGCCCGGCCGCGAGCGAGGGCGGGTAAGCCGCCGCGCCCTCCGCCTGCACGCCGATCACTCGCACGTCGGGCCGCAGCGACTTCACCGCGAGGCCGATGCCGGCCGCGAGCCCGCCGCCGCCGACCCCGACCACGATCGTGCGGACCTCGGGGCACTGCTCCAGGATCTCCAGGCCCACCGTGCCCTGCCCGACGATGACGTCGGGGTGGTCGAAGGGGTGGATGAACACCGCGCCGGTCTCCCGGGCGTACTCCTCCGCCGCCGCAAGGGTCTCGTCCACGACGCTGCCGTGCAGCCGTACGTCCGCGCCGTACTCGCGGGTCGCCGCCACCTTCGGCAGCGGGGCGCCGACCGGCATGAACACCGTGGCGTGCACGCCGAGCAGCGCCGAGGCCAGGGCCACGCCCTGCGCGTGGTTGCCGGCCGACGCGGCGACCACCCCGGCCGCCCGCTGCTCGGGGCGCAGCCCGGCGATCCGCACGTACGCGCCGCGCAGCTTGAAGGAGCCGGTGCGCTGCAGGTTCTCGCACTTGAAGTGGACCGGCGCCCCGATCAGCGAGGACAGATGGCGGCTGCCCTCCATCGCGGTCACCCGGGCCACCCCGGCCAGCATCTTCTGCGCCCCGCGCACGTCGTCGAGCATCAGCGGGTGCAAGGGGCGTGGCGTACGGAAGCTCATGACAGCAAGTCTCGCAGCTCACGGCCCCCGTGGCCGCCCGGCGGGCGGGCCGCCGGACAGGTTTGCGCAGCGCCGGTACGGACCCCGGCGGGGCCGCGTACTCTGTCCCCCACCAAACGCCCGCCGCACGAGAGAGCCCCCACAGCCATGCCCACATCTCAGGACATGACGACTGAGTTCGACCCCGGTCTCCTCGACGCCCTCCAGCACCAGGTGGCCGTCTTCGCCCGACGGGCCGAGCAGACCCGCCTCGGCGGCACCGGACAGCTCCGCAACTCCATGGACCGCGCCGCGTACCTGCTGCTCAACCGGCTCGACCGGGAGGGCCCGATGGGCGTGAAGGCGCTCGCCGCGGGCATGGGCATCGACTCGTCGACGGTGACCCGGCAGGTCGCCCCGCTCGTCGACACCGGCCTCGTCAAGCGCACCTCGCACCCCGAGGACGGGCGCGCGGTGGTGCTCCAGCTGTCGCCTCGCGGCCAGGCCCGTCTGGAGGAGGTCCGGGCCTCGCGCCGCCAGCTGATGGTGGAGGTCACCGAGGGGTGGACGCCCACCGAGCGCGAGTCCTTCTGCGCACTGCTCACCCGCTTCAACACCGCGCTCTCGGCCCGCCAGTCGGGGCTGCCCGCGCCCGCCGACCCGGCCGCGTCCACGTCGTGACCTGTCGCGGCGACCGGTCGTGGCCCGTCGCGGCCAAGTCGTGACCTTGTGCCCCGTCCACGGGGCTTGACCGGGACCGCGCGCCGGTCTCAACTGGGGGCGTGCGAGAGCCCGCAGACGGCCAGACCGGCGAACACGCGCGGCGCACCCGGGAATTCAACGCGTTCGCGGCCGGGGCGTCGGGCCGGCTGCTGCATGCCGCGACGCTGCTCACCACCGAGCCGGACCGCCGCAATCCGCTCGCCCAGGCCCTGCTGACCGCCGCCCTGGCGCACACCTACGCCCACTGGGACCGGCTGCGCGGCGAGGACCCCTACGAGTTCACCCGCTCCGAGCTCGCCACCCGCTTCGCCCGCACCGCCTGGCGCCACCACAAGGGCCGCGGCGGGGTGCTCTCCGCGCTCACTCCGCAGGAACGCCTGGTCGTCGTGCTGCGGCTGTACGAGGGCGTCGCCGAGGAGCAGACCGCGGCGCTGCTCGGGGTGCCGGAGGACCGGGTGCGGGCCATCTGCGCCCGTTCCGTGAGCACCCTGCGGGCCGCCTCGTGAACCGGCACGAGCGCAAGGAGGACGAGGTCCGCCGGCTGCTCTCGGCCGGCCAGCCGCAGGTCCCCGGCGACCTCGCCGCCCGGGCGGTGGCCCGCGGCGTGCGGCTGCTCCGCCGGGACCGGGTGCTGCGCCGGATCGGCTGGACGCTGCTCGCGCTCGCCGCCGTCGCCTTCCTGGTCTGGGCCTCGGTGGCCCGGCCCTGGGAGGTTCCGCCGACGGACGTGACGCCCCCGCTCGAAGGCTTCTGAGAACCGGCCTAGCCTGGAAAAAAGGGGGAGGGTGACAGGAGGTCGACATGGCCAGGAAGGCAACCGACTGCCGGGACTTCCCCAGCGTCTCCAACTGCTCGATGTACATGGCGGGCGAGGAGGACGAACTCCTGAAGGCGGCCGTCGCGCATGTGATCGCCGTACACGGGCACACCGACAGCCCCCAGCTGAGGGAGGACGTCAAGGCGAGCATGAAGGACCCGGTGCCCGGCTCCTGAGCGCGCACGGGCCGGCCTCCAGGGCGGAGGCCGGCCCGTACTCGTACCCATAAAGCTCGTACCCGTAAAGCTCGTACCCGCGAAAACGCAGGTGACTAGCCCAGCGCCTCGCGCAGGTCGGCGATCAGGTCGTCGGCGTTCTCGATGCCGACGGAGATGCGGACCAGGTCCGCCGGGACCTCCAGGGCGGAGCCCGCGACGCTCGCGTGGGTCATCCGGCCCGGGTGCTCGATCAGGGACTCGACGCCGCCGAGGGACTCGCCCAGGGTGAACAGCTTGGCGCGGTTGCAGACCTCGACCGCCGCCTGCTCGCCGCCCTGGACACGGAACGACACCATGCCGCCGAAGGCGCGCATCTGCTTGGCCGCGATCTCGTGGCCGGCGTGCTCCGGCAGACCCGGGTAGAGGACCTGGGTGACCTTCGGGTGCTGGGTCAGCATGTCGACGACCTTGCCGGCGTTCTCGCTGTGCCGGTCCATGCGGACGGCGAGGGTCTTGATGCCGCGCAGCACGATCCACGAGTCGAACGGGCCGGCGACCGCGCCCATCGCGTTCTGGTGGTACGCCAGCTCCTCCCCGAGCTCCGCGTCGGCCGCGACCAGGGCGCCGCCGACGACGTCGGAGTGGCCGCCCATGTACTTGGTGAGCGAGTGCACGACGACGTCCGCGCCGAGCGACAGCGGCTGCTGCAGGTACGGCGAGGCGAAGGTGTTGTCGACGACCAGCTTCACCCCGGCCTGGCGGGCCACGCCCGCGACGGCCTCGATGTCGGTGATGCCGAGCAGCGGGTTGGAGGGGGTCTCCACCCAGACCAGCTTGGTGCGGTCGTTGATCGCGGCGCGCACCTCGGCCACGTCGGACGTGTTGGCGACGGAGAAGTCCACGCCCCAGCGCTGGACGACCTTGGCGAACAGGCGGAAGGTGCCGCCGTAGGCGTCGTTGGGGATGACGACGTGGTCGCCGGGGACGAGGAGGGTGCGCAGCAGGCAGTCCTCGGCGGCGAGGCCGGAGGCGAAGGCGAGGCCGCGGCGGCCGCCTTCCAGGGCCGCGAGGTTCTCCTCGAGGGCGGTCCGGGTGGGGTTGGCGCTGCGGCTGTACTCGTAGCCGCCGCGGAGCCCGCCCACACCGTCCTGCTTGTAGGTGGACACCTGGTAGATGGGCGGGACGACCGCGCCGGTCAGCGGGTCGGCGGTGTTGCCCGCGTGGATGGCGCGGGTCTCGAAGCTCTGGTGGGAGTGCTGGTCGCTCATGAGGCAGGAGCGTAGTCCGGTGGCGGCGCTGTCGCCGCCTGGTGGGACGGGCCGTCTCACCAGGCGTGCCGGGGCGTCCTGGACAATGGACGCATGGAGATTCTGTGGTTCCTGATCGCCCTCGGCCTGATCTTCGGTGTCCTGGGCCCCTTCGTGTTCCGCCGTCGGGCCGGCGGCATCCGGCAGGTGGCCCCCGGATCACCGGACGCGGCCGATCCGGCGGCGTACGGTTTCCTGCGCCAGGAGGAGCAGGACGTACGGCTGCCGGGGCCCGACCGGGATCTCCTGGACGTGCTCGACGTGGTGCAGGCGACGCAGGACTGGCGGGCCGCCTCGCAGCTCCTGAAGGGCACCGAGCAGCAGGGCGAGCTGCGCTGGCAGCGGGTGCAGGCCTTCGCGGGCGCGGCCTCTCTGGAGCTGGCCGAGAAGCCCGGCGTGGGCGGCGCGTGGCTGCGGTCCTGGCATGCCGAGGCGCCGAAGGACGCGGGCGGCGCGCAGGTGTACGCGGAGTTCCTGGTGCAGCAGGCCTGGCGGTCGTCGACGGCCGGCAGCGACGACTTCCGGGTCATCCTGGAGGAGGCGCGCAAGGCCTGCGAGGAGGCCGCGCTGCTCGCGCCGGGCGACCCCGTGCCGTACATCTCGCAGCTCGCGGTGGCCCGTGGACTCGGCTACTCCCACGAGGAGTTCGACCAGCTGTGGGCGAAGGTGATCGACCGCGCACCGGAGCACATGGGGGCGCATCTCGCGGCGCTGCACTACTGGTGCGAGAAGTGGCACGGCTCGCGCGTGGAGGCGGACCACTTCGCGACGACGGCCGCGGCGCGGGCGCCGCAGGGTTCGCTGCTCGCCGCGCTGCCGCTGTTCGCGGTCTTCGAGAACCGGCCGGAGATCGTGGTCGGCGTGGACTTCTACCGCACGGCGGTGGTGTCGAAGGCGGTCGACGGCGCGATGTACGCGGTGCACTCGGCTCGGGTGGACGACCCGATGCTGGCGCACGTACGGCATCTGCTCATCGAGTTCCTGATGGGCCAGGAGCGGTGGGCGGAGGCGATGCGGCTGCTCGTGAAGGTGGACGGGTACGTGGGCGCGCTGCCGTGGACGCTGCGCGACGACCCGGCGCTCGCGTACACGGTGCACCGGAACCTGGTGGTGGCGGGCTACGAGTCGGACGGCGGGAGCCCGGCGACGCTGTCGAGGTGACCGGGGAATCCACGCCATTCCCGTCGCGTTGTGCTGAGGGCCTGGCCCACCCGTCGAGGAGAGATGCCGCATGTTCCTGTCCCGCACCCCCGTCCTCCCCACCCCCGACCAGGCCCTGGGCGGGCGCCCCGAGCCCGCGTTCGCCGTCCCGGAGCGCCACACGGTCCTCGGCACCCCGCTGCTCGGCCCGTACCCGGAGGGCCTGGAGGTCGCCGACTTCGCCCTGGGCTGCTTCTGGGGCGCCGAGCGCAAGTTCTGGCAGACCGAGGGCGTGTACACGACCCTGGTCGGCTACCAGGGCGGCCACACCCCGAACCCGCTGTACGAGGAGGTGTGCTCCGGGCTCACCGGCCACACCGAGGTCGTCCGGGTGGTCTTCGACCCCTCGAAGGTGTCGTACGAGCGCCTCCTGAAGCTGTTCTGGGAGTCCCACGACCCCACCCAGGGCTTCCGCCAGGGCAATGACGTCGGCACCCAGTACCGCTCGGCCGTCTACACCCACTCCCCCGAGCACCAGACCACCGCCGAGGCCTCCCGCGCCGCCTACCAGCAGGTCCTCACCGGCTCCGGCTACGGCGAGATCACCACCCAGGTCCTCCCCGCCGAGGACCGCCCCTTCTACCCGGCCGAGCCCTACCACCAGCAGTACCTGGACAAGAACCCCGCGGGCTACTGCGGCATCGGCGGCACGGGCGTGTCGTGCCCGATCGGCGTGGCGAAGGCGGAGTAGGCCGGGGCGGAGCGGAGCCGTACGGGTCAGGGCGCGGCCCGCTCCTCGCGCGGGTCCCTGAGGACCAGCAGGAGCAGGCCGGCCGCGCCGCCGACCAGCCAGCTCACCAGCAGGGTGACCATGTGCCCGAGGGCCGCCCCGGCGAGGAAGCCGGGGAGCGCCGCGCTCATCACGGCGGCGGCGACCCGGCGCGGCCAGCCGCCGCCCCACTGCCGCCGGAGCGGACCGTCGGCCCGCCACACCCGCCACAGCGCGACGGCGCCGATGACCGCCCAGACGGCGACGAAGGGCAGGGGCACGGCCCCGAAGTCCCGGACCGGCCCCCGGCCGGCCGTCAGGTCACGCACACCGGCGAGAATCGTGAGCGGCCCGACCACGGCCAGCACCGCGGCCACGAAGCGCAGGTAGCGGATGCCCGGCGTCGCTCCCCGCCACCCGCCGAACGGCAACCGGTCCGCCCACGCGTGCAGGCGGTAGGCCGCGCCCCGGAAGTCCGTGGCCACGATCCAGCCGAACGCGGTCGCACCCACCCCCCACACCAGCGAGAACCCGACCCCGTCCGTCATCCCGGCCCCTCCATCGCGTTCCGCCCCTGCCGTCCCTGACGCTAGGCCTCCGCGCGGCCCGCCGGGATGCCGGAGTCCGGCAGTGATGAGGGCTCCCGGCTGCCGGATGTCACAGAACGGCGGGCCGGCTCGTCTCCTCTCGGGGAGAGTGGGGGGCGGGACGTGTGCGGGTGGTGCGAGGAGGAGTCGGGATGAGTGGGGCGAGCGGGAGCGCGGGGGCGGCGGCGGAGGCCGGGGAGGTGCGGGTCTTCGAGGGGCTGCGGCCGCTGTTGTTCTCCATCGCGTACCGGATCCTCGGGAGCGTCGGCGAGGCCGAGGACGCCGTGCAGGAGACCTGGCTGCGCTATGCCACCGCGCCGAATCCCCCCGTCTCGCCCAAGGCCTTCCTGTCCGCGACCGTCACCCGGATCTCGATCGACGTGCTGCGCTCGGCCCGGGTGCGGCGCGAGCAGTACGTCGGGGACTGGCTGCCGGAGCCGCTGCTCGCCGATCCGTACGAGGATCCCGAGCGCGCGGCCGAGCTGGCCGACTCGGTGTCGATGGCGGCGCTGCTGCTCCTGGAGCGGCTGAGCCCGCTGGAGCGGGCGGTGTTCGTGCTGCGCGAGGTGTTCGGCTTCGGGTTTCCCGAGGTGGCGGAGGCGGTGGACCGCTCGGAGGCGGCCTGCCGGCAGCTCGCCGTACGGGCGCGGCGGCACATGGCGGCCGGGCAGGCCAGGTTCGAGGCGGACCGGGTGGAGCGGGAGGAGCTGGCGGCGCGGTTCTTCGACGCCCTGCAGGCGGGCGAGGTGGACGGGCTGCGGGCGCTGCTCTCCGCCGATGTGCAGCTGGTCGGGGACGGCGGTGGCAAGGCGCCGGCGCTTTCGCGGACGCTGGTCGGCGCGGAGCCGGTGGCCCGGCTGCTCACCTCGTACATCGGCCGGCTGTCCCTGGTGGACGCGTCCTTCGAGGCCCGCGAGGTCAACGGCGGCCCCGGCGCGGTGTTCCGCGACCGGGACGGCCGGGTGCTGTTCATCTGGGCCCTGGACGTCGTCGACGGGCAGGTCCGGACGGTCCGCGCGATCACCAACCCCGACAAGCTCGACCACGTGGGGCCGGTGGCGGACGGCTGGAAGGTCGCCGCCGAGGTCCAGGAGCGGCAGCGCGCGGAGCGCCGCCGGCAGCGGGAGCCCCGGGAGCACTGAGCCTTCAGGACTGGGCGGCCCGCACCCGGGCGGCGGTGGCGGCGGTCTCGTACCCCTCGGGCACGCCGTCGATCAGCAGCAGGTCGCCGCTCATGTGGCGGGTGCGCAGTGGGAGAAGTTCCTGGTAGGCCGGGGAGTCGTACCAGGCGCGGGCGTCCTCGTACGTCGGGAAGCCGACGATCACGACGCCGCCGGGCCAACTGCCCTCGCGCACCTCTCGCTCGGGCGCGCCGTGGACCAGGAAGCGCCCGCCGAAGGGGTCCAGGGTGCCCTGGACGCGCTCCATGTAGGCGAGGACCTCCTCGTGGAGGACGGAGTTGGGGTGCAGGTTCGCGATGGCGTATGCGGTCATGGGAACAGCGTGCCGGGGCATGCCGTACGGGTCGATTACCCCGCAGGTCATGCCCCGGCGACCACACCCGGCGGAACGGTCAGATCGTCGATGCGTCGATCACGAAGCGGTAGCGCACGTCGGACGCCTCCACCCGCGCGTACGCCTCGTTCACCTGGTCCGCGGTGATCAGCTCGATCTCCGCGCCCAGGCCGTGCGCCGCGCAGAAGTCCAGCATCTCCTGGGTCTCCTTGATGCCGCCGATCATCGAGCCGGCCAGCGTCTTGCGGCCGCCGATGAGGGAGAACAGGCCGACCTTGACCGGCTCCTCCGGGGCGCCGACGTTGACCAGGGCGCCGTCGGTCTTGACGAGGCTCAGGTAGGCGTCGAAGTTCAGCGGCGCGGAGACCGTGGAGATCACCAGGTCGAAGGTGCCGCGCAGGGCCGTGAAGGTCTCCGGGTCGCTGGTCGCGTAGTAGTGGTCGGCGCCCAGCTTGAGGGCGTCCTCCTGCTTCTTCAGGGACTGGCTGAGCACCGTCACCTCGGCGCCGAGCGCGTGGGCAATCTTGACGCCCATGTGGCCGAGGCCGCCGAGGCCGACGATGGCGACCTTCTTGCCGGGGCCGGCCTGCCAGTGGGCGAGCGGCGAGTAGAGGGTCACGCCGGCGCACAGCAGCGGCGCGGCGGCGTCCAGCGGGATGCCCTCGGGGATCCGCAGGGTGTAGTTCTCGTCGACGACGATGTGGGTGGAGTAGCCGCCGTAGGTCGGCTCGCCGTACTTGTCGATGCTGTTGTACGTGCCGGTGCCGCCCGTGACGCAGTACTGCTCCAGGCCCTGCTCGCAGTACTCGCACTCGCGGCAGGAGTCGACGAAGCAGCCGACGCCGACCCGGTCTCCGACGGCGTGCTTGGTCACGCCGGAGCCGACCTCGGTGACGATGCCGGCGATCTCGTGGCCCGGCACCATCGGGAAGATGCCCTCTCCCCAGCCGTTGTGGGCCTGGTGGATGTCGGAGTGGCAGATCCCCGCGAACTTGATCTCGATGAGCACGTCGTGCTCGCCGACGGCGCGGCGCGGCACGGTGGTGCGCGCGAGCGGGGCGTCGGGGGCGGGGGCGGCGATGGCGGAAACGTGGGTGGTCATGGCAGCAAGACTGCCGAAGGTTTCCGGTCTCACCCAGACCACTGTTCTGCCTACGACCGGCGTGCCTACCACTGGCAGGGTCAGGAACGCGCGTCCGGTTCCGGCCGCGAACGGGAATACTGGGGAGGTATGGACCTCAGTTCCGAACTCAGCGAATTCCTCCGCACCCGCCGGGCCCGGCTGAAGCCGCAGGACGTCGGGCTGCCGGAGTTCGGCCGGCACCGCCGGGTGCCGGGCCTGCGCCGGGAGGAGCTGGCACAGCTGGCCGGGGTCTCCGTGGCGTACTACACCCGCCTTGAGCAGGGCAACGGCAAGAACGTGTCCATGGAGGTCCTGGACTCGATCGCGCGGGCGCTGCGGCTCAGCGACACCGAGCGGGCGCATCTGACGCACCTGGCGAAGCCGACCATGAAGAAGCGCCAGCGGGCGGCGGCCAACCGCCCCCAGAAGGTGCGGCCGGGCCTTCTGCACCTCCTCGACTCCATGGAGGGCATCCCGGCCTTCGTGCTGGGGCGGCGGGGCGACATCCTGGCCTGGAACCGGATGGCGCGGGCGCTGATGGGCGACTTCGCCGCCTGGGAGCCGCGCGAGCGGAACATGGCCCGGATGGTCTTCCTCGATCCGAACGCGCGTGATCTGTACGTCGACTGGGAGTGCAAGGCGACCGAGGTCGTGAGCGTGCTGCGGCTGTACGCCGGGATGAACCCGGACGATCAGGAACTGCTGTCCCTGGTGGGCGAACTGTCGGTGCGCAGCGAGGAGTTCCGCTCCCTGTGGGCGGCGCACACGGTGACCGACAAGGGGCACGGCACGAAGCGGCTGCGGCATCCGCTGGTGGGCGAGATGACGCTGGCGTACGAGTCGCTGAAGATCTCGGGCGACGACCCGGACCTGATGCTGGTGACCTATCACGCGGAGCCGGGCTCGCCGTCGGCGGACGCGCTGCGGCTGCTCGCGCAGTGGGGTGTGGACGAGCCCGTGGACGTACAGAAGTAGACGCACGGAAATGACGCGACGGCCCCCTCGTCTCCGGGAGACGAGGGGGCCGCCTTTCGCGTGCCGTGCGGGCGGATCAGACCGCGGAACCGGCCTTCCACGCCGACCAGTTCATGTTCCAGCCGTTGAGGCCGTTGTCGGGGGCGATCGTCTTGTCGGCGGAGTTCTTGACGATGACGACGTCGCCGACGATCGAGTTGTTGAACAGCCAGGCGGCCTGCTGGTTCGGGTCGCCGGCGCCCTTGACGTCGGCGAGGCCCACGCAGCCGTGGCTGGTGTTGACGCTGCCGAAGATGGAGCGGGCACCCCAGTAGTTGCCGTGGATGAAGGTGCCGGAGGTGGACAGGCGCATGGCGTGCGGCACGTCCTTGATGTCGTACTCGCCCTTGCCGTCGTCGTCGGTGAAGCCGACGGTGGCGCCGTTCATCCGGGTCTCCTTGAACTTCTCGGAGATCACCATCTGACCGTTGTAGGTGGTGTTCTCCGGGGAGCCGGCGGAGATCGGGATGGTCTTGATCGTGCGGCCGTCCTGGGTGACGGTCATCGTCTTGGTCTTCACGTCGACCGTGGAGACCTGGTTGCGGCCGATCTTGAAGGTGACGGTCTTCTGCTGGACGCCGAAGACGCCGTTGGCACCCTCGACGCCGTCGAGGTCGAGCTTGAGGGTGACCGTGGAGCCCTCGGTCCAGTAGTTCTCGGGGCGGAAGTCGAGCCGCGTCGAGTTGAACCAGTGGCCGACGACCTCCTGGCCGGAGCTGGAGCTGACGGTGATCCCGCCCTGCACGGCCTTCTTGTCGGTGATCGCCTTGTTGAAGTTGATCGAGACGGGCATGCCGACGCCGACCGTCGAGCCGTTCTCCGGCGTGAAGTTGCCGATGAAGCTGTTGGCCTTGGTGACGGTGGTGAAGGAGGCGTTCTCGTGGGCCTCCAGGCCGTCGGCGTCCTTGGCGGTGGCGGCGATCTTGTAGACCGTGCCGCGCTCCAGCTGGCCGGTGGGCTTCCAGCTCAGCCCGTCGGCCGATATCTGCCCCTCGACGGTCTTGCCCTCGGCCGAGGTCATGGTGACCTCGGTGAGCTTGCCGTCGGTGACGGCGACCTTGGCGTCGTCGTTGATCGACGCGTTCTGCGCGCCGTTCTTGGGCGTGATGGTGATCTGCGCCTTGGAGGTCTTCTGCGCGGCGGCCTCGTCGACCTGGGCCTGCGACTGGGCGCTCTGCGAGGCGTCGGCGGCGCTGCCGCCCTTGTCGCCGTCGTTGCACGCCGAGAGCACCAGCACGCCGCCGAGCACCGCGGCCGCGGCGGCCAGGCTCTTACGGCGCTTGCCGTCCGTCATCACACGCTTCTCCATCGTCGCCGACTACCTGCCATTTCCCACTGAAACACCCATGAGAACCCGTCCGGTTCCATAACCGGCGGGTATGTGGGGAACACCACTGATCCACTGATCCACACGTCCCGGCGGCCCGTTCGGTTCCCGAGCGCGTGGAAAAGGCCCCGGGACGCCGGTCCGGCGTCCCGGGGCCCTCAGGGGCGGCCGTGGCGCCGGTCAGTCGCCGGCGCGCGCCGGTTCGTCGTCGTCTTCCCACCCCTCATCTTCGTCGTCGAGGTCCCACTCCTCCGCATCGGGGTCGTAGTCGACCTCCTCGGTGCTCCAGGAGGCCTGGACCAGGTCGACGCCGGGCACGCCGGCGACCACGTCGAAGGGCTCGACGAGATACGCGAGGGCCTCCGCGCTGTCCTCGGCGACGGCGGCGCGGGCGTGGGTCCGCTCCTCCTCCGGCATGGAGGTGTCGGCGTCGATCCGGCCGAGCGCGGCCTCGGTGACCTCGGCCGGTCCGTCGATCTCCAGGACGAGATCGACCCGAAGGCGTACATAACGTGATGTCTCGGAAGTGCTCATGGGCGGAGCGTAGAACGCGGGAGGGCCTCGGGTTTCCCGCGACCCGCTGTGTTCAATACCATCAGCGCACCTACCAATTCGCGGTTTCCGCAAGGGGGATCGAATACCCGTGTCCGTCGCTCGACGCCCGCTGCTCACCGCCACCGCCGCCGGGACACTGCTCTGCGCGCTGTGGTTCGTGCCGAACGCGAACGCCACCGGGGAGCAGGGCAGAGACGGCGCCGCCACGCAGTCCGCCTCGGCGGAGGACGAGGGCGTGACCGGCGCCGGTACCCGGCTCGCCGAGACGGGCGGCCCGAACACCACTCCGTACCTGCTGGGCGGGTCGCTGTTCCTGGGCGTGGGGGCCGGTTTCGTGACGCTGGCGATGCGGCGGGGCGGCCGGGCCTCGTGAGGGCCTGAGCCCCTGGACGTACGGAAGGGCCGCTCCCGTCGGACGGGAGCGGCCCTTTCTCATGCCCGGGGGTTACGCCAGGGGTTACGCCAGGGGGCCGGTGACCGGCTCCACGGCGGCGACCAGGCGGCCGGCCCGTACGAAGGCGTCGGCGGCGGCCAGGTCGGGGGCGAGGAAACGATCCGGCCCGGGGCCGGCGACACCGGCGGCGCGCAGCGCCTCGATGGCGGCGGCGGAGGCCGGGGCCGGGCTCAGGCCGTGGCGCAGCTCGATGCCGCGGGTGGCGGCGTAGAGCTCGACGGCGATGATCCGGGTGAGGTTGTCGATGGCGGTGCGCAGCTTGCGGGCGGCGGACCAGCCCATGGAGACGTGGTCCTCCTGCATCGCCGAGGACGGGATGGAGTCGGCGGAGGCCGGGACGGCGAGCCGCTTCATCTCGCTGACCAGGGCGGCCTGCGTGTACTGGGCGATCATCAGGCCCGAGTCCACGCCGGCGTCGTCGGCGAGGAAGGGCGGCAGGCCGTGCGAGCGGTTCTTGTCGAGCAGCCGGTCGGTGCGGCGCTCGGCGATGGAGCCGAGGTCGGCGGCGGCGATGGCGAGGAAGTCGAGGACGTACGCGACGGGGGCGCCGTGGAAGTTGCCGTTGGAGCGGACCTCGCCGCTGGGCAGCACGATCGGGTTGTCGACGGAGGCGGCGAGCTCGCGCTCGGCGACCAGGCGGGCGTGCGCCATGGTGTCGCGGCCGGCGCCGGCGACCTGCGGGGCGCAGCGCACCGAGTAGGCGTCCTGGACCCGGGGGGCCTCGCCGCTCTGGTAGTGGCCGGTGAGCTCGGAGCCCTTGAGGACGGCGAGCATGTTGGCGGCGGAGTCGCCCTGGCCGGGGTGCGGGCGGACGGTGTGCAGCTCGGGCTCGAGGACCTTCTCGGTGCCGAGCAGCGCCTCCAGGGAGAGGGCGGCGGTGACGTCGGCCGACTTGTAGAGGTTGTCGAGGTCGGCGAGGGCCATGATCAGCATGCCGAGCATGCCGTCGGTGCCGTTGAGGAGGGCGAGGCCCTCCTTCTCGCGGAGCTCGACGGGCTCGATGCCGGCGGCGGCGAGCAGCTCGCCGGCCGGCTTCACCTCGCCGTCGGGGCCCTCCGCGTCGCCCTCGCCCATGAGCGCGAGCGCGCAGTGGGAGAGCGGCGCGAGGTCGCCGGAGCAGCCGAGGGAGCCGTACTCGTGGACGACCGGGGTGATGCCGGCGTTGAGCACGTCGGCCATGGTCTGGGCGACCTCGGGGCGGACGCCGGTGTAGCCGGAGGCGACGGTCTTGAGCCGCAGGAACATCAGTGCCCGGACGACCTCGCGCTCGACCCGCGGGCCCATGCCGGCGGCGTGCGAGCGGACGATGTTGCGCTGCAGCTGGGTGCGCAGGTCATGCCCGATGTGGCGGGTGGCGAGCGCACCGAAGCCGGTGGAGACGCCGTACACCGGCTCGGGCTTGGCGGCGAGCGCGTCCACGGTGGCGCGGGCGGCGGCGAGCGCCTGGACGGCGTCGGATGACAGCTCGACGCGCGCGCCGTGGCGGGCGACGTCGATGACGTCCTGCGGGGTGGTGCCGGACGTCCCAAGGACGACAGTCTGCATATCCATATTCAGAACCTTACGGATTGAAGAGCGACCTGTCACTAGGTGACTTTGTCATCGGTCCGACACCGATGGGCCCCTTACCGGTGCCGGGGCGGGCACCGGGGCACGCCAAGGAGCGGACGGAGCGGTTCCAGTCTGACGTGTGGGGCGCTCAGCGGCCCAGCAGGCGGCGCCAGAGGGGGCGGGCGGAGCGGGCCGCGGCGCGCATCAGCGCCAGGGTTCCGGCGTACTCGACGACGTCGGGGTGGGAGGGGCCGAGGACGCTCCGCAGCTCGGCGACCGCCCGGCCGAGCAGGGCGACGGCCTCCGCGCGGCGGCCCAGGTCCCAGTAGCTGACGGCAAGGTTGCCCCGCAGGAAGGACGTCTGGTGGTGCTCGGCGCCGAGCAGCCGTTCGGCGTCCGCGAGCGCCCGTTCCTTCAGCGCCACGGCCTCGACCGGCCTTCCGGCGTCGTGGTAGGCGGCGGCCAGGTTGTTCCGTACACCCAGGAGCGTGGGGTGGTCCGGACCCACCGCCTCCTCCATCTCCACGAGGGCCCGCTCGGCCAGGACGAGGGCCTCGGAGAGCCGGCCCGTCTCCTGGAGGTAGGCCGCCAGATTGGCGCGCGCCTGGGCGGTGTCCGCGCCACCGGGCCCGAAGAGCCGGTCCCGGTCGGCGACGACCTGCTCCATCAGGGCCACGGCCTCCGGGAGCCGTCCGGCCATCGCGTAGGAGGTGGCGAGATCGGCGCGGGTGACGAGGGTGTCGTTGTCCTCGGGCCCCAGCACGCGCTCGCAGGCGGCCAGCACGCCCTCCTCCACCTCGATGGCCTCGGCGACGCGACCCGTCCGCGAGTACGCTTCGGCGAGGCGCGCGAGGGCCTGCAGGGTGTCGGGGTGTTCGGCGCCCAGAAAAGCCGCGCAGGCGTCGGCGACCGCAGCCCAGTAGGCCGTCGCGGCGCCGAGCCGCCCCTCCCTGAACAGACTGAACCCGGCCGTGAACACCAGCTGCCGGCAGTCGATCACGTCCCACACCAGCGGGCCCACGGCCGCCGCGAGGCTCACCGTGTTGGCGCGCAGGACCGCGGCCAGCTCCCAGTCCGGCCGCTCCGGCTCCGGCCACAGGAACAGCAGCGCCTCGGCCGCCGCCTCCGCCAGGCCGGCGAACTCCTCCTCGGGGGTCGTCTCCCGTACCGCCCGGGCCGTCAGGGCGTGCATCCGGACCGTCCCCGTACCGCTGTCGCAGGTCAGCAGGGCGTACCGGTGGAGAACGCGCAGGCTCGCGCGGATCTCCTCGGGCTCGTGGTCGCCGAGCGGGTCGAGGTGGTCGAGCACCGCCTCCGTCTCCCACAGGGCCTCCGGATGCCCTGCCGGGTCCAGGAGGGCGGCCAGCCGCAGGATCGGGCGGCCGAGGCCGGCCGGGTCGGCGGCCTCGGCCGCGTCGAGGGAGAGGAGGAGGGTCGTGGCCACCGCGCGCCCGTACCCCTCGGCATCGGCGGACGGCGGCAGCGCGTCGCCGAGGGACGAGCGGCGGAAGAGATCCAGGTAGGCGGCGCAGCCGAGGCCGCTGTTGAGCATGTACGCGGCGGCGTGCCCGAGCGCGAGCGGGAGGTGTCCGAGCTCGTGGGCCAGCTCCTCCTCCGCGCCGTCCGCGAGCCCCGCTTCCTCCGCGAGCCGGGCCCGCAGATAGGCGGCCGCCTCGGCGGGCTCGTACACGTCCACGGAGACCCGGCGGCGGCCCCCGCCGGTGAGCCGGGCGTCGTGGAGGCGGGTGGTGGCGAGGACCCAGCCGGTGCCGGTGCGGCTGCTCGGCCACCAGCCCTCGACGGTGTCCGGGTCGCCGATGTCGTCGAGCACGACGAGCCAGCGGCGGTCCGTGGTGGCGAGCCACGCGAGGAACGCGCGGGCGTCGGCCTCCGGGTCCTCACCGGCCGCGCCGGGCGCGGCGATCCGCTGCGCGGCGCGCGCGTACAGGGTGACGACCTGCTGGAGCTCCCCGGCCGGTACCCACACCACCAGGTCGGTCCCGTCGGCGACGGCCCCGGCCGCGTACGAGGCGGCGAGCTGCGACTTGCCGACCCCGCCGCCGCCCGACAGGACCTGCGTCAGCACCGCCGTACCGCCCTCGGCGCGCACCGCGTCGATCCGCTCGCGCAGCCCGGCGCGCGGCTGGAAGGCGGAGGCGAGCGCGGGTACGGAACCGACCTCGACGGGCCACTCGACCGCCGGGGCGTCCGGGGCGGGGGCCTGCTGGACGACGACGGAGCTGTACGGGCCGATCGCGCTGTACGCGACATCGCCCCCGACCTGGACGCCCGGCTCCTTCCGCCGTCGCCATCGGCTCACCGGCGCTCGCTCTCGTCACCGATCGCGCTGTCCCGTACATCCCCGAGGATCACGGTGCTGTCCCGGCCGCCGCTGACGTCATCGGCGGGCGGGCGCGGAGCGCCGCCGGCGGGTGGCGAGGCGGAGACGGGAGTGGGCGGCCCGGTGACCTTCGACCCGCGCCCGAGGGCGCTGCCGGTGACGTTCCCGTCGATGACCGTGGCACCGCGCCCGGCCCTGATGCGGCGCCCCTGCCCGGCGGGCTGCGCGGTGACGACGGTGAACCCGGCGAGCAGCACGCTCACCACGGCCCCGGCCACGCTCGCGATCTTCTCGCCCTGCTCCAGGTCCGTCACGAGCACCACGACGACGAGCCCGGCGGCGACCACCACCGCCGCCCCCGCCACGACCCACCTGACGACCGTCATGGTCCCTCCCCCCACCCGCGCCGACACGCCTGCTCGCCAGGCTAGGACGCGGACGGCGCCAAGGTGCGCAGGACGCAGAACTCGTTGCCCTCGGGGTCCGCCATGGGCACCCAACTCCGCCCGGACCCCTGGCCCACGTCCACCGTGACGGCGCCGAGGCCGAGCAGCCGGGCCACCTCGTCCTCCGTACTGCCGTCGATCGGGCTGACGTCCATGTGCAGCCGGTTCTTCGGCACCGCCTTGCCCTCGGGCACTCGGATGAACACCACGGTGGGCGGCATCTGCCGGGCCCGGACCTCTTCGAGCCTGCTCGATCTTCGCCCAGTGGGCCCCGCGGGCTTCCCCGTCGATCCGCTTCATCCGAGCGCTCAGCCCGAGCCCTCAGCCCGAACCGCCGACCCGTGCTCCGCCGACCAGCGCCTCGCCGAGCGGGGTACGCCGGTAGAGCACCGAACGTCCGGAGCGGGCGCGGACGAGCAGCCCCGCGCTGCGCAGGATGGCGAGGTGGTCGCCCACCGCGCCGGGTGCCATGGCGAGGCTGCGGGCGAGGTGGCTGGTACTGGCCGGGGCGTCAAGGGCCAGCAGCAGCCGGGCTCGGGCGCGGCCGACCAGGGCGGTCAGCGCGTCCGGTCGCGGGACGGTCTCCTGCTCGCCCCACAGGGCGGCGGTGCCGCGGGCCTGGTAGACCAGGGTCCTGGGCCAGGGGTCTTCCATGTGGGCGGCGACATGCCCGACGAAGACCGAAGGGATCACCAGGAGCCCGTCGCCGGCGAGGCGGATGGTTCCGCCTCGGAGGAAGCCGATCTCGATGCCGCCCTCGCGCCAGGCGATGCCCGGGTGCAGGCTCTCGATGGCCGTGGCCCAGCCGTGTTCGCCGATCACCCCCACCCGGTGCACGACATCGCGCTCACAGATCGCGCGCAGTTGCGGCCAGTCGGCGGCGAGCAGCTTGTGCCACGCCCGGTCCATCGCCTCGGCGATCCTGGGGACGGCGTCCGGCGAGTCGAGGACCGCGCGTACGCGGGGATCACGGGCGTACGGGCCGGTCGCGGTGGTGGCCCACTCCTGGCGGGCCGCCTCCAGCGGTGTGGCCCGGATCGTGGCCAGGTCGTCCGCCCAGGACTGGTTGAGGCCGCGCGGGGGCGGGGCGACGAAGTTCGGTCCGGACAGCGGGGTGTGCAGGGCGAGGACGGCATCGAGTTCGGTCTCGCGGCAGAGCCGCTCGAAGGCCGGCCGGAGCCGGGCGGCCCAGGCGTGCGGCAGCGGCCGGTCCTGGCCGGCGAGCGAGCGCAGCAGCAGGCAGAGGTCCAGCGCGGGCGACAGGGCGAAGCGGCTGCGCAGCAGGTCGTCGACGGAGACTTCGAAGCGGAGCACCTCGCCAGGCTACCGGCGACGTCCGTTTCGATTCGTCCAGCGACGAATCATTGGTGAGCGGCGTGCGTACGCGGCGAGGTTGGGCGTCATGACCCCGACCGCCGGCCCCGCACTGGGCAACCGCCGTGCCACCTACCGGGAGGTGCTTGCCGAGCCGCGATTCCGGCTGCTGTTCTCGACCCGTACCGTCGCGATCACCGCGGGCGCGCTGCGGATCACCACGTTCTCGGTGCTGGTCTTCGCGTCCACCGGCTCCCCGCTGCTGAGCGCGCTGGCCTTCGGCATCGGCTTTCTCCCCCAGCTGTTCGGCTCGCTGCTCCTTGGCTCGCTGGCCGACCGCCTGCCGCCCCGCGCGCTCATCGCCGGCGGTTACGCGTTGGAGGGCGCCGCCGCCCTGCTGCTCGCCCTGGTGCGGATGCCGGTCGCGGCGAGCCTCGGCGTCGTGGCCCTTGTCGCCCTGGCCACACCGGTGTTCGGCGGCGCGTCGGGCCGGCTGGTCGCGCAGTGGCTGGAGGGCGACGCGTACGTACTGGGCCGTTCACTGAACAACATCGCCGGCTCCGGCGCGCAGTTGCTCGGTCTGGCGCTGGGCGGTGCGGCCGTCGCGGTACTCGGCCCGCGCCGGGCGCTCGCGGTGAGCGCCGTCCTCTACCTCGGCTGCGCGCTCGCCGTCCGCCTCCGGCTGCCCCGGCTGCAGCCGGGCGAGTTCGGCGGCAGCGGCCCGGGCGACGGCGGGGCCGTACGGGCAAGCCTGCGCGGTGCCGGCCTGCTACTGCGCGGCCGGCCGGTGCGCCGCCTGATGCTGGCCCAGTGGCTGCCGCCCGCGTTCGTCGCGGGCGCGGAAGGCCTGATCGTCGCCTACGCGGGAGCACGCGGCTTCGCGCCCGGCTGGTACGCCGTGCTGATGGCCTGTCTGCCGGTCGGCATGCTCGTCGGTGACCTGCTGGTCGGTCGACTGCTGCGGCCACCCACCCGCGAGCGACTGGTCGTCCCGCTGATCGCGCTGATGGGCCTGCCGCTGGTCGGCTTCGCCGCCGAGCCCGGCGTGGGCGTCTCGTCCTGCCTGCTGCTGCTCTGCGGCTTCGGATTCGCCTACGGCCTCGGCCTGCAACGGCCGTTCCTGGACGCCCTCCCGCCGGACGGCCAGGGCCAGGCCTTCGGCCTGCTCGGCTCCGGCGGCATGACGCTGCAGGGCGTCGGCCCGGCCTGCTTCGGCGTCGTGGCCGCGGGCGTCGGAACAGGCGGCGCGATCGCCCTGGCGGGCGGCGCGACGGCGCTCGCCGCCGGCTGGATCCTCACCTGGCACCCCTGTGACCACAATCAGCCCATGAAAGGCTCATCCGCATGATCGACGAATTCGCGAAGGACCACCTGCACGCGAGACTGCGGCGGGACCGCGAGGCGCTCCTCTGGAAACTCGACGGCCTCTCCGAATACGACGCCCGCCGCCCTCTGACAGCGACCGGGACCAACCTCCTCGGCCTGGTCAAACACGTGGCCACCGTCGAGGCCCGGTACTTCGGCGAGGTCTTCGACCGCCCCTCCCCGGAACCGCTGTGCCGATGGCAGGACCACGACGGCAGCGATCAGTGGGCGGCGGAGGACGAGACCCGCGAGGAGATCATCGCCTTCTACCGGCGCACCTGGGAACACTCGGACGCGACGATCACCGCGCTCCCCCTCGACGCCGCCGGCCACGTCCCGTGGTGGCCGGAGCCCTCCCCCAACACAGACCTCTTCGGCGTCTTCCTCCACGTCCTCACGGAGACCATCCGGCACACCGGCCACGCCGACATCCTGCGCGAGAGCGTCGACGGCCGGACCGGGCTGCGCGCCGAACACGAGCGTCCGATCGACGAGGAGGCCCGCGCGGCCTACTTCACGAAGCTCGAACAGGCCGCCAGGTCCGCCGCTCGCGTCTAGCGCCGGCCTCCGTGGCGAGGTTCCACATACTCGCCGAACAGTGGGTCGAACTCCTGCCCGTCGTCGTCGGCCACGCCGTAGTCCGGTTCGGTCCTCGAAGCGGCCGCGTGCAACCGGACCACGAGGTCGGCGACGGGCACGATACGCAGCGACAGGGCCGCGGCCACCCGAGCGGCCTCGTCGTCGGCCTCGTCGCCGATGTCCGGGGTGGTCCGGATCAGGTCGAGGACACGCTCGCTTGAGGTCATGGCACGGACGATAGCGAGTACAGCTGACGAGCCCCGAAAGGGCCGGTACGGGAGGCCACTTGGGCAGGAAAAACGCAACTTCGACAAGGTCCGCGGAGACGGCTACCTTCACGTGGTCCTCGGCGATCACCCACGGTCGCACGGGAGTTCCTGCAGGCCGAGCCATCCGGGAGAGACACGTGCCCCACCCCCGCCTTGCCCTCTACACCTTCGGCGTCCTGAAGTCGCCGCTCGCCGATCCCACACCCCTCACCCGCGAACTCCACGACAGCGGCATGGCTATCTACCCGGAGATCAGCCGGCACCCCGGCTACCTCACTCGCGCGCAACCGGCCGACGCCGGCCAGGGCACGCACTTCGACCTGGACTGGGGTGCGTGGGGCGAGTTCGTCGTACCGACCTGGTACGACAAGGGCCGTACGGCCGCGACCACCGCCATGGACGCGACCCTCTCCCTCTGGACCGACCTGCCCTCCGCCTTCGACGCCATCTACACCGGCCTGCACCGTCAGGCGCTCAACAGGCGCCACGACTGGTTCGAGCGGACCGGACGCCCGAGCCACGTCCTCTGGTGGGTCCCCGCCGGCGCGACCCCCACCTGGCACGACGGCGTCTCCCGCCTGGAGCACGTCCACACCCACGGCACGGCACCGCACGCCTTCACCTTCCAGCGCCCCTTCACCCCGGACGGAACCCCAGCCGATAGGTGAGATGCCTGCCGTCCGGCATGGCCATGAGGGCGGCCTCCATCGGCGTCCCGTCGGCGGTCCGTGTCAGACGTAGCAGGCGCAGGACCGCGCTTCCCTCGGGCAGGCCCAAAAGCTCACACTCCTCCGCAGTGGCGAGCGCGGCGCTCACGTCCTCCACCACCTCGGCACCGGTGTACCCCAACTCCTTGAGCAGGGTGACCGCGCCGCCGCGCACCTTGCCCGGCTTCGCGAGTGGCGTGCCGCCTGCGATGGAGACGGGGTAGTAGGAGTCGGCCAGCTCTACGGGCTGCTCATCGAGCAGGATCAACCGACGCCTGACGATCACGCGCTCACCGGTGGGCAGCTGCAGCGCGGCACGGACAACCTCGGGGGCGTCCACTTCGCTCGCCTGGAGCAGACGTTGCCCGCCCCGACGCCCACGGCGAGCGGCTTCTTCGGTCCACGCATCGCTCTGGCCAGGCCCGCGCGGCGCCAGGTACGGCGCGGTCTCACTGATCCACGCCTCGTCGCTCGACATAACCAGCAGGCTAGTTGAGCCCTCGGACGCCGTGCATACGGGCGAACGTGAGGAAGGTGGTCCAGGCGGCGGGGGTGGCGGTGAGTTCGCCCTGGGCGTGGTCCTTGGTGTCGCGGACGCGGACGATGCGGGGAACGTTGTCGGCGACCTCGACGCAGTTGTCGTTGTTGCCGCTGTACGTGCTCTTGCGCCATATCGGCTCAGTCATCGTGCATCCCCAGTGCGTCACGCATGAACTCTCTTGATTCATCGACCCCGAGGGCGTCGGCGTGCAGCCGATCATAGATCTTCTGGAAGGTGGCGACCTCTGCCGCTTCGACCATGTAGCGGCCGGTACCGAACCCCTCGGTATAGGCGGTACGTTCACCCGAGGGAAGGGTCAGCAGGCTCACCGATCCGCGGATGACGGCACGGTCGGTACGCAGGACCTGCACGTTGATGTACGGCTTCTCGGTGGCTTCCAGCAGCCACTCGATCTGCTCACGCATGACCTTCTTCGACCCCATGACCTTCGTGAGCGCGGACTCGTCGAGTACGACCCACAGCCAGGGCGGATTCGGCCCCTGGAACACCGCTTGGCGTTCCACTCGCCGCTGCACGGACCCCTCGACGTCAGTGACTCCGTCCGGATCCTCCAAGCTCATGATCGCTCGCGCGTAGTCCGGGGTCTGTAGCAGGCCGGGGACCACCAGGGAGAACTCGTAGATGGCCCGCGCCCTCGCCTGGTCCCTCAGGAACCCCTGCGCGTAGTCGCGAAAGGCGACCCGGTCGCGGATCACCAGCAGGTTCGTCAGCCTTCCGCCCAGGTCGAGAACCTGGTCGATCTGCCGCCCCAGCTTCAAATCCGGCGGGTCCCCGTTCTCGATCTCGGAGATCCGGGTCGTACTGCTGAACACCTTCGCGGCCAGGTCCACCTGTCGCCACCCACGGGCCTTCCGCGCGTCCCGGACCTTGGCGGCGATGAAGCTCTCCAGGCTCTCGCTCGGGTCGATCTCGTTCTCGGCTGGCATATGCCTCGTTTCCCGATCCGCTCCGGAAACCAAACTCCTAGTGAGCGTAGGTCACTCCACGTCATCGTGGAGGTGTTCCGGAGGAGAACGACCAGAAGGAGAGCCCTCCATGAGCACTTCCACGAACTCACCCCCCATCCGCCCCATCTCCGAGGCCGAGGCCGCCCAGGTCTTCCGGGGGCTCAAGGCCGCCATGGAAGGCGCCGGCCTTCCCACGAGCGGGCTGTACCGCGACGTGACGCGCGGGCCCGGCGGGGACACGCACGCGTTCGGGCTCGGGGTCGTGTCCGTAGGCGCGGCCAAGCGGCTGACCGCCGTGCTGCACGCGGCTCGGAGGGCGGGGTGAGGTACCGGACGGGGGACATCGTGACGGACGCGGCCCGGGCCCTGACGGGCAGGGTGCACTGCGTGCACGGGGACTCCGTCATCCTGGTCCGCCCCAGCGGTCACACCTGGGAGGCGGCCCTCAGCCAGTGCTGGGCGGCGAGCCCGGAGGAGCGTCAGAGCCTGACCCCGCGCGGAGCGGTAAGGATCATCACCACGAACGGAGTGCACAAGATGGCGAAGCACGGCGGCGGTACCGGCAGCGGGCAGGGCGGCAGCCAGCAGGACGACAGCAGCAGCGGACGCGGGCATGGCGGCGGGGGCTCGGAGACGAGAGGCGGGAACCCGTCCGACGGCTCCGGCCCCGCGAAGTAGCAGCCGGTGGATGCGCGTACGGAGGAGGCGGGTCCCTCGGGGCTCGTCTCCGCGCTCATCGCGTCCGGCGCTCTGCGGTCCGACTGGGTGCGCAGCTTTGAGGCCGTCCCCCGGGAGGCGTTCGCGCCGGACCGGATCTGGCCAGGGATCGCGGACGGCACCCGGCAGCAGGCCTTGGTGGACCGCGCCGCCGACCCCGCCGGCTGGCGGACGGCCGTCTACTCCGACATCCCGCTGACCACCCAATGGGACGACGGCGCACACACCGGCGATTCCCTCGGCACCCGCCCGTCGAGCAGCAGCTCACAACCCAGCATGGTGTGCACGATGCTGGCCGATCTCGATGTCCAGGACGGGCACAGGGTCCTGGAGATCGGCACCGGTACGGGGTGGAACGCCGGGCTGCTCTCCCACCGGCTCAGGCCGTTGGGCCACCTCGTCTCCGTCGAGTACGACCCGGTCGTGGCTGCGGGGGCCGCCGAGCGCCTGCGCAAGAGCGGCCTCGATCCCACGCTGATCGTGGGGGACGGAAGGCTCGGGCACGCGGGACTCGCCCCGTACGACCGCGTCATCGCCACCTGCTCCGTCGGGTACATCCCTCCCGCCTGGGTCGAGCAGACCGTCCCCGGCGGGATCGTCGTCGCCCCCTGGGGCACTACCTACGGCGGCGAAGCCGTCGTCCGGCTCACCGTCGGCGAGGACGGCACCGCGAGCGGGCACTTCACCCGCTCCAGCGCGTTCATGCGGCTCAGACAGCAGCGGCCCGAACTGCCCTCCCACGACGCCTACTTCCGGGGACGGGAATGGCCGGCGGACGGTGTCCGGAGCAAGAAGACACTCTCGCCCGCCGAAGTCGGCGGATGGCTTGAGCAGTTCGTGATCGGACTGCGCGTACGGCACGCGTTCTGGACGGTCGAGCGGTACGACGACGGCGCGTACACGCTGTGGACGTACGACACGGACGACGCGGAGTCCTGGGCCTCGGCCGACTACGAGCCCGGCGCCGGGGAGTTCGAGGTCGTACAGGGCGGGCCGCGCCGGCTCTGGGACGAGACGGAGGCGGCGTACGAGTGGTGGGTACGGGAAGGGCGGCCCGGGTTCGGGAGGTTCGGGTTGAGCGTTGGGGCGGGGGCGGCGCAGACGGTCTGGCTGGATGGCCAGGGCGATCACCCACAAGTGGCATATTCACTCGATGCGTTCATACCGCCACTCTCCGTGCGGTAGCGTTCACGCAAAACGGCCCTCTCAGATGGTTCGCACCCATCCGCGAGGGCCTAGACCACTAGTGGAAGACGACTCCACCGTGATGTACCGGCACTTTATCGCGCCCTCGCGCGGCTTCACCCAGTTCTCGCACGACCTCATCCGGCATCCGAGCCTCAACTCCGACGCCGTACGCCTCCTGACCTGGCAGCTTTCCCTCCCCGAAGGCGCCCGCGAGTCACTCTCCCGAACGGCCGAAAAAGCCCGGATCGGGGCATGCGCGTTCACCCGGGCCAAGCGGCAGCTGAAGGCGGCGGGCTTCGTCCACGAGCGGCGGGTCCAAGGACCCGGTGGGCGGTGGGTGACACAACAGCTCGTGTCCAACCGGCCGTTGAGCGAGGCCCAGGCCGCCAAGCTGCTCGGACGGACGCCACCGAGTCCCGTAAATCCGACGGTCGGTGAGCCGACACCCCGGCCCACCGACGGTTATCCAAAGGATGAACACCTAGGGGAGGACAACTCCATCCTTCCCCCCGAGCCGGATCCCGAGCCGGAGCCGACACCGGATGTCCCCGAAGAGGCCCGCGCCGTCGTCGGCACGCTGCCCCTCCTCTCCCCCGCCCTCAAGCACATCCCGCCCGGCATGCGCGACGAACTCGCCCGACTCGCCGCCGCCTGGCTCGCCGCCGGACACACCTCCGCCGCCATCCACGCCCACCTCCTCCGCGGCCTGCCCGGCGGCGACACGCCCGTACACCGACCCGGCGGGCTCGTCCGCTACCTACTCCGCGCGATCCCGCCAGTGGCGCCCCCGCAGCCCCCACCACCCACCGGACCCGGAATCTCCGCCCGACTCGCCGAAACCCGGGAATGCGAAGGCCAGCACGCCCAAGCCACGCTCTTCCGGCCCGTCGGCGACGAGACACTGTGCCGCCAATGCGCGGAAGAGGCGGCGGGCGTCGGCTAGGCGTCCGGGTTCTTGCCGGTCGCGGACGTGGTGATGCGGTCGACCTGGAGCTTGGCGAAGGACTGGATGTCGTGATCCTTGGGGAGGTTCTCGCCGAACATCACGGCCACGACGGAGCCGACGCGCAGCGACACGGTCGCGTATCCCTCCTCCGTGAAGGCGTCCGTCTCGTCGGCGCCGGCGTCCAGGGTCAGCGGTGTGGTCTTGGCGTTCGCGTCCTTGTGGGTCTCGGCGACCGCCGCCTTCAGGCCCGCCTTGGCGTTGTCGACGGAGTCGTAGGCGAGGAGGGTGAACAGCACGTCCACGTCCTTGTCGCCGTTCGTCTCGTAGTCGGCCTGCCGGGTCGTCGCCTGAGCGGTGAGCCCGGCGCAGTTCCACTGGCCCTGCGTCTGGCACTGCTGCTGGGCGGCGCTTCCGTCGAGGACGCGCGGTTCCTGGGCGTTCCAGCCCTTCGGGGCGGCGAGCTTGCTCGGGATGGCCTGGGCCACCTGGGACGGGTTGAACGGCGCGTCGGCCACGCCGCCGCCCCCGCTTCCGCCCTTCCCGCCGTCCCCGCCATCCGCGCCGCCGCCCGAGCAGCCCGCCAGCGCCAGCACCAGCGCCGCCCCTATGACCGCACCACGTGTCCTCTGAAGCATCGTTCACCCCGTTCATGATCTACCGTCAGCCGCACTTGAATATCACGGAGTTCGGGCGAACGGGCCGGGTCACCTCGGCGGCGCGTCCCTGAACCGTCGCCGGTCCCGCGCCCCCGGCGGGGCGTCCGCCAGGCGGATCACCGTGCCGTCGCGGCCCGCGACGACCGGTTTCGACGAGCGGGCGGCCTTCGCCTGGTACTGGGCGGCGTCGGCGAGGCGGAAGAGGCGGCGGGCGGACTTGAGGGGGCCGATGGGGTCGCCGGTGGAGGCGACTCCGCAGGCGACGCCCTCGCCGAGCTCCAGCTCCGCGGCCCGTACGCACAGCTCCTCGGCGACGGCGACGACCTCGTCGGCCGTCGGGCCGACGGACAGCAGGCAGAACTCGTCGCCGCCGAGGCGGGCCGCGAGGGCACCGGGGAGCATGGCGCCGCAGCGGGAGAGGACGGAGCCGAACCGTTCCAGGAGGCGGTCACCGACGGCGTGGCCGTGGGTGTCGTTGACGCGCTTGAGGCCGTTGAGGTCGCAGACGAGGAGGCTCACGACGGAGCCGTCCTCGCGGTAGCGCTCGATCGCCTCGTCGAGCCGGGCGTCGACCGCCCGGCGGTTGGCGAGGCCGGTCAGCGGGTCCGTGAAGGCGAGCTTGCGGACCTCCTCCAGGCGCTCGGCCTGGGCGATGCCGGCCGCCACGACGGCGGCGAGGACGGTGGCGAAGTCGGCGTCGTCGCGGTCGAAGGGCTGCGCGCCGGCCGGGCGCGCCACGTACAGCTCGCCCCAGGCCCGCCCGTGCAGCACGATCGGCGCGACCACGCAGCAGCCGCGCCCGCGCCGCCGCAGGCCGGTGACCCGGCCGGTGGGGACCCGGTCGTCGGCGGTCTCCACCCAGGCGTCGGGCTCGCCGCCGCCCGCCCACTGCTCGTGCAGGAACTCAGTGATCTCCGGGAACTGGTGCACCGGGTACGTCTCGGCGTCGGGGAACTCCTCCTCGCCCTCCGCCCGCGACCCGGCGTTCACCAGGACCTTCAGCCGGCCGTGGTCGCGCTCCCAGACCGAGAGCGCGGCGAAGCTGCCGCCGAGCCCCTCGCAGGCGCCCAGCGCGGCGGCCCGCCAGAACTCCCGCGGAGTGTGCGCCGCCGCCATCGCCTGAGCCAGCGCCACTACGGCCCGCAGCCGCACGTCCTCACCCATTCCTCCAGCTTAGGGAGGAATGATCCGTTTTCCCTTCCGAGACGTCACAGAAAGTTACATATAGTGAAAATCGGGAGCAATTGCACACGAGCGGCGCCCTGCCCAGCTCCCCGCACTCACTCGCCCGGCCACTCCGGCTTCCGCTTCTCGTTGAACGCCGCGACGCCCTCCGCCCGGTCCCCGGAGAAGGCCACCGACCTCCAGGCCGCGTCCTCGACCTCAAGGCCCGCCCGCAGGTCCAGGCCCTGGCCGAGCCGCATGGCCTTCTTGGCGGCGCGCAGGCCGACCGGCGAGTTCACCGCGATCCGGGCGGCGAGCTCCATCGCGGCCACCTTGGCGTCGCGCTCCACGAGGTCCACGAGCCCCAGCTCGCGGGCCTCGGCGGCCTCCACCCGGCGGGCCGTGAAGACCAGCTCGGCGGCCCGGGCGGCGCCCACCCGGCGCGGCAGCAGCTGGGTGCCGCCGCCGCCGGGGATCACGCCCACCGAGACCTCGGGCAGGCCCACGACGGTGCTCGCGTCCGCCACGATCACGTCGCAGGCCAGCGCCAGCTCGTAACCCCCGCCGAGCGCGAAGCCGTGCACGGCCGCGACGGTCGGCATCGGCAGTTCCAGGACGCCGGTGTACGCGGCGCGGGCGACCGGCCGCTGCCGGACCAGCTCGGCGTCGCTGAAGGAGTTGCGCTCCTTGAGGTCGGCGCCGACGCAGAAGGCCCGGTCGTTGGAGGAGGTGACGACCGTGACCCGGACGGCCGGGTCGGCGGCGAGCGCGGCGCAGGCGGCGCCGATGGAGCGGGCCATCTCCGAGGAGACCGCGTTCATCGCCTTGGGCCGGTCCAGGACGAGCTCGGCGACATGCCCGCGCTCGTCCTTCCGTACCGCCACGAACTCACCAAAGCGCTGCTCGGACTGCTCGGACATCGTCGTCCACCCTCCCGGTCCCCGGCCGAAGCCTGTTAACGGCTGTTAACGGCTGTTCACCGCAGATCTTAGGTGGGACGGCGGCTCAGCAGCCAGGGCTCCACGACACCCAGTCCACGCACCGGTCGCTGCCACATCGGCTGGAGCGCGAAGCGGTACGTGGGCGCCTTGTCGCCCTCCTTCTCGGCGCGGGCGGCCTCCTCCGCCGCCTGCGTCTCGGAGACGGGCGCCGCGCCGGCCCTGGTCAGCTCCTCGGCGAGGGAGCTGTCGACCAGGACGGCGTCCTTGGGCGCTATCGAGGTGAGCCGGCTGGCCAGGTTCACGGTCGTGCCGAAGACGTCGCCCATCCGGGTCGTGACCGCGCCGAAGGCGAGGCCGACGCGGAGCGCGGGCATGGTCTCGTCGTGGCTGAGGGTCTCGATGAGCCGCAGGCCGATCTCGGCGGCCGTGCCGGCGTCGTCGGCGCAGTAGAGGACCTCGTCGCCGAGGGTCTTGATGAGCCGGCCGCCGTGCGCGGCGACCAGGTCGGCGCAGGTGGTCTCGAAGGCCTCGACGAGCTCGCCGAGCTCCTCCTCCTCCAGGCGGCGGGTGAGCCGGGTGAAGCCGACGAGGTCGGCGAAGCCGACCGCGAGCCGCCGGTCGACCATCTCCTCGTCGTCGGCGGCCTGCACGACCCGGCCGGTGGCGGCGGCGAGCTGGCGGCGCCACACGTAGATCAGGAACTCCTCCAGCTCGGGCAGCAGCAGCTCGACCAGGGGGTACGTGACCTCGGCGCGGGTCATGCCGGGCTCGGGCGGATCGGTGAGGCCCTCCAGGAAGGAGTCGATCTGCCATTCGGCGAGGCGCGCGGTGGTCTGGCCGGTGGAGCGGGCGACCTGCACGGCCATCGGCTCGCTGAGCAGCCCGGCCTCGACGAGACCGGCGAGCCGGCGCAGCGCGAGGACGTCGGCCTCGGTGAGCGCCTTGGCCTGGCCGATGTCGGCGAAGCCCATGGCGCGCCAGAAGCGGGAGGCGAGCTCCATGGAGACGCCGGCGGTGCGGGCGGCCTGGAAGGGCGTGTAGCGGCGGTCGGCGCCGAGGATGAGCTGTTCGAGGCGGATCGCGAGGGGGTCGTCGGTCGGCTCGGCCGTGTGGTCGACGACATGGTGGGGTGTCGGGTACGTGGGGGTGGGGGGTGGCTCTTCGGCCTCGGCCCCGGCGCCGTTGTCCGCGTCGTCGGCGCCGTTGCTCGCGTCGTCGACGGTCACCGGCCGCCTCCTGCCCGTTCCCTGCCCACTTGTCCTGCCGATCTGTCGCGTGGATCGCGCTCAACGATACGACAGGTGTGTGCTGGCTCACGCCCGAACCGGCCCCCGAACCGGTCCCACACCACGACGTACGGGACCGGTTCGGGTGGAAGAGCGCTCAGTCGGCGGCCCTCAGATGGACGATGTCGCCGGCCGCGACCGCCTCCGTACCGCCGCCCTCCGTCTCGACGACGAGCCGTCCGTCGCCGTCGACGCCGACCGCGTCGCCCTCCAGCATCCGCTCGCCGGGCAGGTCGGCGCGGACCCGGCGGCCGAGGGTCGCGCAGCCCGCCTCGTAGGCCTGCTGGAGGCCCGAGGCGGCGGGGTCGCCGTCGGCCCGTACCCAGTCGCCGTACCACTGCTCCAGGGAGCGCAGGACGGCCCGCAGCAGGGTGTCGCGGTCGGTGGAGACGGCGTCGGCGAGGAGCAGCGAGCCGGCGGCGGGCACCGGGAGCTCGTCCTCACGGAGGGTGACATTGATGCCGAGGCCGACGACGACGCCGTCGGCGCCGGCCCGCTCGGCGAGGATGCCGCCGGTCTTGCGTTCCTCGCCGCCGACCTTCACCAGGAGGTCGTTGGGCCACTTGAGGGAGAGCGCGGCGCCGGCGGCCTTGCCGAGGCCGGTCGCGGCGGCGACTCCGGTGAGCAGCGGCAGCCAGCCCCAGCGGTGCACGGGCACGGCGGGCTTGAGGAGGACGGAGACGAAGATGCCGGAGCGGGCGGGGGCGGTCCAGGTGCGGTCGAGCCGGCCGCGTCCGGAGGTCTGCTGCTCGGCGACGAGTACCGCGCCCTCGGGGAGTTCGTCGGCGCGGGCGGCGAGGTCGGAGTTGGTGGAACCGGTGGACTCGACGACATCGAGGGAGGTCCACAGTCCGCCGGGGAGCACGAGGGCGTGGCGCAGGGCGGGAGCGTTCAGAGGGGGCCGGTCGAGGTCGGACCAGCGTCCCGCGGAGCCTTGGGAGGACGTCATGCAAGCCAGCGTAGGTGTGGCAAACGCCGCACTGCCGAACCGTATCGACGCCGATACGCTACGGGTCAGTAGCAGGGCAGTAGCCCATTCGTAGTCAACGAACCCCCCGTGACCAGGCAGGGAGCCGCATCCCGATGTCCGAGCCGGCAGAGCACCACCAGATCGACATTCACACGACCGCGGGCAAGATCGCGGATCTGCAGCGCCGGATCGGCGAGGCCACCCACGCCGGTTCCGAGCGGGCGGTGGAGAAGCAGCACGCGAAGGGGAAGCTGACCGCGCGGGAGCGGATCGCACTGCTGCTCGACGAAGGTTCGTTCGTGGAGCTGGACGAGCTGGCCCGGCACCGGTCGACCAACTTCGGCCTGGAGAAGAACCGGCCGTACGGCGACGGCGTCGTCACCGGCTACGGCACCGTGGACGGGCGCCCGGTCGCGGTCTTCTCGCAGGACTTCACCGTCTTCGGCGGCGCGCTCGGCGAGACCTACGGCCAGAAGATCATCAAGGTCATGGACTTCGCCCTGAAGACGGGCTGCCCGGTCGTCGGCATCAACGACTCCGGCGGCGCCCGCATCCAGGAGGGCGTGAGCGCGCTCGGCATGTACGGCGAGATCTTCCGCCGCAACACCCACGCGTCCGGCGTGATCCCGCAGATCTCGCTGATCGTCGGCCCGTGCGCGGGCGGCGCGGTGTACTCGCCCGCGATCACCGACTTCACGGTGATGGTGGACCAGACCTCGCACATGTTCATCACCGGACCCGACGTCATCAAGACGGTGACCGGCGAGGACGTGGGCTTCGAGGAGCTGGGCGGCGCGCGCACCCACAACTCGACCTCGGGCGTGGCCCACCACATGTCGGGCGACGAGAAGGACGCGATCGAGTACGTCAAGTCCCTTCTGTCCTACCTGCCTTCGAACAACCTGTCCGAGCCGCCCGCCTTCCCGGAGGTCGCCGAGACCGAGGCGTCGGACGAGGACCGCGAGCTCGACACGCTGATCCCGGACTCGGCGAACCAGCCGTACGACATGCACACCGTCATCGAGCACGTCCTCGACGACGGCGAATTCCTGGAGACCCAGGCGCTGTTCGCGCCGAACATCCTGACCGGCTTCGGCCGTGTCGAGGGCTTCCCGGTCGGCGTGGTCGCCAACCAGCCGATGCAGTTCGCCGGTTGCCTCGACATCGGCGCGAGCGAGAAGGCCGCGCGCTTCGTCCGCACCTGCGACGCCTTCAACATCCCCGTCCTCACCTTCGTCGACGTGCCGGGCTTCCTGCCGGGCGTCGGCCAGGAGCACGAGGGCATCATCCGGCGCGGCGCGAAGCTGATCTACGCGTACGCCGAGGCGACCGTCCCGCTGATCACGGTCATCACCCGCAAGGCCTTCGGCGGCGCGTACGACGTCATGGGCTCCAAGCACCTGGGCGCCGACCTCAACCTGGCCTGGCCGACCGCGCAGATCGCCGTCATGGGCGCGCAGGGCGCGGTCAACATCCTGCACCGGCGCACGCTGGCCGAGGCGGAGGCGAACGGCGAGGACATCGAGGCGGTGCGCACCCGGCTCATCCAGGAGTACGAGGACACCCTGCTCAACCCGTACATCGCGGCCGAGCGCGGCTACATCGACGGGGTGATCCTGCCGTCCGAGACCCGCCCGCAGATCGTCAAGGGGCTGCGTCAGCTGCGTACGAAGCGGGAATCCCTGCCTCCGAAGAAGCACGGCAACATCCCCCTCTAGGACCTGGACCGAGACCTCAAGGAGCCGTTGTGATCAAGGTCGTACGAGGCAACCCGACCCCGGAGGAGCTGGCCGCCGCCCTGGCGGTGGTCCAGGCCCGGGCCGCGGCCACGGCGGCGGCTGCCGCCGCGGGCGACGGCCCGAAGCTCCCCGAGGGCTGGTCCGACCCGGCCCGCATCGCCCGCAGCGTCCGGCCGCGGCCGGGCCCGCGGTCGTGGGCGCGGTCCTACTGGCCCGTCTAGTCACGTCGGTACGCGGACACGTTCGTACGGCGAAGGCCGGATCCCTTGTGCGGGGGATCCGGCCTTCGCCGTACGCCCGGATCTGCCCGGACCGGGTCACCAGCGGCGCAGGAAGAGGGCCGAGGTCAGGACGCCCGCCAGGACCAGGCCCGCGTTGACGAGGACCGCCCGGGAGATGCCGTCCGGGAGTGCGGTCGTCGTGACGAGGACGGCGCTCATCACCGGGGTGCCGAGCGTGATGCCGATCTGCTGGGTCATGGTGGCGATGCCGGTGGCCATGCCCTGTTCGGCATCGGGCAGGCCGGAGGTGGCGGTGACCATGAAGGCGACGATGGCGAGCATGTTGCCGACGCCGCCCGCGAAGGTGGCGGCGAGCAGCAGTCCGTACGACGGGTCGACGAGGACCAGCGTGGCGGCGGCCTGCAGCAGGCCGCCCGCGATGAGCGCCGTACGGGGCGAGAAGCGGCCGAGGAAGCGGGGGGCGAGCAGGCCGCCGAGGACGGTGCCGGCGCCGAGGACGCCGAAGGACAGGCCGGCGGCGAGGGCGGAGAAGCCGAGCACGTCCTGGAGGTGCAGGGTCATCAGGAAGACCAGCGAGGTCTCGGTGGCGAAGGCGACGAGGCCGGCGAGGTTGCCCCAGACGACGGTGCGGCGCTTCAGGACGCGGACCGGGACCAGCGGGGCCGCGGCCCGGCGTTCGACCAGCGGGAAGGCGGTGAGCAGCACGGCGGCCGCGGCGAGCGCCGCGAGGGCGGCGGGATCGGTCCAGCCGTGCTCGCCGGCCGCGGTGAGTCCGTAGACGAGGGCGAGCAGACCACCGGTGACGGTGATCGCGCCGGGCACGTCGAGCCGGGGCCGGTCGGCGGGGCGGCTCTCCTTGAGTACGGCGGGGGCGACGAGCAGCACGGCGGCGGCGACCGGCACGTTGACGAAGAAGGCCCAGCGCCAGGACAGCAGGTCGGTGAGGACGCCGCCGAGGACGGCGCCGGTGGTGAACCCGGCGGACATCAGCGCCCCGTTGAGCCCGAGCGCCCGGTCGCGCAGCGGGCCCTCGGGGAAGGCCGAGGTGAGCAGCGAGAGCCCGGCCGGGGTGACGGCGGCGGTGGCGAGGCCGTGGACGACGCGGGCGGCCATCAGGAGCTCGGGGCCGGTGGCGAGCCCGCCGGCCAGCGAGGCGGCGCCGAGCACGGCGAGGCCGCCGAGGAAGATCCGGCGGCGGCCGACGAGGTCGGCGATCCGCCCGAAGAGGAGGGTGAAGCCGGCGGCGGCGAGGGCGAAGGAGGTGGCGATCCACTGCAGACCGCCGAGGGAGAAGCCGAGCCCTTCGCCGATGACGGGCAGGGCGACGTTCAGGATCGAGAAGTCGACGGCCAGCATGAACTGGGCGACGAGGAGGACGACGAGGACGAGCCGCATCCGTCCGTCCATGCGGGCGTCCATGCGGGCGGATGTGACCGTGACGGGAGGAGCATCGAGCGCAGTCATGGCGACAGAACCCCTTAATGGGAGACTGGTTCCGTTAGGATGGCAGACGAGACGCTAGCAGAGTGCCCCGCCTTAACGGAACAGGAGACCCATTTGAGCGAGAGCAGCCCATCGGCCGTGCCCCCGTCGGCCGTGCCCGGCACCCAGCGCCCCGGAGGCCGCACCGCGAAGGTGCGCCGGGCGGTCCTCGACGCCACCGAGGAGACCCTCGCCACCGGCGGCTTCCACACCCTGAACATGGATCAGATCGCCGCCGCCGCGGGCGTCGGCAAGACCACCGTCTACCGCCGCTGGGGCTCCCCCGTCGGCCTGGTCACGGACCTCCTGCACGACATGGCCGAGCAGTCACAGCCGGCCGCCGACACCGGCGGCCTCGCGGGCGACCTGCGGGCCAACGCCGCGCTGGTACGGGAGACCCTCACCGACCCGCGGATGGGCGCCGTGTTCCGGGCCGTGATCGCCGCGGCGGCCTGCGACGAGGAGTGCGCGGCGGCGCTGCACGGCTTCTACCGCACCCGCCTGGCCGAATGGGCGCCGGTCGCGGCCCGCGCCGAGGCCCGCGGCGAACTCCCGGCCGGCACCGACGCCCTCGAACTCCTCCGCGCGGTCTCGGCCCCGCTCTACTACCGCTTCGCGATCACCCGCGAGCCGCTGACGCCCGCCGACGCGGAGCGGGCGGTGACGGCGGCGCTCGCCGCGTCGGCCGCCGGGGCTTTTCGCACCTCCGGAGGGCCGGACGGGCCGGAATAGTCCTTTGGCACCGGAGCGGTTGAGTACCCGTACTCAGGCGCCCCGGCGGCCCCACCCCGCACGATCGGAACATGCTCTGGTCCGACCCCGAAGACGAGCCGCCGAAGGACATGCGCGAGATGCAGGCGATGCTGCAGCGCGCGGGCCTCGTCATCGGCCTGGCGTTAGTGGTGTGGATGTTCCTGATCGCCGCACGCTGACCGCCCGCCGCCGGACCGACGGACCGGCCGCCGACAGGAAGAGGACCGGCCCTCGGCTCGCTACGCTTCCCCCATGACTGCTGATCGCCGCCGCCTCGTGCTCGCCTCCGCCTCCCCCGCCCGGCTCGGACTGCTCCGGCAGGCCGGGCTCGCGCCGGAGGTGATCGTGAGCGGTGTCGACGAGGACAAGGTGCACGCGCCGACACCCGCCGAGCTGGCGCTCGCCCTCGCCGAGGCGAAGGCCGCGCACGTCGCGGCCAAGCCGGAGGCGAGCGGCGCCCTGGTCATCGGCTGCGACTCGGTCCTGGAGCTGGACAAGGAGGCGCTCGGCAAGCCCGCCGACGCCGCCGAGGCCACCGCCCGCTGGCGGTCGATGCGGGGCAGGGTCGGCATCCTGCAGACCGGCCACTGCGTGTACGACACGGCGGCCAAGCGCTACGCCTCGGCCACCGCCTCCACCGTGGTCCGCTTCGGCGACCCGACGGACGCCGAGATCGACGCGTACGTGGCCAGCGGCGAACCCCTCCACGTGGCGGGCGCGTTCACGCTCGACGGGCGCTCGGCGCCGTTCATCGAGGGCATCGACGGCGACCCGGGCAATGTCATCGGTCTCTCGCTGCCGCTGCTCCGCACGCTGCTGCGCAAGCTGGACGTCTCGATCACCGACCTCTGGACCTGAGGGCCTAGGCCGGCTGGGCCTCGGCCGGTTCGCGGTCGGCCTTGCCCTCCCCGTACGCCACCAGGGTGAGCACGATCAGGCCGACCACGGCCATCAGGAACGCGAAGGACGCCCAGCCGAGCAGCCCCACCGCCACCGCGCCGAGGACGCCGTGCACGATCGCGCAGCCGATGAGCAGCGCGCGGCTCGGGCGGCCGGGGCGGCGGTCGCGGATCGCGGCGATCAGCGGGACCAGGCCGCACAGGAGCAGCAGCGCGCCGGAGCCGATGCCGAGGGCCCAGGTGCCGGTGTACATGACGTCCGGATCCATCCCGTCGAGGGACATCGACTGGGCCTTCACGAAGCGGGCCATCACCCCGTTGATCGCGACGATGCCGGGTGCTTCGAGGAAGAGCACCGCGGCCGTCACGAGCGCTATCGGTCTGCGGGCCACCTCGGCCACCCCCTGGATCCCGTGAACACGGCAGTTACCTACGGTACGTACGACAGCGCGAAGGCTACTGACCGGTAAACCGCCGGACAAGGGCCGGACAAGGGTTCGTGCGACCGGGTATCCAGGGGGTGCCCGTCCGGCCAAGGCGCAAAGAATCATTGAGCCATTCGTAGGGACTCCACAAAGAAACCCATTTGGCGACTGGCCGCGTGAACAGAGACCTGCGCCACACCTCGGAGCTACTGTGCCGTAAAGAATCCCTGCGTACCGTGGTGCGACAAGGGATTTCACGACCCGAGCGAGCCTCGATTCACGCTCCGTGTGGGCAAGCTCACCATTGGGGACGGGTCGAAGTGCCGTGTCGGCAGTCCCTAAACTCAGCTTGTTTCAAGGAGGGAGCCATCGTGCGCAAGGTGCTCATCGCCAACCGTGGCGAAATCGCTGTCCGCGTCGCCCGGGCCTGCCGGGACGCCGGGATCGCCAGCGTAGCCGTCTACGCCGATCCGGACCGGGACGCTCTGCACGTCCGCGCGGCCGACGAGGCGTTCGCCCTGGGCGGTGACACCCCGGCCACCAGTTACCTGGATGTCGCCAAGGTGCTCCAGGCCGCTGCCGACTCGGGCGCCGACGCGATCCACCCCGGCTACGGCTTCCTCTCCGAGAACGCGGAGTTCGCCCAGGCCGTGATCGATGCCGGCCTGACCTGGATCGGCCCGCCGCCGCAGGCCATCCGCGACCTCGGTGACAAGGTCGCCGCCCGGCACATCGCGCAGCGCGCGGGCGCCCCGCTGGTCGCCGGCACCCCGGACCCGGTCTCGGGCGCCGACGAGGTCGTCGCCTTCGCCCAGGAGCACGGCCTGCCGATCGCGATCAAGGCCGCCTTCGGCGGCGGTGGCCGCGGTCTGAAGGTCGCCCGCACCCTCGAAGAGGTCCCGGAGCTCTACGACTCCGCCGTCCGCGAGGCCGTCGCCGCCTTCGGCCGCGGCGAGTGCTTCGTCGAGCGCTACCTCGACAAGCCGCGGCACGTCGAGACCCAGTGCCTCGCCGACTCCCACGGCAACGTCGTGGTCGTCTCCACCCGTGACTGCTCGCTCCAGCGCCGCCACCAGAAGCTGGTCGAGGAGGCCCCGGCCCCCTTCCTGTCGGACGAGCAGAACGCGGAGCTGTACGCCGCGTCGAAGGCCATCCTCAAGGAGGCCGGCTACGTCGGCGCCGGCACCGTCGAGTTCCTCGTCGGCCTGGACGGCACGATCTCCTTCCTGGAGGTCAACACCCGCCTCCAGGTCGAGCACCCGGTCACCGAAGAGGTCACCGGCATCGACCTGGTCCGCGAGATGTTCCGCATCGCCGACGGCGAGGAGCTCGGTTACGGCGACCCGGAGATCCGCGGTCACTCCTTCGAGTTCCGCATCAACGGCGAGGACCCGGGCCGCAACTTCCTCCCGGCCCCCGGCACCGTCACCACCTTCAACGCGCCGACCGGCCCGGGCGTCCGCCTGGACGCGGGCGTCGAGTCCGGCTCGGTCATCGGCCCGGCCTGGGACTCCCTGCTCGCCAAGCTGATCGTCACCGGCGCCACCCGCGAGCAGGCGCTGCAGCGCGCCGCCCGCGCGCTCGGCGAGTTCAAGGTCGAGGGCATGGCCACCGCCATCCCGTTCCACCAGGCCGTCGTGGTCGACCCCGCCTTCACGGCGGACCCGTTCCGCGTCCACACCCGGTGGATCGAGACCGAGTTCGTCAACGAGATCAAGCCCTTCGCCCCGGCGGGCGCCGAGGCCGACGAGGACGAGACCGGCCGCGAGACCATCGTCGTCGAGGTCGGCGGCAAGCGTCTCGAGGTCTCCCTCCCGTCGTCGCTCGGCATGACCCTGGCCCGCACCGGCCTGGCCGCCGGCGCCAAGCCGAAGCGCCGCGCCGCGAAGAAGTCCGGCCCGACCGCCTCCGGCGACACCCTCGCGTCCCCGATGCAGGGCACCATCGTCAAGGTCGCGGTGGAGGAGGGCGCGGAGGTCAAGGAGGGCGACCTGATCGTCGTCCTGGAGGCCATGAAGATGGAGCAGCCGCTCAACGCGCACCGCTCCGGCACCGTCAAGGGCCTGAGCGCCGAGGTCGGCGCCTCGGTCACCTCCGGCGCGGCGATCTGCGAGATCAAGGACTGACGTCCGCCACAGGTACGGTACGAAGGGCCCGCAGGCGTTCAACGTCTGCGGGCCCTTCGCCGTATCGGAACCACAAGGAAGAGGGCGTACTCATGCGTGCGGACGCCCGCCGCAACCACGAGCGGCTGCTCGCCGAGGCGCGGGCCGCCTTCGCCGCGCACGGCACCGACGCGTCCCTGGAGGACATCGCCCGCCGCGCGGGGGTCGGCATCGGCACCCTGTACCGCCACTTCCCCACCCGGGAGGCGCTGCTCGGCGCGGTCGTACGGGACGGGCTCGCCGGCCTCCTCGACCGCTCGGCGGAGCTCGCCACGGCGCCCGACCCGCGCGCCGCCCTCGTGGCGTGGCTGCGCGCCCTGATCACCCACGCGCGGGAGTACCGCGGCCTGTCGGTGGCCCTCATGTCCGCGGCGCCCGGCGGGAGTTCGACGCTCGCCGAGTGCGGCGAGCCGCTGCGGGCGGCGGGCGACCGCCTGCTCACCCGGGCCCGCACGGCGGGCGCGGTCCGCACCGGGGTCCCCATCGAGGACCTGACGAAGCTGGCCCACGCCATCGCCCTGGCCGCCGAACGCTCCCCGGAGGACCCGGAGTTGGCGGACAGGCTCCTTGACCTGACGGTCCGGGGACTGGCGTCGTAACAGCGGATCGGCACCGCCTCTGCGGCACCGCCTCAGCGACGCCGCAGATCCGCCACGCGCGCCGCCGACCGCTCGGGCGCGAGCACATCGGCGCCGAGCGGACCACCGGGCCCGCGGAACTGCCCGCCCGGGAGCCGGCCGCGCTGCCCCGGCAGCGGCACGTCACGGCGCGGCCTGCCGCCGCCCGGGGGGTGCTGCTCGCCCCCGTGCGCGGCGGCGCCGGTCCCGGCCACCGCGATCTGCACGCCCTGGTCGGCCAGGGCCTGCAACTCGGTGGCGGCGCGCTCGTCGTGCGCGGGGGGCTCGTCGGTGACCAGGCGGGTGATCACATCGGTCGGCACCGTCTGGAACATGGTGTCGGTGCCGAGCTTGGTGTGGTCGGCGAGCACCACGACCTCCGCCGCCGCCTGCACCAGCGCCCGGTCCACGCTCGCGGAGAGCATGTTGGAGGTGGAGAGGCCGCGCTCGGCGGTGAGGCCGCTGCCGGAGAGGAAGGCCCGGGAGACCCGGAGCCCCTGCAGCGACTGCTCGGCCCCGCTGCCCACGAGCGCGTAGTTGGAGCCGCGCAGGGTGCCGCCGGTCATGACGACCTCGACCCGGTTGGCGTGGGCGAGGGCCTGGGCGACGAGCAGCGAGTTGGTGACGACGGTGAGCCCGGGCACCCGGGCCAGCCGGCGGGCCAGCTCCTGCGTGGTGGTGCCGGCGCCGACGACGATGGCCTCGCCCTCTTCGACGAGGCTCGCGGCGACATCGGCGATGGCGGTCTTCTCGGCGGTGGCGAGATGGGATTTCTGCGGGAAGCCGGACTCGCGGGTGAGCCCGCCCGGCAGTACCGCACCGCCGTGCCGGCGGTCGAGGAGTCCTTCGGCCTCCAGGGCCCGCACGTCTCGCCGTACGGTCACTTCTGAGGTCTGGACGACGCGGGCGAGCTCGCGGAGCGACACGGCTCCATTGGCGCGCACCATTTCGAGGATCAACTGGCGACGTTCTGCAGCGAACACGAAACCGACAGTAACGTGACCGACGGCACTTTGGGCCGATTTGCAGAAGATGCACACAGGCGGGGCCTCCACGTGATACGGGAGACCCCGCCATTGATCCGGACCATGCCAGGACTATGCCCCGCCTTGCCGGGGGTTGTCCGAGTCGGCGAACCGTTCCCGCAGGCCGGGGCACTGCCCGGCCGCCCGGTTACGCCTCGCCCGCGGTCTTTCGGGTGTGCAACTGCCGTGCCACTTCCGCGATCGAGCCCGACAGGGAGGGGTACACGGTGAAAGCATTTGCGATCTGTTCCACCGTCAGATTGTTGTCGACCGCGATCGAGATGGGGTGGATCAGCTCGCTCGCGCGCGGCGCGACGACACAGCCGCCGACCACGATGCCGGTGCCCGGACGGCAGAAGATCTTGACGAAGCCGTCCCGGATGCCCTGCATCTTGGCGCGCGGGTTGCGCAGCAGCGGCAGCTTGACGACCTTGGCCTCGATCTTGCCGGCGTCGACGTCGGCCTGGGTGTAGCCGACGGTGGCGATCTCGGGGTCGGTGAAGACGTTGGAGGAGACCGTCTTCAGGTTGAGCGGGGCCACCGCGTCGCCGAGGAAGTGGTACATCGCGATGCGGCCCTGCATGGCGGCCACGGAGGCGAGCGCGAAGACGCCGGTGACGTCGCCCGCCGCGTACACACCGGGAGCGGAGGTACGGGAGACCCGGTCGGTCCAGATGTGGCCCGAGTCCTTCAGCCGGACCCCAGCCTCCTCCAGGCCCATGCCTGCGGAGTTCGGGATGGCGCCGACCGCCATCAGGCAGTGGGTGCCGGAGATGACCCGGCCGTCGGAGAGAGTGACCTCGACCCGGTCGCCCACCCGCTTGGCGGACTCGGCGCGGGAGCGGGCCATGACGTTCATGCCGCGGCGACGGAAGACGTCCTCCAGGACCGCGGCGGCGTCCGGGTCCTCGCCCGGGAGCACGCGGTCGCGGGACGAGACCAGGGTGACCCGGGAGCCCAGCGCCTGGTAGGCGCCGGCGAACTCGGCGCCGGTGACACCGGAACCGACCACGATGAGCTCCTCGGGGAGCTCCTTGAGGTCGTAGACCTGGGTCCAGTTGAGGATCCGCTCGCCGTCCGGCTTGGCGTCCGGCACCTCGCGCGGGTGCCCGCCGGTGGCGATGAGGACGGCGTCGGCGGTCAGCGTCTCCTCGGTGCCGTCGGCGCTGGTCACGATCACCTGGCGGGAGCCGTCCATGGCCTGCCGGCCGGACAGCCGGCCGCGGCCGCGCAGCACACGGGCGCCGGCCCGGGTGACGGAGGCGGTGATGTCGTGCGACTGGGCGAGCGCGAGCCGCTTCACACGGCGGTTGACCTTGCCCAGGTCCACGCCGACGACGCGGGCCGCCTGCTCGATGTGCGGGGTGTCGTCCGCCACGATGATGCCCAGCTCCTCGTACGAGGAGTCGAAGGTGGTCATCACCTCGGCGGTGGCGATCAGGGTCTTGGAGGGAACACAGTCGGTCAGGACGGACGCGCCGCCGAGGCCGTCACAGTCGACGACGGTCACCTCCGCGCCGAGTTGGGCGCCCACCAGGGCCGCCTCGTATCCGCCGGGTCCGCCGCCGATGATCACGATCCGGGTCACTGGGATCTACGCCTCGCGCTCTCGTTCTGCCGGGGAGTCCCCCCGCTGGGCTGCAGTGCGTACGCCATTGTCCCGCACGCTTCAAGTGCGTACCCCATTGTCCCGTACGGACGGCCGAGCCACGCGCCGGGGGCGGGACGGGGGTGTCGGGGGCGCGGCGCGGGGTGTCGGGAGGTCGCTGGGGGCGGGGCGCGGGTGTGCCACCGGGTCGCTGGAGGCAGGGCGCAGGCGGGGCGCGGGTGTGCCGGGGGCCTACCCACCGGTCACTTTCCGGCGCCGTACTCCCGTCATCACTCCCGTCATCCCCCCGTCACCCGGGACGTCGTCATCCACCCCGCCCGCTCCCGTACTCTCGACCCCATGTCGCTCTACGCCGCGTACGCCGGCAACCTCGACGCGCGGCTGATGACCCGCCGCGCTCCCCACTCGCCGCTGCGCGGCACCGGCTGGCTGAACGGCTGGCGGCTGACCTTCGGCGGGGAGCAGATGGGCTGGGAGGGCGCGCTGGCCACGATCGTGGAGGACCCCGGCTCCCAGGTCTTCGTGGCGCTCTACGACATCGCGCCGATGGACGAGGAGTCGATGGACCGCTGGGAGGGTGTCGGGCTCGGCATCTACCGGCGGATGCGGGTGCGGGTGCACACGCTCGACGGCGACGAGTCGGCCTGGGTGTACGTGCTCAACGCGTACGAGGGCGGGCTGCCCTCGGCCCGCTATCTGGGCGAGGTCGCGGACGCGGCGGAGTCGGCGGGCGCGCCGCACGACTACGTGATGGAGCTGCGCAAGCGCCCCTGCTGAGCCGATCGGCAGACGGCGACCGCCGATCTCTTCGTCGGAAACGACAAGACAACGATCGCAGCTCCGTGCGCGACGTCATCTACGCGCGTAGGGATTCTCGGGCTAGGCTGCTGGGCGTATCAAATCCGTCCGGGGCCTCCTCCTCGGACCCCCCTCCCCGAGGCGAGAGAGTCAGTGAACGCTACTGCCACCCCGTACGAGGCCGCCGAGGCCGCCGCCGCGCGCCTGCGCGAGCTGACCGGCGTCGAGAACCACGACGTCGCCCTGGTCATGGGCTCCGGCTGGGCCCCCGCCGTCGACGCGCTCGGCGCGCCCGAGGCCGAGTTCCCGGTCACCGAGCTGCCCGGCTTCCCGCCGCCGGCCGTCGAGGGCCACGGCGGCAAGATCCGCTCGTACAAGATCGGTCAGAAGCGCGCCCTGGTCTTCCTCGGCCGCACCCACTACTACGAGGGCCGCGGCGTCGCCGCCGTCGCCCACGGCGTCCGCACCGCCGTCGCCGCGGGCTGCAAGACCGTCGTCCTCACCAACGGCTGCGGCGGCCTCCGCGAAGGCATGCGCCCCGGCCAGCCGGTCCTCATCAGCGACCACCTCAACCTGACGGCCGCATCCCCGATCGTCGGCGCCAACTTCGTCGACCTGACGAACCTGTACTCGCCGCGGCTGCGCGCGCTGTGCAAGGAGGTCGACGAGACGCTGGAGGAGGGCGTCTACGTCCAGTTCCCCGGCCCGCACTACGAGACCCCGGCCGAGATCAACATGGTCCGCGTCCTCGGCGGCGACCTCGTCGGCATGTCCACCGTCCTCGAGGCCATCGCGGCCCGCGAGGCCGGCGCCGAGGTCCTCGGCATCTCCCTCGTCACCAACCTGGCGGCGGGGCTCTCGGGCGAGCCGCTGAACCACGAGGAGGTGCTCCAGGCGGGGCGCGACTCGGCGGCGCGGATGGGCGAGCTGCTGACGCGGGTGCTGGACCGGATCTGACCGTAGGGCGGGGGCCGCTGCGCGGGGCTTGTCCCCCACCCCGCCCCTTCCCGAAACCGGGGCTTCGCCCCGGACCCCGTACGGCCTTCGGCCGTGTCCTCAAACGCCGGACGGGCTGGGTGTTCCGCCCGGCGGGCGAATCTCAGCCTCGCCGGCGATTGAGGCGCGGGGGTCCGGGGGCAGAGCCCCCGGTTACGGGAAGGGGCGGGGTGGGGAAAGGCTCCGCGCAGCGGCACCCCGCACCCACTCCACCCGCCCCACCCGAAAGGCACACCACCGTGACGCAGGACGACCTCCTCGCCCGGGCCCAGGCGTGGCTCGCCGAGGACCCCGACCCGGAGACCCGTGACGAACTCGGCGCGCTCCTCGACCGCGGCGAGGCCGCGCGGGACGAGCTCGCCGCCCGCTTCGCCGGCACCCTGCAGTTCGGCACCGCCGGCCTGCGCGGGGAGCTCGGCGCGGGCCCGATGCGGATGAACCGCGCCGTCGTGATCCGCGCCGCCGCCGGCCTCGCCGCGTACCTGAAGGCGAAGGGCCAGACCGGCGGCCTCGTCGTCATCGGCTACGACGCCCGCTACAAGTCCGCCGACTTCGCCCGCGACACCGCCGCCGTGATGACCGGCGCCGGCCTGCGCGCGGCGCTGCTGCCGCGGCCGCTGCCGACGCCCGTCCTCGCGTACGCCATAAGGCACCTGGGCGCCGTCGCCGGCGTCGAGGTGACGGCGAGCCACAACCCGCCGCGCGACAACGGCTACAAGGTCTATCTGGGCGACGGCTCGCAGATCGTGCCGCCCGCGGACGCGGAGATCGCCGCCGAGATCGACGCGGTGCGCGCGCTGGCCGACGTACCGCGCCCGACCGAGGGCTGGGAGGTGCTCGGCGACGGCGTCCTGGAGGCCTATCTGGCCCGTACGGACGCGGTCCTGACGCCCGGTTCGCCGCGCACCGTGCGCACCGTCTACACGGCCATGCACGGCGTCGGCAAGGACGTCCTGACGGCCGCCTTCGGCCGGCACGGCTTCCCGCCGCCGGCGCTGGTCGCCGAGCAGGCGGAGCCGGACCCGGCGTTCCCGACGGTGGCGTTCCCGAACCCGGAGGAGCCGGGCGCCATGGACCTCGCCTTCGAGGCGGCCCGGGCCGTGGACCCCGACATCGTGATCGCCAACGACCCGGACGCCGACCGCTGCGCGGTGGCCGTGCCGGACGCGTCCGTCGAGGGCGGCTGGCGGATGCTCCGCGGCGACGAGGTGGGCGCGCTGCTCGCCGCGCACCTGGTGCACAAGGGCGCGACGGGCGTGTTCGCGGAGTCGATCGTGTCGTCGTCGCTGCTGGGCCGGATCGCCGAGGCGGCCGGGGTCGGCTATGAGGAGACGCTGACCGGCTTCAAGTGGATCGCCCGCGTGGAGGGTCTGCGGTACGGCTACGAGGAGGCGCTCGGCTACTGCGTCGACCCGGAGGGCGTCCGCGACAAGGACGGCATCACGGCGGCGCTGCTCATCGCCGAGCTGGCCTCGGAGCTGAAGGAGCGGGACCGCACGCTGACCGACCTGCTCGACGACCTGGCGGTGGCGCACGGTCTGCACGCCACGGACCAGCTGTCGGTGCGGGTCGAGGACCTGGGCGTCATCGCGAACGCGATGGCGGCGCTGCGCGAGAAGCCCCCGGTGCACCTCGCCGGCCTCACGGTCGTCTCGGCCGAGGACCTGACCAAGGGCACGGAGTCGCTGCCGCCGACCGACGGTCTGCGCTACCACCTGGAGGGCGACTACAAGGCCCGGGTGATCGTCCGCCCCTCCGGCACCGAGCCCAAGCTGAAGTGCTACCTGGAGGTCGTGGTGCCGGTCGCCGACGCGAGCGCGCTGGCGACGGCGCGGGCGACGGCCACGACGGTGCTCGGCGCGATCAAGAAGGACCTGGCGGAGGCCGCCGGTCTGTAGCGGCTGTGGGAGGGCCCGTACGGATGCGATTCCGTACGGGCCTTCGCCGTACGCGCCGTCGCGTACCGGCCCCTCGCCCTTCCGGGTGATTCGGGTACGACGGCGAGCGCGACGCGCGGACGGGTTCGGCCCCCGGGTCGGGCCCGGCGGGGCAGGGTGGCCCCCGTGTCCCCCGTGCCGTCGCAGCTGACCCGCCGCCGCACCCCACCGCTCCCCACCGCACCGCCCTCGTCCCCCGCACCGCCTCCCGGAAGTCCGGGCGACATCGTGGCGCGGGCGCTGCGGCACACGGCCCCGGCGCTGCTCGGCTATCTCGCGGTCCGGCTGCTCGGCCTCCTCGTACTCGCGCACTGGACGCATCTGCGGGGCCACGGGGTCTGGCCGGTGCTCGCGACCTCCTGGGACTCCAACTGGTACCTGGGGATCGCCGATCACGGCTACACCCACGAGTACCGCGACCGGCTCACCGATCCCCCGCGCAGCCTGGCCTTCTTCCCGCTCTACCCGGCCCTGGTGAAGGCCGTCGCGGCCGTCACCCCGGGCTCGCGGGCCTCGGTGGGGCTTGTCCTTGCGGTGCTGTGTTCGTTCGCCGCCGCGTGGGGTGTCTTCGCGGTCGGCGACCGGCTGCGCGGGCGTCGCACCGGCACGCTGCTCGCGGTGCTGTGGGGCGCGACGCCGGTCGCCCTGGTGCAGTGGATGGGCTATACGGAGTCGCTGTTCACGGCGCTCGCCGCGTGGGCGCTGTACGCGGTCCTGACCGGGCGCTGGGCCTGGGCGGCCGGCCTGGCCATCGGCGCGGGCCTCACCCGGCCGACCGGCATCGCGGTGGCGGCGGCGGTGTCCGTGGCCGGCCTGCTCGCCGCCCGCCGCCAGGGCCGGGCACCCGTGCTCGCCGCGCTGGCGGCGCCGCTGGGCTGGCTGGCGTACGTCGGCTGGGTGGGCCTCCGGGTCGGCCGCTGGGACGGCTACTTCGCCGTACAGCGCGTCTGGGGCAACGTATGGGACGGCGGCACGGTGACCCGTACCCGGCTGCTCCAGCACCTCGTCCGCTCCCCCGACCCGCAGCTCTTCCTGGTGGTGGTGTCGGTGGTCCTCGTGCTCTCGGCCGGCCTCTACCTGCTCTGCCTGACGGACCGCCAGCCCCTCCCCCTGCTGGTGTTCACCGGGGTGCTGCTCCTCGTGGTCCTGGGCAGCGGCGGCGTCTACTTCCCCCGCGCCCGCTTCCTCCTCCCCGCCTTCCCGCTCCTCCTCCCCCTGGCCACCTCCCTGGCCCGCACCCGCATCCCGACAGCGGCCGTGGTCCTCTGCGGCACGGCCCTGTCCTCGGCGTGGCTGGGGGCGTACATGCTGCTGGTGTGGCAGGGCCCGCCGTGAGCGACGGGCCCGGGCGGGCGGGAAGCCGGCCCTCAGGCCGGCTGATCGGCCCGCCCGTGGGGACGACCCGCCGGCGGGCCAGTAGGCCGCCCGGCACATCCGCCGTCCACGGACCCGCGGGTCGCCCGGCACGCCTGCCTGCGGTCGGCTGACCGACCGGCAGGCAGGGCCACAGGGCGGAGGGCGGAGGGCGGACCTTCCGTCAGTCCGCGGGACGGCGGTGCCACTCCGCCGGTCCGGAGAAACGACCGTCCCGCCGGGCGCACGAGACCGCAGGAGCGCAGGTCGCCCGGTCCGCAGGACAGCACGTCCGCCCGTCCGCAGGACAGCAGGTCGCCCTGCCCGCCTGCCTACGGCGGCCGGTCGGCAGGACCTCGGACGGCAGGTCCGCTCGTCCGCAGCCGGCCCGTCAGCCCGTCGCCATCAGGACCACGAGCAGCACCAGGCCCGCGACGGCCGGCGCGATCACCTCGTACGCCCAGCGGATCTGCGGCTCGCCCTGGGCCTCCGGGAGGGCGCCGCGGCGCTCGGCCATCTCCCGCAGGTCGGCGACCGACTGGTCGGCGGGCGCGACGCGGGCCTTGTCGCCGACGTCGGCGGTGACCGAGGTGCGTCCGTGCGGGTCGTCCTGGGAGGCGCGGGCGGCCTGGCGGGCGGCGCGCTTGCGCTGGCGGAGCGAGACGGGGACGGCCCAGAGCTGGTACTTGCGGCCCTCCTGGGTGAACACCTCGCTGGAGTAGCTGGCCCGCACGTCCGCGATGGCGCCCCAGGGCAGCGTGATGGTCCGGAACGGGTTGCGGATCCGCAGCCGCTCGGCCCCGGCGAACACGGCCGGCCGCACGGTGAAGGCGACGATCAGCGGGATCACCAGGAGCAGCGCGGCCAGCGCCAGCCACGGCGCCCGCCCGTCGCCGCGCAGGATCGTGTCGCCGCCGAGCACGACGGCGAGCACGAGCAGGAACACTCCGCCCGCGATCCCCATGGGTGACCGGAAGACCCGGTCCTTGACGGGCTCGGAGGGCTCGGAGGGCTGCGGTGCGGGCGGCTCGGCGGAGGTCATGGCCCGATTCTGCCTCAGCCCTCACGCGCCGGCCGTGACGAGGCCCACGTACACCCCGGGGCGCACCCGCGCACGGTCACCCACCGCACCCGACCCCGTACCCGCACCGCCCTGTGACCGGACTCACTCGCCACCCCATTCCCCCACGCCCGCCTGCGCTTTCGTACGCTCGGACGAGCGGGGGCCTGTACACGCCGCTACGCGCGTAGATATGCTCGACTGGTGACCATGCCCACCACTGCACCTGCAGCACACGCTTTCGCCGACGTGACCGCGTCCGAGAGCACGCTGCGCCGCTTCCTCCACGGGCTGCCCGGCGTCGACGCCGTCGGCCTGGAGGCGCGCGCCGCGTCCCTCGGCACCCGCTCGATCAAGACCACGGCCAAGGCCTACGCCATCGACCTGGCCATCTCGATGATCGACCTGACGACGCTCGAAGGCGCGGACACCCCGGGCAAGGTCCGGGCGCTCGCCGCGAAGGCCGTCAATCCCGATCCGACCGACCGCACGACCCCGACGACCGCCGCCGTCTGCGTCTACCCCGACATGGTGGCCACCGCCAAGGCCGCCCTGAAGGGCTCCGGCGTCAAGGTCGCCTCCGTCGCCACCGCCTTCCCGGCCGGCCGCGCCGCCCTCCCCGTGAAGCTGGCCGACACCGCCGACGCGATCGCCGCCGGCGCCGACGAGATCGACATGGTCATCGACCGTGGCGCCTTCCTCGCCGGCCGCTACCTGGAGGTCTTCGAGCAGATCGCCGCCATCAAGGCCGAGTGCGGCGACCGCGCCCGGCTCAAGGTGATCTTCGAGACCGGCGAGCTGTCCACGTACGACAACATCCGCCGCGCCTCCTGGCTCGGCATGATCGCCGGCGCGGACTTCATCAAGACCTCGACCGGCAAGGTCGCGGTCAACGCCACCCCCGCCAACACGCTCCTGATGCTGGAGGCCGTGCGCGACTTCCGCGCCCAGACCGGCGTCCAGATCGGCGTGAAGCCGGCCGGCGGCATCCGCAACACCAAGGAAGCGATCAAGTTCCTGGTCCTGGTCAACGAGACCGCGGGCGCGGACTGGCTGGACAACCACTGGTTCCGCTTCGGTGCCTCCAGCCTGCTGAACGACCTGCTCATGCAGCGTCAGAAGCTGGCGACCGGCCACTACTCCGGCCCCGACTACGTGACGGTGGACTGATCACCATGGCATCTGCACCTGCATCCGCATCCCCCTCCCCGTTCGAGTACGCACCGGCGCCCGAGTCCCGGTCCGTCGTCGACATCGCCCCCTCCTACGGCCTCTTCATCGACGGCGAGTTCGTCGACGCCGCCGAGGGCAAGGTCTTCAAGACCGTCTCCCCCTCCACCGAGGAGGTGCTCTCCGAGGTCGCCCAGGCGGGCGCCGAGGACGTGGACCGCGCGGTGAAGGCGGCCCGCAAGGCCTTCGAGAAGTGGTCAGCGCTGCCCGGCGCCGAGCGCGCCAAGTACCTCTTCCGGATCGCCCGGATCATCCAGGAGCGCAGCCGCGAGCTGGCCGTCCTGGAGACCCTGGACAACGGCAAGCCGATCAAGGAGACCCGCGACGCGGACCTCCCGCTGGTCGCCGCGCACTTCTTCTACTACGCGGGCTGGGCCGACAAGCTCGACCACGCCGGCTACGGCGCGAACCCGCGCCCGCTGGGCGTGGCCGGCCAGGTCATCCCGTGGAACTTCCCGCTGCTCATGCTCGCGTGGAAGATCGCCCCGGCGCTCGCCACCGGCAACACGGTGGTCCTCAAGCCCGCCGAGACCACCCCCCTGTCCGCTCTGTTCTTCGCGGACATCTGCCGCCAGGCCGGGCTCCCGAAGGGTGTCGTCAACATCCTCCCCGGTTACGGGGACACGGGCGCCGCGCTCGTCGAGCACCCGGACGTGAACAAGGTCGCGTTCACCGGCTCGACCGCCGTCGGCCGCGCGATCGCGAAGTCCGTGGCGGGCACGAGCAAGAAGCTCACCCTGGAGCTGGGCGGCAAGGGCGCCAACATCGTCTTCGACGACGCCCCCATCGACCAGGCCGTCGAGGGCATCGTCAACGGCATCTTCTTCAACCAGGGCCAGGTCTGCTGCGCGGGCTCCCGCCTCCTGGTCCAGGAGTCGATCCACGACGAGCTGCTGGACTCGCTCAAGCGGCGCCTGTCCACGCTGCGCCTGGGCGACCCGCTCGACAAGAACACCGACATCGGCGCCATCAACTCCGAGGAGCAGCTGTCCCGGATCACCTCGCTCGTCGAGCGGGGCGAGGCGGAGGGCGCCGAGCGCTGGACCGCCGCCTGCGACATCCCGTCGGCCGGCTACTGGTTCGCCCCGACGCTCTTCACGAACGTCACCCAGGCGCACACCGTCGCCCGCGACGAGATCTTCGGCCCGGTCCTGTCGGTGCTGACCTTCCGTACGCCCGACGAGGCCGTCGCCAAGGCCAACAACAGCCAGTACGGCCTGTCGGCGGGCATCTGGACGGAGAAGGGCTCCCGCATCCTCGCGGTCGCCAACAAGCTCCGCGCCGGTGTCGTCTGGGCCAACACGTTCAACAAGTTCGACCCGACCTCGCCGTTCGGCGGCTACAAGGAGTCGGGCTTCGGCCGCGAGGGCGGCCGTCACGGTCTGGAGGCCTACCTCGATGTCTGACCAGCAGACCCGTCTGGGCGTCTTCAAGACCTACAAGCTGTACGTGGGCGGGAAGTTCCCGCGTTCCGAGAGCGGCCGGGTGTACGAGGTGACGGACTCGAAGGGCAAGTGGCTGGCGAACGCCCCGCTCTCCTCCCGCAAGGACGCCCGTGACGCCGTCGTGGCGGCCCGCAAGGCGCAGGGCGGCTGGGCGGGCGCGACCGCGTACAACCGCGGCCAGATCCTCTACCGCGTCGCCGAGATGCTGGAGGGCCGCCGGGACCAGTTCGTGCGCGAGGTCGGCGAGGCCGAGGGCCTGTCGAAGTCGAAGGCCGCCGCGGTCGTCGACGCGGCGATCGACCGCTGGGTCTGGTACGCGGGCTGGACCGACAAGATCGCCCAGGTCGTCGGCGGCGCCAACCCGGTGGCGGGCCCGTACTTCAACCTGTCCACCCCGGAGCCGACCGGCGTCGTCACCGTGATCGCGCCCCAGGACTCGTCGTTCCTGGGCCTGGTCTCGGTGATCGCCCCGGTCATCGCGACCGGCAACACCGCCGTCGTCGTCGCGAGCGAGAAGGCCCCGCTCCCCGCGCTCTCCCTGGGCGAGGTCCTGGCCACCTCCGACCTGCCCGGCGGCGTGGTCAACATCCTGTCCGGCAAGGCCGCCGAGATGGGCCCGCACCTCGCGGCCCACCTCGACGTCAACGCCATCGACCTCACGGGCGCGGACGCCGACCTGGCCCGCGACCTGGAGATCGCCGCGGCGGACAACCTCAAGCGCGTCCTGCGCCCGCGCACCGAGGACTTCACCGAGTCCCCGGGCACGGACCGGATGACCGCGTTCCTGGAGACGAAGACCGTCTGGCACCCCACGGGTTCGCTGGGCGCGAGCGGCTCCGCGTACTAGATCGCGTACGCGCGAGAGGCCCCGACCTTGACCGGTCGGGGCCTCGTCGTCGTACCGCTACGGCAGCAGGCCCTGCGTCAGCGGCCCCGCCACCGGCAGGTCGGCGAGCGCGCCGCCCTTGGTGACCAGGTCGGTCGCCATGTTCGTGCCGACCGGCTTGAAGTCGGCGACCTGGGTGCCGAGTCCGTTGTCCAGCGGGTCCACGCCGGTGTTGGCCAGCGGGTCGAGCTGCAGCCTGGTCAGCGGGGCCACACCGTGGCCGACGCCCTCCAGGGCCGCGGCGCCGTCCGTCTTGGTCAGGCTGTCCACCGGGAGCGGCACGCCGACGCCTTCGGCGGCCTGGGCCGCGGCGCCCGCGCCGAGCAGGGCGGCGCCGGCCGCCGTGACGGTGAGGCCGGCCTTCAACAGGGCGCTGCGTCGGGAGGTTCGGGGAGCGGCGTGACTCGCCATGGGGAGAGTTCCTTCCGGAGGGTGGTCGAGCGGGCACCGACAGTAGTAGAGGTGTGATGCTCGATACCAACGGGTCACCTCGGGGGTCCCCTATTGGGGGGAATGGTTCACACTGGTGTCCCGTGAGTTCCCAACCGATCCCGACCCGGGTCGTCCTGCTCGCGGGCCCCTCCGGCTCCGGCAAGTCGTCCCTCGCCGCCCGCACCGGCCTGCCGGTCCTGCGCCTCGACGATTTCTACAAGGAGGCCGACGACCCCTCCCTGCCACTGGTCGAGCACAGCACCGACATCGACTGGGACTCGCCGCTCTCCTGGGACGCCGATGAGGCCGTCGCCGCGATCGTGCGGCTGTGCCGTACGGGACGGACCGACGTGCCGGTGTACGACATCGCCACCAGCTCGCGGGTCGACCACGAGGTCCTCGACATCGAGCGCACCCCGCTGTTCGTGGCGGAGGGCATCTTCGCCGCCGAGATCGTGGAGCGCTGCCGCGAGCTCGGCGTGCTCGCCGACGCGCTGTGTCTGCGCGGCCGGCCCTCGACGACCTTCCGCCGCCGGCTGCTCCGGGACCTCAAGGAGGGCCGCAAGTCCGTGCCCTTCCTGCTGCGCCGCGGCTGGCGCCTGATGCGCGCCGAGCGCGCGATCGTGGCCCGCCAGGCCGCGCTCGGCGCCCACCCGTGCGCCAAGGACGAGGCCCTCGGCCGGCTCGCCGCTGCGGCCGCCGGCCGCTGCCGGGTGCCCGCCGCCCGCTAGGGCGCGCCCTGCCCGTAACGGGTCCGTACACACGGAAGGCGCGGCCCGGACAAGACCCCCGCTTGTCCGACCCGCGCCGATTTCCCCGTACCCCCGTACGGTCCCCCGTGTGGTGCTCCCCCGTGTTCCCCCGTACTTCCCCCGTGTGCCCTCAGGCGACGAGCTCGCCGAAGGACTCCTCCTCGTCACGGCCGAAGCTCAGCACCTCGTCCTCGCGCAGTCGCCGCAGCGAGCGCCAGATGCTCGACTTCACCGTGCCGACACTGATGTCCAGGATCTCCGCGATCTCCGGGTCGGTCCGGCCCTCGTAGTAGCGCAGCACCAGCATCGTGCGCTGGAGCTCGGGCAGACGGGCCAGCGCCTGCCAGAGGACCGCGCGCAGTTCGGTGCCGCGCATCGCGTCCGTCTCGCCCACCGTCTCCGGGAGCTCCTCGGTCGGGTACTCGTTGAGCTTGCGCCGGCGCCAGGCGCTGATGTGCAGGTTCGTCATCGTGCGGCGCAGGTAGCCGCCGACCGCGGCCTTGTCGCTGATCCGGTCCCAGGCGCGGTACGTGGAGAACAGCGCGCTCTGGAGCAGGTCCTCGGCCTCGAAGCGGTCGCCGGTCAGGTGGTAGGCGGTGGCGTACAGGGAGGCCCGGCGCTCCTGGACGTAGGCCGTGAACTCGGCCTCCGAGCAGGAACGCTCCCCCGTGACCTCCCCGTACGCCGCTCCCCCGTCAGTCACGGCGACCATGTACGGCGCCTTGTACTGACGCCCGACGCTACGAGCGCACCCCCGCCCGCCCGCTACGCCGGACTTCTCGGTGTTCCGCGTGACGTCGTGGAGACGCGTGACAACTGCGCTGGAGGTGGTGCTGTGCAGTGCGTTCATCTCGCGCCCCCCGTCGGTCGGAATCCGTAGGTCCTTGATGTCGAAAAGCTTGCCCGGCGCACTTCATGGCGGTGTCCGCCGACTGTCACAGGCGTGTCACAGGGCCGGGCGTTACGGGAACGTGGCCGCCGGCCGGAAGGGAGGGGTGGCCGGACGGTCGAACTCGGACGGGCGCATGGGACAGAATGAGGCCGTGCCTTTCCTGTTGCTGATCGAGGACGACGACGCCATCCGCACGGCCCTCGAACTCTCCCTGTCACGCCAGGGCCACCGTGTGGCCACCGCGGCGACGGGCGAGGACGGCCTGAAGCTGTTGAAGGAACAGCGGCCGGACCTGGTCGTGCTGGACGTGATGCTGCCCGGCATCGACGGTTTCGAGGTGTGCCGGCGCATCCGGCGCACGGACCAGTTGCCGATCATCCTGCTGACGGCCCGCAGCGACGACATCGACGTGGTCGTGGGCCTGGAGTCGGGTGCCGACGACTACGTGGTGAAGCCCGTGCAGGGCCGGGTGCTCGACGCCCGGATCCGCGCGGTGCTGCGGCGCGGCGAGCGGGAGGCCACCGACTCGGCCACCTTCGGCTCGCTGGTGATCGACCGCTCCGCGATGACCGTGACGAAGAACGGGGAGGACCTGCAGCTCACGCCGACCGAGCTGCGGCTGCTCCTGGAGCTGAGCCGCCGTCCCGGCCAGGCCCTGTCGCGCCAGCAGCTGCTGCGGCTCGTCTGGGAGCACGACTACCTGGGCGACTCGCGCCTGGTCGACGCCTGTGTGCAGCGGCTGCGCGCCAAGGTGGAGGACGTGCCGTCCTCGCCGACCCTGATCCGTACCGTACGGGGCGTGGGCTATCGGCTGGACGTCCCTGCGTGAGCAAAGGGATCATCACGGCGCTCCGCTTCACCAGCCTGCGGCTCCGTCTCGTCGTCGTCTTCGCCCTGGTCGCGCTCACCGCGGCCGTGTCGGCCTCCGGCATCGCGTACTGGCTCAACCGCGAGGCCGTGCTCAAGCGCACCCAGGACGCGGCGCTCAACGACTTCCGGCAGGAGATGCAGAACCGGGCGGCGACGCTGCCGCTGCGGCCCACCCAGGAGGAGCTGCGGCGCACCGCCGAGCAGATGGCGGGCGGCAGCGCCGGCTACAGCGTGCTGCTGATCGGCGAGCGGGCGGCCGGCAAGCCGATCGTCGGCGCCTCCGACCCGGACAGCTTCACGCTCGCGGACGTGCCGCGGTCGCTGCGTACCGCGGTGTCGACCGAGCGGCCGGTCACGGACGCCAACCCGTACCGCTACCACCTGGTGTGGCAGCGCACCCAGCGCGGCTCGACGCCGTATCTGGTGGGCGGGACGAAGATCGACGGCGGCGGGCCGACCGGCTACATGTTCAAGTCGCTGGCGGCGGAGAAGGCCGACCTCAACTCGCTGTCCTGGTCGCTCGGCATCGCCACCGGCCTCGCCGTGATCGGCTCGGTGCTGCTCGCGCAGGTCGCGGCGACCACTGTGCTCCGTCCGGTGCACCGGCTCGGCGAGGCGGCCCGGCAGCTCGGCGAGGGCAAGCTCGACACCCGGCTGCGGGTCTCCGGCGCGGACGAACTGGCCGATCTGTCGCGGACCTTCAACAGCGCGGCGGAGTCGCTGCAGAAGAAGGTCGCGGACATGAGCGCGCGGGAGGAGGCGAGCCGCCGCTTCGTCGCCGACATGTCGCACGAGCTGCGCACCCCGCTGACCGCGCTGACCGCCGTGACCGAGGTCCTGGAGGACGAGCAGGACGGCCTGGACCCGATGATCGCGCCCGCGGTCGCGCTGGTCGTCAGCGAGACCCGGCGGCTCAACGACCTGGTGGAGAACCTGATGGAGGTGACCCGCTTCGACGCGGGCACCGCGCGCCTGGTCCTGGACGACGTGGACATCGCCGACCAGATCACCGCCTGCATCGACGCCCGGGCCTGGCTGGACGCGGTCGACCTGGACGCCGAGCGCGGCATCGTGGCCCGGCTCGACCCGCGCCGCCTGGACGTCATCCTGGCCAATCTGATCGGCAACGCGCTCAAGCACGGCGGTTCGCCGGTGCGGGTGTCGGTACGGACCGAGGGCACGGGGGCCGAGGAGGAGCTGGTGATCTCGGTGCGCGACCACGGGCCCGGCATTCCGGTGGAGGTGCTTCCGCACGTCTTCGACCGCTTCTACAAGGCCAGCGCCTCGCGGCCGCGTTCGGACGGCAGCGGCCTCGGTCTCTCCATCGCCATGGAGAACGCGCTGATCCACGGCGGTTCGATCACGGCCGCCAACTCCACGGACGCGGAAGGACGGGTGGACGGCGCGGTGTTCGTGCTGCGGCTGCCCCGGGGCGAGGTGGAGGAGAGTTGAGAGGGCTGCGGACTTTCCCGCGCCGTGCGGGCCTGCTGGTCCTGGGCGCCGTGCTGCTCGCGGGCTGCGGCATCCGTACGACCTCGGTGCCGGTCGACGCGGGCGCGGCGCCCTCCCGGGTGCCGTGCAGCGTGCCGGGCGGGGCCTCGGAGACCGGGATGCAGAGCGGGGTGCCGCTGCGCGTGTACCTGCTGTGCGGGGCGCAGTTGGAGCCGGTGGAGCGGCGGTCGCCGCTGCCCGAGGAGAAGGCGTCGGGCGATCCGGTGCGCACCGCCTCCGCGCTGCTCGTACAGCTGGAGACCGAGCCCTCGGAGGAGGAGCGGCGGGCCGGGTTCGGCACGGCGGTGAAGGGACCGCTGGTGGTCACCGGGCCGCACAAGGGCGACCCGGCGGGCACGCTGCGGCTGAGCCGGCAGCCCGAGGACCTGCCGCCGACCGCCCTGGCGCAGATCGTGTGCACCTTCGCGGAGAGCCCGGCGGGCGAGTCGGCCCCCGGCGGCTCGGGCGGCGACTCGATCGTGCTTGGCGGCCCCGGCCCGTACCAGCCGCGCCGCTACAGCTGTACGGCCGACCTGAAGGAGCGCCCGGAGACGGCGGTGCCTTCGGCGCCGGCGTCGTCGGCCTGACGCGGCCCGTTCTGTCGCCTGCGTCACCTGGTCCGGACCCGGCGGAACCGATTCCGCCGGGGTGCGCGTCTTGGGGGGCGTGCAGCGTCAAGGTTCGGGCGGTTCGGGCAGTTCCGGCGGCAGTGTCGCCGTGGTCGTACGCGTGGCGGGGTTCGTCCTTCTCCTCGCGCATCTGCTGCTCGTCGCCTGGGTGACGCTCCGGCCCCGGGACGTGGCATGGGTGACCGCGCCCAATCTGACCCCGCTGGCGGGAATCCGGGGCGATCTGGCGCTCGGCCCGGTCGAGGCGTTCCGGCGGATCGGCGGCGGGCTGCTGCTCCTGGCCCCGCTCGGGGTGCTGCTTCCGATGTGCGAGGGGCGGCTCACGGTCTCGCCGTGGGCGTCGCTGACCCGGACCACGGCGGCCGGGGCGCTGGTGTCGCTGGCGATCGAGCTGTTGCAGACGGCGGTGCCGGGGCAGGTCGTGGACGTGGACTCGGTGCTCCTGAACACGGCGGGTGTCGCCTTCGCGCATCTGCTGTTCGTGCCGGCGACGCGGGCCCGGCTGCGGCGCGGTCCGCGCGGCGGACGGCGTTCCGCGGGCCGTACGCCGGGGGCCGCCGCTTCGGGTGGTGCGGGCCCGGTCTCCTCCTCGGGGAGGAGCCCCAGGGTCGCTTCTCAGGGGCCGACCCCGACGATTCCCAGGGTCGGGATCGCCCCGTAGAGGGACGCTTTGTCCGGGCGGTCGGCGGCACCATGGAGACATCGGGAAGGCCCGATGGAACACCACGGAGACCCGGAAGCACCGGGAAGCACCGGGAAGCCCCCGGAGAAGAAGGAGCCCACCATGGCCGCGATTGTCCGCCCCCGCGAAGGTCGCATGCTCGGCGGAGTGTGCGCGGCGCTGGCCCGGCGCTTCGGCATATCGGCGACGGCGATGCGCGTGATCTTCCTGGCCTCGTGTCTGCTGCCCGGCCCGCAGTTCCTGCTCTACCTGGCGCTGTGGGTGCTGCTGCCGGGCGAGAAGACCGCGAGCGCGGCCTGGTAGCCGGAGCCTGGTAGCCGGAGCCTGGTAGCCGACGGCTCGATCCGTACGCGTACGCCGAAGGGGCACCTCCCGGAAGACCGGGGGCGCCCCTTCGGTGTGCGTACGGGCAGGGCCCGGGCGGAATCAGACGCCGAGACCGCCGAGGCCGCCGACCGGGAGGCCGCCGAGCAGGCCGGTGGCCGCGCCGAGCGGGGTGGCGGCGAGGCCGCTCTGGGCGCCCTGCAGCGGCAGGTCGGTGGCCTGCTTCTGCACCTCGGCCGGGAGGTTCTGGGCCTGCTCGACGGCGCCCGGGAGGGTGTTGGCGCCCTGCTCGACACCGGTGCCGACGGCGGTCTCGCCACCGGCCAGGGCCTCGCCCGCACCCGCCGGGAGGGTGGTGACGTCCTCGCCGAGCGGCACGGTGCTGGTCACCAGGCCCAGCGCGTCGGGGCCGGCCGGCAGCGGGGCCGGGGCGGCGGAGGCCGTACCGGCGGCGACAGCGGCGAAGGCGGCACCGAGGGCGGCGACACCGAGCGTCTTGGCGGCAGACTGCTTCATCAGAAAATCTTCCTCAGGGAATCTCGGGGCGCAGGGGAATAACGCGGGGGAATTGCGGGGAATGCAGAGTGGCTACGCAAACTAGCCAGCGAACGTTCCGTCCGCAAACACCGAACGGCGGCCGGGCGTGGTGCGCCCGGCCGCCGTGTCCCGTGTCCCGAGGGCGGCGATCAGCCCGTGTGGGCGGAAGACTCGCTGGTGGTGGCGGTCTGCTGGAACAGCCATTCGGACTTCAGCTCGGCGTATCCCGGCTTGATGACGTCGTTGATCATGGCGAGTCGTTCATCGAAAGGAATGAACGCTGATTTCATCGCATTGACCGTGAACCACTGCATGTCGTCGAGCGTGTAACCGAATGCCTCGACCAGGAATTCGAATTCCCGGCTCATGCTGGTGCCGCTCATCAGCCGGTTGTCGGTGTTGACCGTGGCGCGGAAGTGCAGCTTGCGCAGCAGCCCGATGGGGTGCTCCTTGTAGGAGGTCGCGGCGCCGGTCTGCAGATTGGAGGTCGGGCACATCTCCAGCGGGATGCGCTTGTCCCGGACGTAGGCGGCGAGCCGGCCCAGGGTGACCGAGCCGTCGTCGGCGACCTCGATGTCGTCGATGATCCGCACGCCGTGGCCGAGCCGGTCGGCGCCGCACCACTGGAGGGCCTGCCAGATCGACGGCAGGCCGAAGGCCTCGCCGGCGTGGATGGTGAAGTGGTTGTTCTCCCGCTTCAGGTACTCGAAGGCGTCGAGGTGGCGGGTGGGCGGGAAGCCGGCCTCGGCGCCCGCGATGTCGAAGCCGACGACGCCGGTGTCGCGGTAGCGGTTGGCGAGTTCGGCGATCTCCAGGGCGCGGGCGGCGTGCCGCATCGCGGTGAGCAGGGCGCCGACCCGGATCCGGTGCCCGTTGGCGCGGGCCCGCCGCTCGCCCTCGCGGAAGCCCTCGTTGACGGCCTCGACGACCTCTTCGAGGGTGAGCCCGCCCTCCAGGTGCTGCTCGGGGGCGTACCGCACCTCGGCGTAGACGACGCCGTCCTCGGCGAGGTCGGCGGCGCACTCGGCGGCGACCCGGAACAGGGCCTCGCGGGTCTGCATGACGGCGCAGGTGTGCGCGAACGTCTCCAGGTAGCGCGGGAGCGAGCCGGAGTCGGCGGCCTCCCGGAACCAGATGCCGAGCTTGTCCGGCTCGGTCTCCGGAAGGTTCTCGTAGCCCTGCTCACGGGCGAGTTCGATGATCGTGCCGGGGCGCAGCCCGCCGTCGAGGTGGTCGTGCAGCAGGACCTTCGGGGCGCGGCGGATCTGGTCCGCGGAGGGGGTGCTGGGGATCTGGCTCGTCATTGCCGCACTCTAGCCCCTACGCGCGTAGAGCGCGCCCTCGGCGCCGGATCCGATCGCCGGAATTTCCGGTGCGGGCAGCCCGCCCGTCGGCTTAGCCTGCCCGTATGAGCACCCCATCGGACGCGCCCGCCGCCGACCTCGCCGAACTGCGCCGGATCCAGGGCTTCCTGTCGGAGTTCACCCGGCGGCAGGCGGAGCGGACGGTCGGCTTCCCGGGCGGTTTCGCCGCGCTCGACGACACCTACGCACTGTCCCACGGCAACAACCACGTCCTGGTGGACGGCACGCCCGCCCCCGAGACCCTGCCCGCCGTGGTCGACGAGCTCATGTCCCATCTGGCGCACCGCACCGTCTACATCCCGGACGCGGCGGTCGCCGAGGCCTGCGCCGGACCGCTCGGCGCGGCCGGCTACACCCGTGCCACGGTCCTCCTCATGCTCCACACCGGCCCGGTCCCGGAGCTCGGCGGCGCGCGCGAGGTGGAGCTGCCGGCCCTGCGCGGCCCGGTGGCCGAGAGCTGGCGGCGCTTCCTGCCGGAGGCCGGGGAGGACGTGGTGCACGCCCTGGTCGAGCGCCGTACGGCCCGGCTGCGCGGCGCCGACGACGTGCGTTTCCTCGCCTCCCACGACGAGTTCGGCGAGGTCGCCTCCTGGGCCGACCTCTACATCGACCCGGCCACCCGCGTGGCCCAGATCGAGGACCTGGTCACCGCCGGTACGCACCTCGGCCAGGGCCACGCCGGAGTCGTCCTGGACACCGCCCTGCGCCTCGCCGCCGACGCCGGCTGCACCACGGTCTTCCTCACCGCCCTGACCGACGACTGGCCGCGCCACTGGTACGAGCGGCGCGGGTTCGTTGCGGTGGGCGAGGTGCACTGCTTCGAACGCGCGTAGCAAGGCCCGTACGCACGGCGGGCGTTCGGCGAGCGGACGATACGTAACAGAGATCGCGCGTACCACTGTCGTACACCTCGGCTTCTGAGACTGTTCTGCCATGGCGCACAACGCACTTGTGGGACCGGCCACCTCCCGGACACCCCGGCTCGGCCGTCCCGTCGCGGCGACGACGGCGGTCACCGAGGCGGGCGGGGTGGTGCTGCTGCTCCCGGACGGCGAGACCGTGTCCGGGCGGCGGGCCTCGGTACGGGCGCACGCGGCGGCGCTGCCGCTCGGGCGGCGGCTCGCGCGGGCGGGGCGGGCGGACGGTCTGGTGGCGCACGTGGTGCGCTATCGGGGCCGCGGCTGGAACGGCCCGGACGCGCAGCTCGCGGCGGACGCCCGGTGGGCGGTCGCGGAGGCGGTACGGCGCTACGGCGACGTCCCGGTCTGCCTGGTCGGGCGCGGGATGGGCGCGCGGGCGGCGCTGCACGCGGGCGGGCACCCGGCGGTGACGGCGGTCCTGGCGCTCGCGCCGTGGCTCCCGGAGGAGGACCGCGCGGCCGAGCCGGAGCCGGTGCGCCACCTGGTGGGACGCCGGGTGCTCCTCGTACACGGCACCAACGACGCCCGTACGGATCCCGAGTTGTCCTACCGCTTCGCCGAGCGCGCCAAGAAGTCCAACCGCGACACCTGCCGCTTCGAGGTCCACGCGGACGGCCACGCGCTGCGCCAGTACCAGGCCGAAGTCCAGGCCCTGGCCGCGGACTTCGTCCTGTCGGCCCTCTTCGCCCATCCCCAGAGCCGCCCGCTCGCGGACGCGATGGCGGCGCCGCCGCCGCTGGGCCTGCGGATGCCGCTGGCGGCGGGCTTCGGCACGGGGCGGTCACTCCGGTAGCAGGCTGCCCCGTTTGCTCAGCAGGAACTTCTTGAAGGCGGCCACCGGTGGGGTGTCGGGGTGGCCGTCCAGCCAGGCGACGCCGATCTCGCGGGCCGCGCGGGGAGAGGTGACGCCGAGCTCGACGACGCCCGGGCGGGCGACGGCCGGCGGCGGCAGCAGGGCCACGCCGAGGCCCGCCGCGACCAGGCCGCGCAGGGTCTCCGCCTCCTCGCCCTCGAAGGCGACGCGTGGGGTGAAGCCGGCCTGGGCGCAGAGGTCGTCGGTGATGCGGCGGAGGCCGTAGCCGGGTTCGAGGGTCACGAAGGTCTCGTCGGCGGCCTCGGCGAGCCGGATGCGCTTGCGGCTCGCGAGCCGGTGGTCGTCGGGGACGACGAGCCGCAGCCGCTGTTCGTCGAGCCGGCGGGCGACCAGGTCGGGGGCGTCGGGCACCGGTGAGGTGAGGCAGAGGTCGAGGTCGCCGGCCCGGAGGCGTTCGATCATCGCCTCGCCGTAGTTCTGCACCAGGGTGAAGCGGACCTTGGGGTGGTCGACCCGGAAGGCCCGGATGAGGCCGGGCACGGTCTCCGAGCCCATGGTGTGCAGAAAGCCGAAGGCGACCCGGCCGGCGGTGGGGTCGGCATCCTCCCGTACGGTGTCGGCGGCCCGCTCGACCTCGGCGAGCGCGCGGTCGGCGGCGGTGAGGAAGCGGCGGCCGGCCGGGGTGAGCGAGACCGTGCGCCCGCGGCGGGCGAACAGCGCGACGCCGAGGTCCTCTTCGAGCCGGACCATGGCCCGCGACAGCGTCGACTGCGGCACGCCCATCTCGGCCGCGGCCCTGGTCACGTGCTCGTGCCGGGCGACGGCGGCGAAGTACGCGAGCCGGGGCGCGAGCAGCAGTCCCATGTCTTCTTCGTTACTGTTCGATGACAGCCGATGCTGTGACCTGTACTCATGCGCCATGGGAACGATTACAGCAGTTCCGTGCATTGGACGCATGAACCGGGGAGTTCTACGTTCGAGGCATGCCTTCCGCCAGTACCAAGGCGGCCGCCACCCGCGCGGTCGCCGACGCAAGCCTTGCCTCAGCCGCCTCCACCGAAGACACCCGCCTCTCCCCCGGCCGGCCCGGCTACCGCCGGATGAGCCTCGCGCTGTTCGCCGCCGGAGTGGCCACCTTCGCCCTCCTGTACTCCACCCAGGCCCTGCTCCCCGCGGTCTCGGCGGCCTTCGGCGCCACCGCGTCGGCGGCCTCCTGGACGGTCTCCGCCGCGACCGGCGCGCTCGCCCTGTGCGTGCTCCCGCTCAGCGCGCTGTCCGAGCGCTACGGCCGCCGCTCGATGATGACCGCCTCCCTCGCGGTCGCCGTCGCCGTCGGGCTGCTCGTCCCGCTCGCGCCGAACCTGGAGACCCTGATCGCGCTGCGCGCCGTACAGGGCGCCGCGCTGGCCGGCGTACCGGCCTCGGCGATGGCCTTCCTGGCCGAGGAGGTACGGCCGAAGGCGCTGGTCGCCGCGATCGGTCTGTTCGTGGCGGGCAACTCCATCGGCGGCATGAGCGGCCGCATCGTCACCGGCTGGGTCGCCCAGCTGTGGGGCTGGCGGGCCGGGCTGGCGGCGGTCGGTCTGATGGCGGCGGTGTGCGCGCTCGCCTTCCGGGCGCTGCTGCCGAAGGCCCGGCACTTCTCGCCCGGCACGCTGAACCCCAAGGCGCTGGCGAAGACCGTGCGCGGGCACCTCGCGGACCCGCTGCTCGTACGTCTGTACGCGATCGGCGCGCTGTTCATGACGGTGTTCGGCGCGGTCTACACCGTGATCGGCTACCGGCTCGTCGAGGCGCCGTTCTCGCTCCCGCAGGGTGTGGTCGGCTCGATCTTCCTGGTCTACCTGGTCGGTACGGTCTCCTCGGCGGCGGCGGGCAAGCTGGTCGGCCGGCTCGGCCGGCGCGGGGCGCTGTACCTCGCCGTGTCGACGACGGCGGCCGGTCTGCTGCTCTCCCTCGCCGACGCGCTGCCGCCCGTCCTGGCGGGTCTGGTCCTCATCACGGCGGGCTTCTTCGCCGGGCACGCGGTCGCCTCGTCCTCGGTGAGCCGGACCGCGAAGACGGGCCGCGCGCAGGCCTCGGCGCTCTACCAGTCCGCGTACTACCTGGGCAGCAGCGTGGGCGGCACGCTCGGCGCGGTCGCCTTCCACGCGGGCGGCTGGGCCGGCACGGTCGTGATCGGTCTGGTGGCGGTGCTCGGCGTCGTGTCGATCACGCTGTACGGGACGCACAGCGCGCGCGTCGCGGCGCGGCAGCCGCGGGTGGCCCGGGCCTGACGCCCAGCGGCCTGACGCTCCGCAGTCGCGCTTGGTCGCACCGCAACCGTCGGCCCCTCTCGGTCGTCTTAACCGACAGGACTCTAGGGGGAGTTGACGATCATGAAGGCGATGGGAAGCACGGGGCGGAGGAGAGCCGGCATCGGCCTCGCGGTGACGTCCCTGGTGGTGCCGATGACGGTGGCCCTCGGCGCCGCCCCGGCGCAGGCCGCGTCGTACTGCAACACGACGACCGGCCCGTACCAGAAGCAGGTGGAGAAGTTCCTCGGCCGGACGGTCGACGGGCGCCAGTCGCTCGCCGACTGCCGGGCGATCCAGGCCTTCCAGGCCAAGCACGGGATCACCCCGACCGCCGGGTACGCCGGGGTGATCACCTGGCGCACCATGTCGACGATGCTCGCGCAGAAGGCGGCCGGGACCAACCCCAACAAGGACCGCAAGTGTCCGACGAACAAGGGCCGGATCGCCTGCGTCGACCTGACCCGCCAGCTCAGCTGGATCCAGGACGGCTCGCGCCTGAAGTACGGCCCGGTGCCGGTGCGCACCGGCAAGGACGGCACGGAGACCCGTACCGGCGCCAAGAAGATCTACTGGCGCAACATCAACCACTGGTCGACGCTCTACCACGTCTCGATGCCGTACTCGCAGTTCTTCGACGGCGGGCAGGCCTTCCACTCGACCACCAAGTCCATGTGGAACCCGCCGGGTTCGGGCGGCTGCGTCAACATGCGGTCCGCCGACGCGAAGGCGTACTGGAACCTGCTCAGGAACGGTGACGACGTGTTCGTGTACGGGCGGAAGCCCGGCACCTGACCGGAACCGGTCGCCGCTGTCAGTGGGCTGCGATACGTTCCCCTCATCGGCGTCGAACGGGCGCCGGTGAGGGGCGAGCGGGGTGGACGCGATGGCCATGACGACCGGCGACCTGAAGTCGGACGACCTGGAGAAGTACCGCACGGAGCTGACCGGTTACTGCTACCGGATGCTCGGTTCCGCCTTCGAGGCGGAGGACGCGGTGCAGGACACCATGGTGCGCGCCTGGCGTTCGCTCGACTCCTTCGAGGGGCGCTCCTCGCTGCGGTCCTGGCTGTACCGGATCGCGACCAATGTGTGCCTGGACTCGCTGAACGCGGGGAACCGGCGGGCCCGGCCGATGGATCTGACGGACCCGACGCCGGTCGCGCAGGCCCGGCTCAACGAGCGGCCCGAGATCACCTGGCTGGAGCCGGTGCCGGACGGGCGGGTGCTGCCGTCGGTGGCGGACCCCGCGGAGACGGCGGTCTCGCGCGAGACGGTGCGGCTCGCCTTCGTGGCCGCGCTGCAGCACCTGCCGCCGAAGCAGCGGGCGGTGCTCATCCTGCGCGAGGTGCTCGCGTGGAAGGCGGCCGAGGTCGCCGAGCTGCTCGGGCTGACGGTCGCCTCCGTCAACAGCGCGCTGCAGCGGGCCCGGGCCACGATCGCCGAGCACGCCCCGGCCACCTCGGACGCGGCGGACCCGCTGGACGAGGAGCAGAAGGCGCTGCTCGAGCGCTATGTGGCGGCCTTCGAGGGGTACGACATGCAGGCGCTCACCGCGCTCCTCCACGAGGACGCGACGATGTCCATGCCGCCGTACGACCTGTGGCTGCGGGGCCACGAGGACATCGTGGGCTGGATGCTCGGCGTCGGTGAGGTGTGCCGCGGCTCGAAGCTGGTCCCGACCGTGGCGAACGGCCAGCCGGCCTTCGCGCACTACCACCCGGACCCGGAGGGCGGCTTCGCGCCGTGGGCGCTGATCGTGCTCCAGCTGAACGACGGGAAGATCGGCGGGATGGACTTCTTCCTGGACACCAAGCGCTGGTTCCCGCTGTTCGACCTGCCGGAGCGGCTGCCCGCCTGACGCTTCCGGGGCTCACAACAGGTCCCCGAGCCCGACGAGCCCCAGCACATCCCTCAGCTCGGGCCCGGCCCCCCGGAACTCCAGCCGGTGCCCGCACCGCCGCGCGGTCAGCCGCAGCCGGGCGAGGGCATCTACGGCGCCGAGCCCGACGCGGCCGAGCCCGCCGATGTCGCATATGACAAGGCTCGGCTCCGCCGCTTCGAGCAGCGCGCAGAGGCGCCCGACGTCGTCCGGGGCGGGCCGCCCGGTGAGCCGTACTTCGATGGTCGGAGAGGTCGGAGAGGTGTCCACACCAGGGAGACCGCGTGCGGGCCCGGAACTCATCGATGGGGCGAGGTGGGGCCTGGGAGGGGTTCAGCCGAACGGGAACACGCTGGTGTCGATCGTGAGGTCGAAGGGGGCGGGGAGGTGGATCTCCTCTCCGAACCTCACTTTCTGGAGCTCCTGATAGACGTCGCTCGGCTCGCCGTAGAGCGTGACGGTCGGGCCCCCGGGTCCGAAGCGGTCGATGAGGAGGTAGAGCGGCACCTTCGCCTCCGCGTATGCAGCCGCCTTGTTCAGCCTGTCGTAGCTCGCGTTGGACAGCGACGTGACCTCGACGACCAGTTCGGCTGCGGTGAGTGGTGCAGATTCGCCGCCTTCCAACTCGGCCATGACCCGTTCCGGGATGACGACGAGGTCGGGGACATAGAGGCGGCCCCGCGCAGGATGGGCGACCCCCTGCGTCTCGTAGACACACCAGTCCTCCGGGACCACGGTGTACAGCCGGCGATGGACCTTCTCGACGATACGGTTGTGCGGCGCGCCGGGCGGTGGTGTCACGACAATGATCCCATCGATGATCTCCACCTTGCTGCCCTCGGGCCAGTCCGACTCCTCCCAGAAGCGGACGAGCTCGTCCCAGTGCGGGCCCGGAGCGGGATCGACGGGGAGTGCACTCATGGCGGTCTCCTTTTCGGTGTGACACCGATCCCAGCATGCCGAACGGGGTCGATGGACGTCCATCGACCCCGTTCACCCGAAGGTGTCACCGGCACATGCCAGAGGCGATCACGGCATCACGCGATGCGGTCGAGCACGATCGGGTTCGGGGTGAACTTCGCGCCCGGCTCCGCGATGTCCCAGGCGTCCGTGAGGGACTTCAGGGCGTAGTCGAACTTCTCCGGGGTGTCCGTGTGGAGGGTCAGCAGGGGCTGGCCCGCGGTGACGGTGTCGCCCGGCTTGGCGTGGAGTTCGACGCCGGCGCCGGCCTGGACCGGGTCCTCCTTGCGGGCGCGGCCGGCGCCGAGGCGCCAGGCGGCGATGCCGATGTCGTAGGCGTCGAGGCGGGTCAGGACGCCGGTGGAGGGGGCGGTGACGACGTGCTGCTCGCGGGCGACCGGGAGGGTGGCGTCCGGGTCGCCGCCCTGGGCGGCGATCATGCGGCGCCAGACGTCCATCGCGGAGCCGTCGGCGAGGGCCTTCGCCGGGTCGGCGTCCTTGACGCCGGCCGCGTCGAGCATCTCGCGGGCGAGCGCGATGGTGAGCTCGACGACGTCGGCCGGGCCGCCGCCGGCGAGGACCTCGACGGACTCGCGGACCTCAAGGGCGTTGCCGGCGGTGAGGCCGAGCGGGGTGGACATGTCGGTGAGCAGCGCGACCGTCTTGACGCCGCTGTCGGTGCCGAGCGCGACCATGGTGGAGGCCAGCTCGCGCGCGTCGTCGATGTTCTTCATGAAGGCGCCGGTGCCGACCTTGACGTCGAGGACCAGCGAGCCGGTGCCCTCGGCGATCTTCTTCGACATGATGGACGACGCGATCAGCGGGATCGCCTCGACCGTTCCGGTGACGTCACGCAGGGCGTAGAGCTTCTTGTCGGCCGGGGCCAGGCCGTCACCGGCCGCGCAGATCACCGCGCCGGTGGTGTCGAGGACGTGCAGCATCTCCTCGTTGGAAAGCAGCGCGCGCCAGCCGGGGATGGACTCCAGCTTGTCGAGGGTGCCGCCGGTGTGGCCGAGGCCGCGGCCGGAGAGCTGCGGGACGGCCGCGCCGCACGCGGCGACCAGCGGGGCGAGCGGCAGGGTGATCTTGTCGCCGACGCCGCCGGTGGAGTGCTTGTCGGCGGTCGGGCGGGACAGCGAGTCGAAGTTCATGCGCTCGCCGGACGCGATCATCGCCGCCGTCCAGCGGGCGATCTCCTCGCGGTCCATGCCGTTGAGCAGGATCGCCATGGCGAGCGCGGACATCTGCTCGTCGGCGACCTCCCCGCGGGTGTAGGCGTCGATGACCCAGTCGATCTGCTCGGGGCTCAGCTCGCCCTTGTCCCGCTTCGTGCGGATGACGGAGATGACGTCCATGTGATGGTGCCTCTTTCTACGCGCATAGAGGGGGAAAGGAGGAGCGGCCCTTCCCATCGTGCCGGAAGGGCCGCTCCGAGGTATTACTTCGCCAGGTGGTCCGGGCCGAACGCCTGCGGGAGCATCTCCGCCAGGGTGACGAACCCGGCGGGCGTCTCCAGGACGAGTTCGGCGCCCCCGAACTCGTACAACAGCTGCCGGCACCGGCCGCACGGCACCAGCGGGCCGCCGCTGCCGTCCACGCACACGAAGTGCGTGAGCCGGCCGCCGCCGGTCGCCTGGAGCTGCGAGACGAGCCCGCACTCGGCGCACAGGCCGAGGCCGAACGAGGCGTTCTCCACGTTGCAGCCGGAGACCACCCGCCCGTCGTCGACCAGCGCCGCCGCCCCCACCGGGAAGCCGGAGTACGGGGCGTAGGCGTGGGACATCGCCTCGCGAGCGACCTTGCGAAGGAGGTCCCAGTCGGCGCCGGGCGGGGGCGTCGTCACTTGCCCTGGCCCTTCCGGTACGGCAGACCGTCGGCCTTCGGCATCCGCAGCCGCTGCGCCGACAGGGCCAGCACGAGCAGCGTGGTGATGTACGGGGCGGCGTCGACGAACTGGCTGGGGACCTCGTCGGTGAACGCGTACCAGAGGAAGAAGGCGACCGAGAAGGCGGCGGCGATGCCGGCCGACACGTACTTCTTCTTCCACAGCTGCCACAGGAAGGCGACCACGAGCAGCGCCGCGACCAGCAGCAGCAGCGCGTGCACGTTCTCGGCGCCGCCGCGCAGCTTGAGGCTGTCGGTGAAGCCGAACAGGCCGGCGCCCATGGCCATGCCGCCCGGCATCCAGTTGCCGAAGATCATCGCGGCGAGACCGATGTAACCGCGGCCGCCGGTCTGGCCCTCCTGGTAGATGCCGGTGGAGACGATCGCCAGGAACGCGCCGCCGAGGCCCGCGAGGCCGCCGGAGATCGCCACGGCGATGTACTTGTACTTGTAGACGTTGACGCCGAGGGACTCGGCCGCGACCGGGTTCTCGCCGCAGGAGCGCAGCCGCAGGCCGAAGGCCGTACGCCACAGCACCCACCAGGTGGCCGGGATCAGCAGGATGGCGACCACGGTGAGCAGCGACAGGTTGGTGACCAGACCGCCGAGCAGACCGGCGATGTCGGAGATCAGGAACCAGTGCTTCTGCTGGAGGTCCATCAGCCAGTCCGAGAGCCCCGGGATGGTGATGTCGGTGATCGGGTCGATGCGCGGGGACTGCTTGGAGGAGCCGCCCTCGGCCTCGGCGAACGTGAAGTTCGACAGGTACTGGGTGAAGCCGACCGCCAGGATGTTGATGGCGACACCGGAGACGATGTGGTTCACGTTGAACGTGACGGTGATGATCGCGTGCAGCAGACCGCCGAGCGCACCGCCGAGGATGCCGACGACGACACCCGTCCACGGGCCCCACTGGTAGCCGGCCCAGGCGCCGAACCAGGTGCCGAGGACCATCATGCCTTCGAGACCGATGTTGACGACGCCCGCCCGCTCGGACCACAAACCGCCGAGACCGGCCATGCCGATCGGCACGGCGAGCTGGAGCGCGCCGGAGACCTGGCCGACCGAGGTGAGGTCGTCGGCCCCGGAGATGACGCGGACCATCGAGAAGAGGACCAGACCGGCCGCGACGAGCAGCAGGATCCAGGGCCAGGTCAGCTTGCGGCGGCCGCCCGCCTTCTTGGGCGCGGCGCTCGGCTTGGCAACGGTGCCGGTGCTCATGCCGCCACCTCCTTGTCGGTCTTGAGGGCGCCGCCGGCGGCCAGCTGCTCGCCGACCTTCTGCTGCTGGCGGCGGAGGCCGTAACGGCGGACGAGCTCGTAGGAGACGACCACGGCGATCACGATGATGCCCTGCATGATCTGGGTGATCTCCTTCGGATAGCCCTCCACGTCGAGCGACGACGAGGCCTTCTCCAGGAAGGCGAAGAGCAGGGCCGCGAAGAAGATGCCGACCGGGTGGTTGCGGCCGAGCAGCGCGATGGTGATGGCGGTGAAGCCGACACCGACCGGGAAGTCGAGGCTGTACGTGTGGGTCTCGCCGAGCAGGGTCGGCATGCCCGACAGACCGGCGAGCGCGCCGGAGAGCAGCATCGAGGTGAGGATCATCTTCTTGGCGTCGACACCGCTGGCCTGGGCGGCGGACTCGCTGGCGCCGGTGGCGCGCAGGTCGAAGCCGAACTTGGTGCGGTTGAGGACGAACCAGTAGACGACGCCGAGCGCGAGCGCGACGAAGGTGAAGCCGTAGATGACGCCGTTGCCCTCGCCCATGTCGATGCCCGGGAACCAGCCGGACTCGGCGATCTCACCGGTGGTGAGGTTGTTGGAGCCGGCCGGCTGGACGCCGAAGTTCTTCGGCAGGATCAGCCAGGCCACCAGCGAGGTCGCGATGGCGTTGAGCATGATCGTCGAGACGACCTCGGAGACCCCGCGGGTGGTCTTCAGGATGCCGGCGATGCCGGACCAGATGGCACCGGTGAGCATCGCGGTGAGCACGATGACCAGGATGTGCAGCGGGCCGGGCAGCTCGACGGACGCGCCGATGAGGGCGGAGACCATCGCGGCGAGCCGGTACTGGCCGTCGACGCCGATGTTGAAGAGGTTCATCCGGAAGCCGATGGCGACGGCCAGGGCTGCCAGGTAGTAGATCCCGGTCTGGTTGACGATCAGGACCTGGATGTCCGAGAACCCGGCGTTGTCGATCATCAGCTGGATCGGCTCGATCGGGTCGAGGCCCGTGGCGAGCAGCACCAGCATGGTGAGCACGAACGAGGAGACCAGCGCGAGCACCGGGCCGGCGGCCCCGATGATCAGCTTGTCCTTGTCGAATTTCATCATCGGGCGTCACCGTCTTCGGACTGCTCGGTGCCTTCGAGCTGGCCGGTGGCCGCGCCGGTCATGGCGGAGCCGAGCTGCTCGGGCGTGATGGTGGCGGGGTCGGCGTCCGCGACGAGCCGGCCGCGGTACATGACCTTGAGGGTGTCGGACAGGCCGATCAGCTCGTCGAGGTCGGCGGAGATCAGCAGCACCGCCAGGCCCTCGCGGCGGGCGTCGCGGATCGCGTCCCAGATCTGCGCCTGGGCGCCGACGTCCACACCGCGGGTGGGGTGGGCGGCGATCAGGAACTTCGGGGCGTGGCTCATCTCGCGGCCGACGATCAGCTTCTGCTGGTTGCCGCCGGAGAGCGAGGCCGCGGTGACGTCGATGCCGGGGGTGCGCACGTCGTACTCGCGGACGATCCGCTCGGTGTCCTTGCGGGCGCCCTTCGGGTCGAGGATGCCGCGCTTGGAGTTGGGCGCCTCGGTGACGTGGCCGAGGATGCGGTTCTCCCAGAGCGGGGCCTCCAGGAGCAGGCCGTGGCGGTGGCGGTCCTCGGGGATGTAGCCGATGCCGCCCTCGCGGCGCTTGCGCACCGAGACCTTGGAGATGTTCTGGCCGTCGAGGGTGATGACGCCCGCGTCGGGGCTGTTCAGACCCATGAGGGCCTCGATGAGCTCGGTCTGGCCGTTGCCCTCGACGCCGGCGATGCCGAGGATCTCGCCCTTGTGGATGGTGAGCGAGATGTCGTCGAGCAGCTTGCGGCCGGTGGTGATCTCCTGCAGCGCGACGGTGCCGGACGGGTCCGGGGGCGCGGCGGTGGTCAGCGGGGCGGCCGCGGCGGCGCCGGCCTCGGTCAGGGTCAGGCCCTGGACCTGCAGCATCGGCACGTCGGTGACGGTCGACTCGCGGGTCTCCGGGGAGGGCAGCTCGGTGCCGACCATCAGCTCGGCGAGCTGCTTGGTGGTGGCGGTCTTCGGGTCGGCGGTGCCGACCGTGGTGCCGCGCCGGATGACGGTGATGTCGTCGGCGACCTTCAGGACCTCGCCCAGCTTGTGCGAGATGAAGATGACGGTCAGGCCCTCGGACTTGAGCTCGCGCAGGTTGTCGAAGAGCGCGTCGACCTCCTGCGGGACGAGGACCGCGGTCGGCTCGTCGAGGATGAGGATCTTGGCGCCGCGGTAGAGGACCTTGAGGATCTCCACGCGCTGCCGGTCGGCGACGCCGAGGTCCTCGACCAGTGCGTCGGGGCGGACGCCGAGGCCGTACGCGTCGGAGATCTCCTGGATCTTCCGGCGGGCCTTGGCACCGATGCCGTAGAGCTTCTCGCCGCCGAGGACGACGTTCTCCAGGACGGTGAGGTTGTCGGCGAGCATGAAGTGCTGGTGCACCATGCCGATGCCGCGGGCGATGGCGTCACCGGGGCTGGCGAAGGTGACCTGCTCGCCGTCGACGGCGATGGTGCCCTCGTCCGGCTTCTGCATGCCGTAGAGGATCTTCATCAGGGTCGACTTGCCGGCACCGTTCTCACCGATCAGGGCATGCACGGTGCCCTTGCGAACGGTGATCGCGATGTCCTTGTTGGCGACGACGCCGGGGAAGCGCTTGGTGATGCCGTGGAGTTCTACGGCAGGGGGGCTGGACGCGTTGATGGCGCACTCTCCTTGGCCGAAAGGAGTGGGAGCGGACGGGCAGGGCGGGGCGAAGTTATCGTGCCGCTGGGACATCTACACGCGTAGCACTGCCGAAAATTGAAAACCCGTACGGGAATGGGGCCGGGGCCCGGTTCCAGTGGGAGTCACTGGAACCGGGCCCGCGGCCTCAGGTCAGGACCTGGGTGCCGTTACGGCGCGGTCTTGACGGTGATCTTGCCGTCGACGATGTCCTTCTTCGCCTGGTCCACGGCGGCGACCATCTCGGTCATGCTCGAGTAGGTCGGGTTCGAGGTGGCGAGGCCGACGCCGTCCGTCGCGAGGCCGTAGCGGACCTCGCCGGACTGCGGCTTGCCGTCCTTGACCGACTTGATCAGGTTGTAGACGGCGCCCTGGACGTTCTTGGTGACCGAGGTGAGGATGTGGTCCTTGTAGGCGGCCAGACCCTTCTGGTTGTACTGGTCCGAGTCCACGCCGATGGCCCACTTGCCGGCCTTGGCGGTGGCCTCGATCGCGCCGGAGCCGGCGAGACCGGCGGCCGCGTAGATCACGTCGGCGCCCTTGTCGAGCTGGCCCTGCGCGGCGGCCTTGCCGAGGTCGGGCTTCGAGAAGCCGTCGAAGTTCGGCGGCTGGGTCAGGTACTGGGTGAGCACCTTCGCCTTGGGGTTGGTGGCCTTGACGCCCTGGGTGAAGCCCGCCTCGAACTTCTTGATCAGCGGAACCTCGACACCGCCGATGAAGCCGACCGTGCCGGTCTTGGACGCCTTGGCGGCGGCGACGCCGGCCAGGTAGGAGCCCTGCTCCTCGTTGAAGACGAGGTTGGCGATGTTCGGGCCGGTCTTCGACGTGTCGTCGATGAGGCCGAAGGTCGTCTTCGGGAACTGCTTGGCGACCTTCTCGATGGCCGGGGCGTAGGCGAAGCCGACACCGATGACCGGGTTGTTCCCGGCGCGGGCCAGCGCGGTCAGGCGCTGCACCTTGTCGGCGTCGCCCTCACCGGCGGACGGCTCGGCCTCGGAGCCCTTGACGCCCAGGTCGTCCTCGGCCTGCTTCAGGCCCGCGTAGGCGGCGTCGTTGAAGGACTGGTCGCCGCGGCCGCCGATGTCGTAGGCGATGGCGACCTTGGTGGCACCCGCGCTGGAGCTCGAGCTGGAGCCCGAGTCCGTCGACGACTTGCCACACGCGGTGGCGGACAGGGCGAGCGCCGCGGAGGCGATGCCCACGGTCGTGATCCTGGTGATCCGGCGCAAGAGGAGGGTCCCTTCAAGACTGACCGAAAGCGCCTCTTCCGGCGCTGGTTTCGCGGCGATCGTAACGCGCGTAGATGTCAGTTAAAGACCCGTTCATGAGTCGTTATCGGATCGACGCGAACCGGCCAGGGGGGCCACCCCCGGCGTCCGGCCCGATACCGCCCGTCATACACGCTGGTACGGGCGTTCGGGCCGGGCCCGTAAGCGACACGCCGGGGGCTGGGCCGGACGGATGAGCGGGGTCCGGCCGGCCATTAAGTCGTACTTATAGTCCGGATTTCGCCGTCGGCGGAGGTGGCCCGCGGAGGCGGCCGCGAGAGGTGCGGGTTCAGCGGCCGGGCGTGCCGTCGAGGAGGGCCGCCGCGGTGAACAGCTCGACGCCGACCTGGATGGCCCGCTCGTCCACGTCGAAGTCGCCCGCGTGCAGGTCGCGGACCCGGGTGTCGCCGGGGGTGCGCACCCCGAGCCGGGCCATGGCGCCGGGGACGTGCTCCAGGTACCAGGAGAAGTCCTCGCCGCCGAGGGACTGCTCGGTGTCCTCGACCGAGTCCGGGCCGCGCCGGGCGGTCATGGCGTCATGGACGAGCTCGGTGACGACCGGGTCGTTGACCACCGGGGGCACGCCGCGGACGTAGTCGACGGTCGACTTGGCGCGGTGCAGCGTGGCGACCTCGTCGATCGCCGCGTGCACCAGGTCGGGGGCCTCGCGCCAGGTGGGCAGGTCGAGGCAGCGGACGGTGCCGGAGAGCTCGGCGTGCTGCGGGATGACGTTGGGGGCGTGCCCGGACTCGATCCGGCCCCAGGTGACCGAGAGGCCGGAGCGGGCGTCCACCCGGCGGGCGAGCACGGCGGGCACGTCGACCGCGATCCGGGCGGCGGCGGTGACCAGGTCGGTGGTGAGGTGCGGGCGGGCGGTGTGCCCGCCGGGGCCGTCGAGGGTGACCTCAAGACGGTCGCAGGCGGAGGTGATGGGCCCGACGCGCAGCCCGATCTTCCCGGCGTCGACCTTGGGGTCGCAGTGCACGGCGATGATCCGGCCGACCCCGTCCAGGACGCCCGCCTCGACGGCGTCGGCGGCCCCGCCGGGCAGCACCTCCTCGGCGGGCTGGAAGAGCAGCCGTACGGCGGCGGGGAGGCGGCCCTGCCGGTCGAGCTCGGCGAGCACGAGCCCGGCGCCGAGGACGGTCGTGGTGTGGACGTCGTGGCCGCAGGCGTGGGCGCGATTCTGTTCGGTGGAGCGGTACGGGACGGTCTTCACGTCCGGGATGGGCAGCGCGTCCAGGTCGGCGCGGATCGCCAGCATCGGGCGTTTGCGGTCCCAGGTCCCGATGTCGCAGACGAGTCCCGTACCGCCGGGCAGGACCCGCGGGCGGAGCCCCGCGGCCTCGAGCCGGGCCTTGACGGCGGCGGTGGTACGGAACTCCTGGTTGCCGAGCTCGGGGTGCATGTGCAAGTCCCTGCGGAACGCGATCAGTTCGGTGCGCAGGGATTCGGACAGCGTTCCGGGCAGCGCTGCGGGCGCCGCTCCGGAGCCGGGCTCACGGGACTTCAACTGGTTCACCTTTTGAAGGGTAGGCCCCCGGAGAGGTCAACTGCCCGATGATCACGAAAAGTTCAGCCCCTTAGGGGAAAAGAATCTCATTCCCTGGGCATGACGGTCACCCTCTGTGGGTACGCTTAACCGAATTCGAGTCTCTCGGTGCCGGTGGCGGTGCCCGCGACGCCGGACAGGAAGCCCTGGGCGCGCGGGGAGGCGTTCGCGCGGAGCCACTCGGGGGCGATCCCGCAGACGGCGACCTTCACGCCGGTGCCGGCCAGGGCCAGTGGCAGGGTGTGCACGACCGTGGACGGAAAGCTGACGATGGTGCGGCCGATGGGGCCGCGGCGGGCGATCAGCTCCAGCGGCAGATCGGGGCGGACCACTTCGAGGCCGGTCTCCACGGCGATCCGGTGGAGCTTCTCGGCGCTCTCGCGGCGGTGCGCGAAGTAGCGGGTGGCACCGTGGGTGCGGGCCAGGACGGTGACGGCCCGCAGATACTCGTCGGGGTCGACGACCCCGGTCTCCACGAGCGAGGTGCCGACCAGGTCGGCGCCGCGGGTGAGCCGGGGCGGGCCGAAGCGGGACCGGGTCCAGGCGAAGTCGTTGACGGTGACCGTGGTGCCCGCGGGCGGTTCGACCGGCAGCGAGGTGAAGATCTCCACGGTACGGCGCGGGCCGGGCGCCAGCTTGCGGCGGGCCAGCGAGGTGACCGGCGCGAGCACCAGCTCGCGCGGCCCGCGGCTGCCGCCCCGCCGGTGCCAGCGCACCAGCCGCTCGCCGCGTGCGAGTTGGGCGGCGAACTCCATGGTGGCGGTGCCGTCGTCGACGACGGTCACCCGGCGCGGGCCGTACAGCGTGAGCAGCAGCTGCACGTACCGCGAGAACGGATCCCCCACGATCACCCGCTCCGCCGCCCGCAACGGCCCGGCAAGCTCCCGCAACGTACTGACCACCGCCCCCTTCCCCTGCCGCGCCTCCTGCCACTTCACGGTGACCCCCTCATCCCGCGCGAGCTGCGCCATCCGGCGCAGCTGCCCGCGGGACATGGGGTCGGTGGGCGACAGGACCACGATGGTGAGGCCGGCGTGGGCGAGGGAGGGGGCGGGGGTGGTGGGCGCGTCGGGGCCGTCGTCGAGGGCCTGGCCCCCGACCCCGGTCACGGCCCCGGGGGCCGGGCCCGCCGGGCCGGACGACGCCAGGCGACCGTCGGCGCCCGCCGGGCCCGGCTGGGTCCCGCTCCCCCGCCGGGCCGGCTGGCGCGGGACCGCGGACAGGCGGGGGGCCGGGCGGAGGGTGGTGGCGTGGGCCCATTCCAGGACGTTCAGGAGCTGGACCGGGCTCTCGACGAACGCCAGCCGGCTGGTCATGCGGCGACGACGCCCGGGACCCGGCGGAGCTTCTTCATCGGGCCGAGCTCCGACTCGTAGACCTTCTTGACGCCGTCGCCGAGCGCGGTCTCGATGGTGCGGATGTCGCGGACCAGGCGCTGGAGGCCCTGGGGCTCGACGGAGGCGGCCTGGTCGGAGCCCCACATGGCGCGGTCGAGGGTGATGTGGCGCTCGACGAAGGTGGCGCCGAGGGCGACCGCGGCGAGGGTGGTCTGGAGGCCGGTCTCGTGGCCGGAGTAGCCGATCGGGACGTTCGGGTACTCCTCCTGGAGCGTCTGGATGACGCGCAGGTTGAGCTCCTCGGCCTTGGCCGGGTAGGTGGAGGTGGCGTGGCAGAGCAGGATGTTGTCGCTGCCCAGGACCTCGACCGCGTGGCGGATCTGCTTCGGGGTGGACATGCCGGTGGAGAGGATCACCGTGCGGCCGGTGGCGCGCAGCTCGCGGAGCAGCTCGTCGTCGGTGAGGGAGGCGGAGGCCACCTTGTGGGCGGGGACGTCGAACTTCTCCAGGAAGGCGACGGCCTCGGTGTCCCACGGCGAGGCGAACCACTCGATGCCGCGCTTCTTGCAGTGCTCGTCGATGGCGCGGTACTCGTCCTCGCCGAACTCCACGCGGTGGCGGTAGTCGATGTAGGTCATCCGGCCCCACGGGGTGTCGCGCTCGATGTCCCACTGGTCGCGCGGGGTGCAGATCTCCGGGGTGCGCTTCTGGAACTTCACGGCGTCACAGCCCGCCTCGGCGGCCACGTCGATGAGCTTGAAGGCGTTGTCGAGGTCGCCGTTGTGGTTGATGCCGATCTCGCCGCAGACGTAGACGGACTGGCCCGGGCCGGCGGTCTTGGTGCCGAGGGTGCGCAGACGGGAGTTCATGATCGTTCCTTACCGGTTGGGCGAGTTGGGGGTGTTGAGCTCGGGTCCGAGGAGCCAGGCGGCGATCTCGCGGATGGCTCCGGAGCCGCCGGGGGTGTCGGTGACCGCGCGGGCGGCGGCCCGTACGGAGTCGTGGGCGCTGCCCACCGCGACGGGCCAGCCGACGAGGTGGAAGCAGGGCAGGTCGTTGACGTCGTTGCCGGCGTAGAGCACGCGCTGCGGGTCGATGCCCTGCTCGTCGCACCACTGCTTGAGGGCGAGGTCCTTGCGGTCCACGCCGTGCAGCACGGGGATGCGGAGCTTGCGGGCGCGGGCGGCGACGACGGGGTTCTGCTCGGTGGAGAGGATGAGCAGCGGGACGCCGGCCTTGCGCAGGGCGGCGATGCCGAGGCCGTCGCCGCGGTGCACGGAGACGAACTCGCGGCCGTCGGCGTCGATGTGGACCCGGTCGTCGGTCTGCGTGCCGTCGAAGTCGAGGACGACGGCGTCGACGTCGGCGAGGACCGGGGTGACCGGCGCGTCGAGCAGCGGCGCGAGGGCCCGGGAGCGGGCCAGGTCGTGCGGGTCGTCGATCTCCAGGACGCGGGCCGGGTCGGTGACGACGAGTTCGGTGCGGCCGAAGAAGCGGTGCCGGTGGGTGCGGAAGCCGTCGGCGGCCATCGCGTAGACCGAGCCGGTCTCCAGGTACTCGGGCTCGCGGTCCTGGCGGCGCGGCCGGTGGGCCTTGTCGTGGTTGACGCCGAGGGCGCCGCCGTCGTTCTCCCGCCAGAGGAAGCCGTGGCTGGGGGCGGCGGTGAAGGCGGTGTCGGCGGCGCCCTCGGTGATCCGGCGGGCGGTCTCGTCGACCTCGACGGCGGTCAGGAAGGGGCTGGTGCACTGGACGAGCAGGACCACGTCGGCGGTGCGGCCGTGGGTGGCCTCGAAGGCGTCCATGGCGTGCAGCACGGCGGACTCGCTGGTCGCGGTGTCGCCGGAGAGCTCGGCGGGGCGGCGCACGGCCTCGGCGCCGAAGGCGCGGGCGGTGTCCGCGATGGCCGCATCGTCGGTGGAGACCACGACGTGGGTCACCGCCGGGGCGCCGAGGCAGGCCCGGACGGCCCGGCCGACCAGCGGGATCCCGGCGACCGGGGCGAGGTTCTTGGCGGGGACGCCCTTGGAGCCGCCCCGTGCGGGGATGACGGCGAGCACGGTGGGGACGGGAGCGGGTGTGGGCATCAGAGTTCTCCCAGTCGGCGGATGACGGGGGCCACGCGCTGGACGCCGTGGCGGTAGGCGCCGCGGGCCGCCTCGCGGACGATCCGGCGCACCCCGCTCTCGCGGGGCTCGGGCGCGCTGAGGTCGAGTCGGTCGAGACGGTGGCGGGCGAGGATGCCGGGCAGATAGCCGCCGGCGGTCTCGGCCGTGTAGTACGGGGCGACCGGCGCCAGCGGCGGGCCGGAGAGGAGCCGGGCGACGCGCTCGCGGGCGGCGTCGAAGGCCTGCTCGTACGGGATCGAGCCGGGCAGTCCCTCGGCGCCGACGCCCTGCCGGGCCAGCCACCGCTCGTCGGGCTCGGGGACGGCGCCCTGGTCGAGGGCGTCGAAGGAGGTGAGCAGGCCGGAGCCGATGAAGTGGTGGTTGCCGAGCGGCTCGCGCACCCCGAGGTCGGTGAGGATCGCGGTGGGGATGCGCCGGTGCAGGGCTTCGAGGGCGGCCGTGGAGGAGACGGTGACAAGCAGGTCGGTGCGGTCCAGGACCTCGCCCATGTGCCCGTACACCAGACGGAAGTTGGGCGGGGTCGGCAGTTCGCGCACCAGCTTCTGGTACGGGAACTCCTCCAGGTGCGTGGTGTGTTCGCCGGGCCGGGAGCGGAGCTTCAGGAGCACCTCGCGGTCCGGGTGCAGCCGGGCGTGCTCGACCAGGCGGCGCAGCACGTAGGCGCGTTCGGCCTTGGTGACCGGCACCGAGGGCTGCGCGGCGAAGACCAGGGTGTCGCGGCCGGGTTCGGGCTTGTGCGGGGCGCCGCCGAGGAACGGCAGGGCGGCCTCGACGACCGACCCGGGGTCGGCGCCGACGCCCTCGTACACGGCGCGGAAACGCTCCGCGTCGTGGCGGGAGTTGGCGAGCACGACGTCCGCGCCATGGCGGAGCAGCAGCCCGTCGGCGAGCTTCTCGTAGACGACGCCGACATAGCCGGTGACGAGCACCGGGCGGCGCTCCAGGCCGAGGTCGGCGATGCCCTGGAGCACGGCGCGCACGGTGCCGCCGACGAGGGCGAGCACGACGACGTCGTACCCCTCGCCGCGCTCCGCGGCGACGCGCACCTCACGCAGGAACTCCGCGCCGGTCACCTCGCGGGGCACGGTGTCGGACACCGCGGTCTCGGCGAGCTGGCGGGTGGTGGGGGTGGCGCGGCCGCGCAGCACGAATCCCGTGGGAGCGGGGGCGTTTTCGGCGCCGCCCGCACGGCTGCTTTCGGGGCTGCCAGGGCTGATTCTGCGTGCGGTGAGCACGCCCCATTTCCACCGGGTGTCGGAGTCGGCGAGAACGGCGACGCGCACCGTTCGATCGGTACGTGATGGCACGTCCAGGACGCTAGGAGGGCTCGGGGATTCGCAGCCCAACTGGGCCACAACAAATGGTTAACAGCACCATGACGCACAGCGGGAAACGGACAGAAAGGGGAGTGCATCCGGGGTGGTTAAGGGGCTCGCCGCTTTGTGTTCACCGGGCATCCCCTTGTCGGTCAGGACGAGTGCCGGGGCGCCGCCTAGCGTCGCTTCCGTGGTCAAGCTCTCCGTCGTCGTGCCGTTCTACAACGTGCAGACATATGCCCCCGACGCCCTCAGAAGCCTGCGCGCGAACGCCCGCGAGGACTTCGAGTTCCTGCTGGTCGACGACTGTTCGACGGACGGGACCCCGGAGCTCCTGGAACGCGCGGAGCGCGAGATCCCGGGGGCGCGGCTGCTGCGGCACGCCCGCAACGAGGGCCTGGCGACCGCCCGCAACACCGGTCTGGACGCGGCCCGCGGCACGTATCTGGCGTTCCTGGACGGCGACGACTGGCTCTCCCCCGGCTTCTACGGGCGCCTTGTCGCCACCATGGAGGAGCTGGACTGCGACTTCCTGCGCACCGACCACGTCCGGGTGACCGGGCGCGGCCGGTCGGTGCGGCGGGTGCCGGTGGGCCGGCGCGGGGAGGTGCTGCGGCCGCGTGACGCGATCCTGCCCGCCGACCGGACGACCTCGGTGGACTATCCGTACGCGTGGGCCGGGATGTATCACCGGCGGCTGCTCGACCGGGGGTTGCTGCACTTCCCGCACGGCCTGCGGACGGCCGAGGACCGGCCGTGGATCTGGCGGCTGCACCGCGAGGCGGAATCCTTCGCGGTCGCCGGCGATCTCGGAATCTTCTACCGGCGCGGAGTGGCCACCTCGCTCACTCAGATCGGTGATGTACGGCAGCTCGATTTCATCCGCGCTTTCGATCAGGTGATCGACGAGACCAGGAATGATCCCGATGCGGAACGACTGCTGCCGAAAGCCGTCCGCACCTATTGCGCGGTGATTTCCCACCACATCGGGAACATGGCGAAATTCGAACCCGAGGTCGGACGGCAATTGCGGGCGATGAGTTCGGGCGCGCTGCGCAGGCTGCCGCAGGACGTCCTCGCCGAGGCCCTCACGGCGATGGGCGAGGACCGGGCCGGCCCGCTGCGCCGGCTCAAGCGCCGCCGCCCCGCCCCCGCCCCGGCCGCCCCGGCCCCGCGCCCGGCCGCTCTGGAGACGAACGCCGCATGAACCGCACCACCCCCGCACGCAGGACCACGCAGATCTTCTACGCGTCCACCCTGTACGGCGCCGCCACCCTCGCCGCCGCCCTCGACAGCGGCTGCTTCGGCCCGGCCGACCGGCGGCTGCTGCTCGTCTCCACCAACGCCGCCGTCCCGGAGACCACCACCCCGCTCGACCGCATGCCCGGCTTCGAGAAGCTGCGCGGCCGGTTCGACGAGGTCCTCGACTGGAACGCGACGATCGAGCCGCTGCACCCCGGCGGTTGGACCCCGCGCGCCGACGACCTGCCGATGCTCCAGCGGCACCTGCGGCGCCTGTGGCGGCTCGGCGACGACCGGATCGAGCTAGCGCTTGAGTCCGTGCAGGTCGCGCCCGCGCTGACCATCGCCCAACTGCTGCCGGACGCCTCGATCGACGTGTACGCGGACGGGCTGATGAGCTACGGCCCCACCCGCAACAAGATCGACCCGCTGGTCGGCGAGCGGGTCCGCCGGCTCCTCCACCTGGACCTGGTGCCGGGGCTCGAACCGCTGCTGCTCGCCGAGTTCGGGGCGGTCGCCGAGACCGTGCCGACGGAGGCCTTCACCAAGGTGGTGGAGGAGCTGTCGGGCCCCCTTGCGACCGGGCCCGCCGACGGGGAGGGCCCGGCCCTGCTCCTCGGCCAGTACCTCGCCGCGCTCTCCCTCCTCACCCCCGAGGAGGAGGGCGAACTGCACCTGAAGATGGTCCGCGGCGCGGTCGCCCGCGGCCACCGCCGGCTCGTCTTCAAGCCGCACCCGACCGCCCCCGACGCCTGGTCGCAGGCGCTGGTGCGGGAGGCGGCGGCGCTCGGCGCCGAACTGACCGTCGAGGACCGCCCGGTGCTCGCCGAGGTGCTCTACCGGGAGCTGCGGCCCGCGCTCGTGGTGGGCTGCTTCTCGACGGCGCTGTTCACGGCGAGCGCGTTCTACGGCATCGAGACCGCGAAGGTCGGCACCCGGCCGCTGCTCACCCGGCTCACGCCGTACCAGAACAGCAACCGGGTGCCGGTGGCCCTGGTGGACGCGCTGGTCCCCGACCTGGAGGAGCCGACCGGCAAGGCTCTGCCCCTGCAGGAGCTCCGGGGCCTGGTCGCGGCCGTGGGCTTCGCGATGCAGCCGAAGATCCGCCCGGACCTGCGGGAGCCGGCCGTACGCCACCTGTCCGGCCCGCTCGCGGCCGGCACCCGGCACCACTTCACCCGCCGCCGGCTCACCTCGCTCGGCCTGCCCGGCGGCCTCCCGGTCCCCCGCCATCCGCGGCTGCGCCGCCTGGCCCGCCGCGCCCTGAAGCTGAAGCGGCGGGCCCTGGGCGGGCGGTAGGTGTGGCCTAGGGCCTATCCGACCCTGATCCGCCGGACAGGCCCTAGCCGCGGGTGACCGGCTCCTGGAGCTCGGTCACCCAGCGGGAGGTGTCCTCCGGGCACTCCAGATACAGCTCACGGGCATAGCCGGCCGACACGTATCCGTTGGTGTCGATCCAGCCCGCCAGGGTCTGCGAGGTCGGCAGGATGTCGTCCATCGACCCGCGGTGGACTACGGTCGCCGCCTCCTCGATCCCGGGCAGGACGTGCACCTCGACGCCCTCCACGACCGTCCCCTCCGGGACGCTCATCCCGGCGTGCACGCGCACCGAGCCGTCCCCGCGCCCCGCGTCCTCGTAGTACGCGATCCCCGGCCCGAACTCCTTGACCCCGGCGGCCTCCAGGCGGCCGCACAGCTCCTCGTACAGCGGCCCGATCACCGGGCTGATGTCGGCCGGCCCGAAGCTCGCGGCGATCCCGCTCAGCTCCGCGATCCGCACGGCCGGAATCCTCTTCACGACGACGTCCTGCGTGGACATGCGTCCCTCGCTCTCGATGGCTCGGAGCCGCGCCCCGACCCGCGCGAGCCGCGCCGCCGCCTCCGCGGCGGCGGTCTCCAGCTCGGCCTGCCGCAGCCGCAGCATCCCCCGCAGCTCCTCCGCCCCCACCTGCTCGTCGAGGATCGCCCCCACCTGTTCCAGGGTGAAGCCGAGCTCCTTGAGCGCGATGACACGGTTGAGCCGCGCGAGCTGCCCCGCCTCGTAGTAGCGGTAGCCGCTGTGCGGGTCGACACGGGCCGGGCGCAGCAGTCCGACGGCGTCGTAATGACGCAGCATCCGGACCGACACCCGCCCGTGCCGGGCGAAGTCTCCGATGGCGAACATGACGCCCCTTACTCAAAACTCTGACACGGCGTGAGGGTCAAGCGCCGCCCCGGGAGGCTACGTGGCCCGATAGCACGGCGAAGTCTCCGATGTTGAAAGCTCCCTGTCGGGAGGACAGGGATTCCTGGCTCAGACCGCCTCCTGGAGTCGCGCTCCAGGAGGTCTCACGCCCTCGATGCCAGCCGGGTCCAGACCCGCCCGGACGAGCATGACGCGCGCGGAGTTCTTGTCCCTCGGGGACGTCGCTCCACATGCGGTGCACGTATACGTACGTTCCGACAGCGGCAATGCGTGCTTGGCTCTCGCTCCGCAGCGTCCGCAGTCCATGGTGGTGTGCGCAGGGTTCACCAGACGGACGTCCCGTCCGTGCTTGCGGCCCATCTCGATCAGGGCCTTCTTGGTCGCGCCGATGGCCGCGTCGGCGGCCTTCCGTGCCATCGTCGTCCTGGCGAGGAACTTGGGACGGAAGTCCTCCACCGCAATGGCGTCATGGTCGCGCACGACCTGCTTCGCCCACTTCCGTCCGGCGTCCAGGCGTTGCCTGGCAACCTTCCGATGGGCCTTCGCGCGCAGCGTCCGAGCCGCCCGATACCCCTTCGAAGGGGCGCTCCCTCTCCTCGGTTTACGCCGGGCCATCATCCGGTCGTACCGGGCCAGCTTCTGCCGGGCCTTGCTGCCGTATGCGGGGTGCGAGAGATCGTGGGCGTCGCTCGTGGTGGTTGCGATCTCCTTCACTCCCCAGTCGACACCGAGCATCGCACCGGTTCCCGGGAGGGGCTGGAAGGTTTCCGGCACGACGAACGAGGCGTACCAGTGCCCGATGGCATCCCGATACACCCGCACCGAAGTCGGATCGGCAGGCAGCTCCCGCGACCAGACGACCGACAGTACGATCCCGCCCGCCAGGTGGAGACGTCTGCCCTTGAGCCGGAATCCGCGCCGTGTGTAGTTGAGTGTCGGCAGGGACGCGCGCTTCTTCTTGTACTGCGGCATCCCGGCCCGTCGCCGGGCCGGTACGCGCCCCCTGACGTCCTTGAGGGCCCTCGCTCGGGCCTTGCCGAAGTCACGGATCACCTGCTGCTGCAGCACCGACGATCCACGGGCCAGCCACGGGGTGACGGCACGGGCCCCGGTCAGCATCCGGTCCAGCCGGGCCGGCCCGCACGACTCGTCGTCCGCGTAGGCCTTCTTCGACCGCGCGACACATTCGTTCCAGACCCACCGGCACCGGTCCCACTCTCCACTCAGTGCGGAGAGTGCCGTGGACGAGGGGCGCAGCCGGTATGTGTACCGGCTGCGCCCCTCGTTGCCACGCGTCGGCGGAGGCGTCATGGTGTGACCCTAGGGGCGCTGGTCCGCTCGTTTGCCCGAAAGGGGCAGATTCACTGGAACGAGTGAGCGACCCCTGTCCGGGTCAGGCGCCGGCCAGCGAGAGCTTCGCCGCGAAGCCGAGGAAGAGGGCGCCCGCGGCCGTGGTGGCGCCGGCGGAGAGGCGCTTGCGGCGGCGGAAGGCGGCGGCGAGGCGGGTGCCGCTGAAGATGAGGGTGGTGAGGTAGAGGAAGCTGCCGAGCTGCAGCAGGGTGCCGAGGACCAGGAAGGAGAGTGCCGGGTAGGCGTAGGACGGGTCCACGAACTGCACGAAGAAGGAGATCAGGAAGAGGATCGCCTTCGGGTTGAAGAGGCTGATGATCAGCGCGCGGCGGTACGGGTGCTCGGAGGGGCCCGCGTCCGGCTCGGCGGCGTCGTCAGTGACGGCTTCGTGCCGGGTGCGCCACATCTCGCGGGCGGCGCGCAGCATGCCGTACGCCATCCAGGCCAGGTAGCCGGCGCCCGCGTACTTCACGATCATGAAGAGCAGCGGGGTGGTCTGGAGCAGCGAGGCGGCGCCGAGGGCGGCGAGCGTCATCAGGACGGCGTCGCCGGTGAACACCCCGGCGGCGGCCTGGTATCCGGTCCGGGTGCCCTTGCGGGCGGCGACGGACAGCACGTACAGCGAGTTCGGCCCCGGCAGGAGGATGATGAGGACGAGCCCGGCGAGATAGGTCGGCAGATCGGTGACACCCAGCATGAAGCGGAGTGTCGCACACCGCTTCGACCCTCCGCTTTAAATTTCAACGGGTGGGATCGGAGCCGGTCAGAAGGCGTCGGTCGGGACGTACGTGCCCCACACCCCGCGCAGCGCGTCGCAGACCTCGCCCACCGTGGCCCGCGCCTTGAGCGCCGCCTTCATCGGGTAGAGGACGTTGTCCGTGCCCGCCGCGGCCTTGCGGAGCTCGGCCAGGGCCGCGTCCACCGCGCCCCGGTCGCGCTCGGCGCGCAGCCGGGCGAGGCGCTCGGCCTGCTGGGCCTCGATCGCCGGGTCGACGCGCAGCGGCTCGTACGGCTCCTCGACGTCCACGGTGAAGCGGTTGACGCCGACCACGACCCGCTCGCCGGAGTCGGTCTCCTGCGCGATCCGGTACGCGGAGCGCTCGATCTCGTTCTTCTGGAAGCCGCGCTCGATCGCGTGCACCGCGCCGCCCAGGTCCGCCACCTTCCGCATCAGCTCCAGGGCGGCGGCCTCGACCTCGTCGGTCATCGACTCCACCACGTACGAGCCGGCGAAGGGGTCGACGGTGGCCGTCACGTCCGTCTCGTACGCGAGGACCTGCTGGGTACGCAGCGCCAGGCGGGCCGACTTGTCCGTCGGGAGCGCGATGGCCTCGTCGAAGGAGTTGGTGTGCAGCGACTGGGTGCCGCCGAGGACCGCCGCGAGGCCCTGGACGGCGACCCGCACCAGATTGACCTCGGGCTGCTGCGCGGTGAGCTGCACCCCGGCGGTCTGGGTGTGGAAGCGGAGCATCAGCGACTTGGGGTTCTTCGCGCCGAACTCCTCCCGCATCACCCGCGCCCAGATCCGGCGGGCCGCCCGGAACTTGGCGACCTCCTCCAGGATCGTGGTCCGCGCCACGAAGAAGAAGGAGAGGCGCGGCGCGAAGTCGTCCACGTCCATGCCGGCGGCGACGGCCGTGCGGACGTACTCGATGCCGTCGGCGAGGGTGAAGGCGATCTCCTGCGCGGGCGAGGCCCCGGCCTCCGCCATGTGGTAGCCGGAGATCGAGATGGTGTTCCACCGGGGGATCTCGGCCCGGCAGTACTTGAAGATGTCGGCGATCAGCCGGAGCGAGGGCTGCGGCGGGAAGATGTACGTGCCGCGGGCGATGTACTCCTTCAGCACGTCGTTCTGGATCGTGCCGGTCAGCCGGTCCGCCGGCACGCCCTGCTCCTCGCCGACCAGCTGGTAGAGCAGCAGCAGGAGGGCGGCGGGCGCGTTGATCGTCATCGACGTGGAGACCTGGTCGAGCGGGATGCCGTCGAACAGCACCCGCATGTCGTCGATCGAGTCGATGGCGACGCCGACCTTGCCGACCTCGCCGTGCGCGATCGGCGCGTCCGAGTCGTGGCCCATCTGGGTCGGCAGGTCGAAGGCGACCGAGAGGCCCATGGTGCCGTTGGCGATCAGCTGCTTGTAGCGGGTGTTGGACTCCACGGCGGTGCCGAAGCCCGCGTACTGGCGCATCGTCCACGGCCGGCCGGTGTACATCGACCGATAGACACCGCGGGTGAAGGGGTACGCGCCGGGCTCGCCCAGCTGCTCGGCGGGGTCCCAGTCCCGCAGCGCGTCCGGCCCGTAGACCGGTTCGATGGGCAGTCCGGACTCCGACTCGCGCGCCATGTGTCTGTGCCTCCCGATCGACCCTTTTCGCCTTCCTCCCAGGATGCACGTCTCTTTTCGGTCACGTGCGCAACCACCCGGGTGTGGGAAGCATCCCTTGTGTACACACGTCGTTTTCGGGGGGCTGAAATGAAGCGTTCGTCCGTCATACGCAGAGTCGTTCTCGCCGCCACGGCCGTGGCCCTGGCCGCCGGCTGTACGCCCGGGGGCAGCGACCCCGGGAAGGGCACCGTCAGCCCGGCGCCGACCACGGCCGCGCCGGCGCCCACGGCGAGCGGCACGGGCGACGACAAGCCGTCCTCCCCCGCCACCGCCCCCCCTTCCGCTTCCGCCACCCCGTCCACCGGCACGCCCTCGGCCACGGCCACCACCGCGCCGCCCACGGGCCGGATCCTCATGAAGGACGGCGACGAGAACGCGCAGGTGCGCGAGCTCCAGGCGCGGCTGCGGCAGATCGGCTACTTCGACCGGGCGCCCACCGGCTTCTACGGGACGATGACCGGGGGCGCGGTGAAGGGCTTCCAGAAGAAGCGGGAGCTGCCGCAGACCGGCTCGGTCGACGAGACGACCTGGCAGCGGCTGCTCGGGATGACGCGGAAGCCGACCGCCGCCGAGCTGCGCCCGGCCACCAGCAACAAGCTGGACACGCCGGACCCGCGCTGCATGACCGGCCGGGTGATGTGCATCAGCAAGGAGAGCCGGACGCTCGCCTGGATGATCGACGGCAAGGTCGTCTCGTCGTTCGACGTGCGCTTCGGCTCGGAGAACACCCCGACCCGCGAGGGCGAGTTCAAGGTGGAGTGGAAGGCCCGCGAGTGGACCTCCACGATCTACCACACGCCGATGCCGTACTCGATGTTCTTCAGCCGCGGCCAGGCGGTGCACTACTCGGCGGACTTCGCGGCCCGCGGCTACAACGGGGCCTCGCACGGCTGCGTCAACGTCCGGGACAAGGCGAAGCTCGCGGTGCTCTTCGACCAGGTGAAGGTCGGCGACAAGGTCGTCGTGCACTGGTGAGGCACTGGAGGCTGAGGCTCAGGGAGTAGAGAGGGCGCGGGTGGGACCGGGGGAACGTGTCCCACCCGCGCCGGTGCGCTGAGCCGAAGGTACGGGGGGAACCCCGGCTCGATGCGCTCGCCGATGACCAGTCGGCTCACTCAGTACTGCGCCGGGGGGTCGAAAAGTGTCACACCCCGGGTCGGGGCTGGGTACGCGAGCGGTCGGAGTCGTGCTTTCCGGAGCCGTGGGAGCCGCCCTTGGCCGGGCCGTCGCCCTTGGAGCCGTCGCGGTCCTTGTCCCGGTCGCGGTCGCCTCGGCCGCCTCGGTCGCTGCTGTCGTCGCCGTCGGAACCGCCGCTCTCGGAACCGCCGGTGGCCGTGCCGTCCTTGCCGGTGCCGCCGGTCTTGCCGGTGGTGCCGGAGGAGGTGCGGCCCGCGGTGGACGGGGAGGTGGTGGCGCCGGAGGGCGTGCCGGAGAGGATCCGGTCGCAGTAGCGCTTCACGGTCTCGCCGTTGCGCAGGGCGTCGGTGAGGCGCTGCCGGCCGCCGCTGCCGAGGGTGCCCGAGCGGAAGTCCTGGCAGGCCTTGACGGTCTTGGCGCGCTCCTCGTCCTGGGTGCCGCCGTCCGTGCCGCCGGCGTTCCCGCCGGGGGTGGCGGACGGGTCGTCAGGTCCGGCGGTGGCGTCGGGGCCCGCGGTGGCGGTGCCCGTGCCGTCGGTGGCGCCGGGCGTACCGGGCCGTCCGTCGTCGGGTCCGCCGGGCAGTGCGGTGCCGGCGCCGCCGGTGGGCGAGCCGGACCAGCCGGGCGACGAGGGGTCGACGGCCACGACCGAGGTGCCGGGTTCGGGGTCGGCGGTCAGCGGCAGGACGCCGGTGCCGGCGGCCACGGCGACGCCGCCGACCGTGACGGCGGCGACCGCGGCGGCGAGCCCGTACCGCAGGGAGCGTCCCCAGGCCCGGCCGGTGCGGGCCGGGGTGAGCCGGACGGCGCCGAGGTCGGCGGTGGCGGCGCGGCCCGCGTAACCCGGGGCGGCGGCGCGTTCGGCGACGGCCTTGCGGAAGGCGGCGAGGGCGGCGGCCTCGCCGGGGAGTTCGCCGCCGGGGCCGGCGAGCGGGCCGGCGGTGGGCGTACGGGCGGTGTCGAGGGCGCGGGCGAGCAGCTCCGCCTCGGCGCGCGCGGAGGTGCCGACGGGGTCGACCGACTCGCCGCGCAGCAGCCGCTCCGCGGCCTCCTGGTCGAGCCACTGGTACTCGTCGGCCATCACATGTCCTTCTGCGTCCGCGCGCGCGATTGCGTCACACCGCCGGGGCGGGCGGGGCCGGGGCGGCGACCGCGTTGCGGAGGAACGCCGTCCAGTGCGCCGGCCGGATCGTCGCTCCCGGCCGTACCGAGGAGTTCGGCGAGTTTCTTGAGACCGCGGTGGGCGGCGGTACGGACCGCGCCGGGCCGCTTGCCGAGCGTGTCGGCCGCGCTCTTGGCGTCCAGGCCGACCACGACCCGCAGGACGACGGCCTCGGCCTGGTCCTGCGGCAGTTGGGCGATGAGGTGCATGGTGCGGCCGGTGGCCAGGGCTTCCAGGGCCTCGCCCGCGGTGTCGGAGTCGGCGGGCTTGTCGGTGAGCTCGGTCTCGTCGCCGCCGACGGCGGGCCGGCGGCCGCGCATCCGGATGTGGTCGAGGGCGCGGTTGCGGGCGATCCGCGCGGCCCAGCCGCGGAAGCGGTCGGCGTCGCCGCTGAACCGGTCGAGGTCGCGGGCGATCTGCAGCCAGCTCTCGGAGGCCACGTCCTCCGCGTCGGCCTCGCCGACCAGGGTGCGTATATAGCCGAGGAGCCGGGGATGCACCGCGCGGTACACGGTACGGAAGGCGTCCTCGTCCCCGCCCTGCGCGGCGAGCACTGCGGCCGTCAGCTCCGCCTCGTCCCCCAGCACTCCCCACACCTGTTCGTCGTCGCGCTCATCGCGGCTGGTCGTCACCGCCACGCCGCCTTGGGCGCAGCAGAACGCTACGTCCTTTTCGGGCGCCGCGTCCACGCGGGTCCGATTCTTTGTGCAACTCGCAACTTCCCCGGAGGAGGGCCGGAAACGGGGTGTGACAGAAAACGCATGCCCGGCGCTGTATGGAGTACGGGGCCGTGCTGCGGCTCCGCGGACGACGACCGGGGCCTCTCCTGTGGGGGGTGGCGGCCCCGGTCGTCTTCTTTTTCAGCGCCTGTGACCAGGCGCTTTTTTCATTTCCCGGCCCGCTTCCCGACCCGTTTGCCGACAGCCGCACCACCATTGTCAACCGATGGTTGACAGCCCAAGACTGTCAACCTAGGGTTGCACCCATGACGAATCCACTCGGCATGAGCAACCCCGTGCGGCTCGACGACCTGATCGAGGCGATCAAGAAGACCCACCCGGACGACGCCCTCGACCAGCTGTCCGACGCGGTCATCGCGGCGGACCACCTCGGCGACGTCGCCGACCACCTCATCGGCCACTTCGTGGACCAGGCCCGGCGGACCGGCGCCTCCTGGACCGACATCGGCAAGAGCATGGGCGTCACCCGGCAGGCCGCCCAGAAGCGCTTCGTCCCCAAGGACGACAAGGAGGGGGACGCGGCGAAGATGGACCCGAACGCGGGCTTCAGCCGGTTCACGCCCCGGGCCCGCAACGTCGTGATGGCCGCGCAGAACGAGGCCTCCGCCGCCCGCAACGACAAGACGGTCCCGGCCCATCTGACGCTCGGCCTGCTGGCGGAGCCCGAGGGGCTCGCGGGCCACTGGATCCTCGGCCAGGGCGTCACCGCGGAGCAGGTGCGCGAGGCGGTCACGGCGACGCTGCCGCCGGCCGTCGAGGAGGTGCCCGCGCTCATCCCGTACGACGCGGACGCCAAGAAGGTCCTGGAGCTCACCTTCCGGGAGGCGCTGCGGCTCGGGCACAACTACGTCGGCACCGAGCACATCCTGCTCGCGCTCCTGGAGTTCGAGGACGGCAAGGGCACGCTCGCGGGCCTCGGCCTCGACAAGGCGAAGGCGGAGCGGGAGATCTCGGAGGCCATCGCCTCCCTGTCCATCGCGGCGCCCGGGCCGGACGACCAGGCCTGAGGCCCGTACGGCCTCCGGCTCAGGTGGTGCGCGCCCTGCGCGAGACGACCGCGCGCAGGACGCGCCCGCCCTCGGTCGACAGGTCCCGGGCCCGGCGCAGCCCGGTCGGGCCGTGGGCGGCCGATTCCAGAACGGCCCGCTGGCGCTGGAGTTCACCGGCGTGCAGCGGGCCCGCCCCGTTGGCGTCGAGTCCGGCGTGCAGGGCCAGGGCCGCCTCGGAGCAGCTCCGGGTCCAGTCCCGCAGCGGCACCTCGGTCCAGTCGGCGGGCGCCCCGTCGAGCATTGCGCGCACCGGCGCGGCGTCCTCGCGGGCCCCGGCGGCGGCGTCCGCCAGTTCCACCCGCGCCTTTGCGACGGCCTCGCCCCAGGCCGCGCCGTCGCCGCGGGCCACCGCGGCCCACACCGGCCGCAGGACGTCCGCGCCGTCCGGTGCGAGCAGCGGCAGACACCGGTCGAGACAGGCGAGTCCGGCGGCCGCGAGGGCGCGGGCGTCGGCCCGGTCGATCAGTTCCTGCAGGCTCGTGCTCGTCACGGACGTCATGGACGCCTCCTCGCCACCGATGCGGACGCAGTACTTCCCTTACTGCGCCAACCGACGCTTTTTCGTCACTGCGCGGCCGAAATCATGCCAGTGGCCTTGAGGTGCTGCATAGAGGTCAGCTTGCGGACGAAGAGGATCGCGAGGACGGCGGCGGCGAGGTTCAGCGCGTTGCTCACCGCGAGCCACGAGGCCGCGTCGACGTACGCGTCGGCGGTCTCGGCCTTGTCGTACAGCCGGGACGCGATGCGGTCGGCGACGTTCTCCAGCACGAACAGGGTCCACCAGCCGTTCAGCAGCCGCAGCTCGCCCGACGCGTCGGGGGCGGACGGGTCGGGGCGGCTGGCGCGCCAGATCTCGGCCGCGATGTTGCGCGGGATCCACAGGTTGGCGAAGGGGATGAACCAGGCGCCGATCGCCCACCCGGTGGTGCGGCTGTGCTCCGCCGGCGCCCAGACCTCGGCGTTCAGCCGGGTCCGGTGGAACCACACGATCCAGAGCACCACGGTGGCGACGTACAGCAGCAGCTGCACCAGCGACAACAGGGCAACGGTCAGGTCGGCCTGGCCCTCGGCCCACGGTTCCCCGCGCAGCGCGAGCGCGGCGAGCACCGCGATGACGTCGAGGACGGCCGTGACAGCGAGCAGGGCGACAACGGCGTACGACAGGCCGTTGGGATTTCTGAGCATGGTGGAGCGATCCCCCCAGGGACGAGACGGCGCCCCCTCCCCGAGCACGCCGGGCGGCCGCACGGCCGCCGAGTCCGGGACCGTACGGCACGCGCGTCGCCGTGTCCACGCAAAAAGGGCTTGAAAACCCCAGGTCAGCCGCGCACCTTCGCGGCCAGCGACTGGAAGGCCGCCCAACTCAGCGCGGGCTGGCGGGCGTCCCACAGCTTCTGGGCGGTCGCCGTGAGCGGCATCCGGATGCCGGCGGCGACCTGGGCCTCGGTCTGGGCGTTCGCCAGGTCGCACCAGACGGCGAAGCTGCCGCCGAGGATCTGGGGGTCGTAACGGGCGGGGACGGGGGTGGTGCCGCGCAGCACCAGCGGGGTCCACTGCTCGTAGATGCGCCGGCCGGTGGGATAGGTCTGGCCGCGGGGCTGGCCGAGGATGTAGTAGAGGAACACGTCGTTGTAGTTGATCATCTTGCGGCCGGCGCTCAGGTACGAGGTCGGGGTGCGGGCCCCGATCTCGGCGCCGGTCCAGTAGGCGACCTGGAGGTCCGGGGCCGCGCTGGTGACGCCGCCGGCGAAGAAGCCGTCGTTCCAGGCGCGCAGCGCCTTGCCCGTCGGGCGGACGACTGCCGCCCGGTCGTTGAGCCAGCCGGTGGCCAGGTCCTGGATCCGGCCCGAGGGGCCGTACTTCGCGGTCGCGGCGCGGGCCAGCTCCGGATAGGTCGCCTCGGGGTTCTTCGCCATCAGGGCCACGTACTCGTCGCCGCCGAGGTGCCAGTACGCGCCGGGGAACAGGCCCGTGTACTCGCGCAGCAGCTCGTCGACGATCTTCGCGGCGGCCGGGTCGGAGATGTCGACGGTGCCGCGCGGCCTGCCGCCGGTCGCGCTGACCAGCTGGAGGTCGGGGTGCGCGTCGATGACCGCGCCGAGGTGTCCGGGCGAGTCGATCTCGGGGACGACCTGGATGTGCAGGCTCTGCGCGAGGGCCACGATCCGGCGCACCTCGGCCTTGCTGAGATGCCGTTCGGAGACGATCTCGGGGTGGGTGTCGGAGGCGATCCGGAAGCCCTGGTCGTCGGAGAAGTGCAGACCGAGCTGGTTGAGCTTGAGGTCGGCCATCTCGCGCAGCCGGTTCTCGATCCAGTCGGCGGTGAAGTACTTGCGGGCGATGTCGACCATCAGTCCGCGCTGCGGCTTGGCGGGGGCGTCGGTGACGGTGCCCTCGGGCATCGCGCCGGTGGCGTTGACGGACTGTTTGAGGGTGCGGGTGCCGTAGAAGACGCCGGCCTGGTCGGGTCCGGTGATGCGGATCCCGCCGTCGCGGACGGTGAGGGTGTACGACTCGGCGGCACCCCCGCCGCCGAGCGCGAGGGTGACGTCGCCGGGGCGGGCGGCGGCGGTGCCGCGGTACGGGACGCGCAGCTCGCCCGCGATCAGCTTCGCCTCGTCGCCGAGCGCGGCCTCGTCCTTGGCGGCGACCACGACGCCGGTGTCCGGTCCCGGCTTCCAGCCGGGGCCGCGGGCCGCCTGGTGGGCGCGGACGGCGGGCACCACCTGCGGGGCGACGGACAGCGGATACGTCTTCGTCGGCGTCGGGCTCGGCTTCGGCGTCGGGCTCGGGGGCGGCGGCGCGGAGGTGGGGGCCGCGGTCGGGGCGGTCGTCCCGGCGCCCGTACCGGCGGGCGGGGCGGAGGAGGAACCGTCGGAGCAGGCCGCCACGGTGACCAGTGCCACCGCGGCCGCCAGGAGTGCGGGGCCCCGTCGGGGCCCCCGTATGGAGTACCGCATCACCCGGAATCCTCCCTCATCGCACGAAGCCCGGCATCCCGGACCTCTTGTCCACCCTCATGACGAAACCCACTCGTCCAGGTGAAATTCGCGCACCCGTCGGACACTTCCCCCCTTCCCGCCGATAGCGTGGCGTCACACTCACCCCACCCATCTCCCCCGACACCTTCACGTCTTCACGTCGTTTACGTCGTTCACGTCTCGCTTCCGGAGTCCCCGCTGACCAGCGACACCCACGCCGCACCCTGCCGGACCCCGATCCCGCCCGCGATACCTGCCCAGCAGGCCGCCGCCCGGCACCTCACCGGTCTCGTGCGCTTCAACGCGGCCCCGCAGGGCCTCGCCGAGCAGTGGCTGCTCGGCTGCTGCGGCAGCCGCCGCTGGGCCGAACGGGTGGCGGCGCACCGCCCGTACCCGACCCTCGACGCGCTGCTCGCCGCCGCCGACGAGGCCGGCTACGACCTGTCCAAGGCGGACCTCGACGAGGCGCTGGCCCGCGAGACCGCCGCGCTGCCGCACCCGGACGCGCCGCCGGCCGCCCGCACCGCGCTCGGCGCCGCCCTCGCCGCGTACGAGGCGAGCTTCGGGCACGCGTTCGTCATCAGCCTGGACGGGGTTCCGGCGGGCGAACGCCTGAACCAGGTGCTCGCGGGCATCCGGTCACGGCTCGGCAACGAAAGGGAGGAGGAACGGGTGGTCGCCGCCGAGGAGCTGCGCCGGCTCGCCCGGAGCCGCCTCACCCGTTCGGTCGCCGGCTCGTGAATTCGTCCGGAATGCGGCGATTCAGGGTTGAACGATAGTCCGTCCGTGCCTGTTTGATCACACCTATGGACCCCGCGCGAGCGAACCCACGAGTGGTGGCTACGATGACCGGGGCCGGTGGACCGTACCCGGCCGGGCCAGACCGACAGAGCACCTCTTATTTCAAGACTGGCGGCCGGCTCCGATCCCCGCTCCCGGAGGGTTTTTCCGTGCCGGCTGGAACGCTGTACCGCGGCCGGGAAGGAATGTGGTCCTGGGTGGCTCACCGAGTCACCGGCGTCCTCATCTTCTTCTTCCTGTTCGTACACGTGCTGGACACCGCTCTCGTCCGCGTCTCCCCCGAGGCGTACGACGAAGTGGTCGCGACGTACAAGACGCCGATCGTCGCTCTGCTGGAGTACGGCCTCGTCGCCGCCATCCTCTTCCACGCGCTGAACGGTCTCCGTGTCATCGCCGTGGACTTCTGGGCCAAGGGCCCCCGCTACCAGAAGCAGATGCTCTGGACCGTCGTGGGCATCTGGGTCGTCCTGATGGCGGGCTCGCTGTACCCCGTCCTCGGCCACGCCGCACGTGAACTGTTCGGGAGCTGACGCCACCTATGTCCGCTGACACCACTTCGGCCATCGGCCCCGTCGAGGCCACGTCCTACGACGTGGACAACCCCGCCCCGTACATCGAGGCCCCCCGCAAGCGCACGGGCAAGACCCCGCGGGCGACCCGAGGCAACTTCGAGATGGCCGCATGGCTCTTCATGCGCCTCTCCGGCGTCGTCCTCGTCGTCCTGGTCCTCGGCCACCTGCTGATCCAGCTCTTCCTGGACGGCGGCGTCTCCAAGATCGGCTTCGCCTTCGTGGCCGGCCGCTGGGCGTCCCCGTTCTGGCAGGTCTGGGACCTGCTGATGCTGTGGCTCGCGATGCTGCACGGCGCCAACGGCCTCCGCACGGTCATCAACGACTACGCGGAGCGGGCCAACACGCGCCTGTGGCTCAAGGGCCTGCTGTACACCGCCACGGTGTTCACCATCCTTCTGGGCACGCTGGTGATCTTCACCTTCGACCCGAACATCCGCTAGGCACGGGGCTGAGGTAACCACGTCATGAAGTTCCACAAGTACGACACCGTCATCGTCGGCGCCGGCGGCGCCGGCATGCGCGCCGCCATCGAGGCGACGAAGCGCAGCCGCACCGCCGTGCTGACGAAGCTGTACCCCACCCGCTCCCACACGGGCGCCGCGCAGGGCGGCATGGCCGCCGCGCTGGCCAACGTGGAGGAGGACAACTGGGAGTGGCACACCTTCGACACGATCAAGGGCGGTGACTACCTGGTCGACCAGGACGCCGCCGAGATCCTGGCGAAGGAGGCCATCGACGCCGTCCTCGACCTGGAGAAGATGGGTCTCCCCTTCAACCGCACCCCGAAGGGCGAGATCGACCAGCGCCGCTTCGGCGGCCACTCCCGCAACCACGGCGAGGCCCCGGTCCGCCGCGCGTGCTACGCCGCCGACCGCACCGGCCACATGATCCTCCAGACGCTGTTCCAGAACTGCGTCAAGGAGGGCGTGGAGTTCTTCAACGAGTTCTACGTCCTGGACCAGCTGATCACCGAGGTCGACGGCGTCAAGCACTCCGCCGGTGTGGTGGCCTACGAGCTGGCGACCGGCGAGATCCACGTCTTCCAGGCGAAGTCGGTCATCTACGCGTCCGGCGGCACCGGCAAGTTCTTCAAGGTGACCTCCAACGCCCACACCCTGACCGGTGACGGCCAGGCCGCGTGCTTCCGCCGCGGTCTGCCGCTGGAGGACATGGAGTTCTTCCAGTTCCACCCGACGGGCATCTGGCGCATGGGCATCCTGCTGACGGAGGGCGCCCGTGGTGAGGGCGGCATCCTCCGCAACAAGGACGGCGAGCGCTTCATGGAGAAGTACGCGCCGGTCATGAAGGACCTCGCGTCCCGTGACGTCGTGTCCCGCTCCATCTACACGGAGATCCGCGAGGGCCGCGGCTGCGGTCCCGAGGGCGACCACGTCTACCTGGACCTGACGCACCTCCCGCCGGAGCAGCTGGACGCCAAGCTCCCGGACATCACCGAGTTCGCGCGCACCTACCTCGGCATCGAGCCCTACACGGACCCGATCCCGATCCAGCCCACCGCGCACTACGCCATGGGCGGCATCCCGACCAACGTCGAGGGTGAGGTCCTCTCGGACAACACCACCGTCGTCCCGGGGCTGTACGCGGCCGGCGAGGTCGCCTGCGTGTCGGTGCACGGCGCCAACCGCCTCGGCACCAACTCGCTGCTCGACATCAACGTCTTCGGGCGCCGCGCCGGCATCGCCGCCGCCGAGTACTCCCACAAGCACGACTTCGTCGAGCTGCCGGAGAACCCGGAGGCCAAGGTCGTCGAGCAGATCGAGAACCTGCGCAACTCCACGGGCAGCGAGCGGGTCGCCGAGCTGCGCCGCGAGCTCCAGGAGACGATGGACGCCAACGTGATGGTGTTCCGCACCGAGCAGACCATCAAGACGGCCGTCGAGAAGGTCGCCGAGCTGCGCGAGCGCTACAAGAACGTGTCCATCCAGGACAAGGGCAAGCGCTTCAACACCGACCTCCTGGAGGCCGTCGAGCTGGGCAACCTGCTCGACCTGGCCGAGGTCATGGCCATCTCGGCCCTGGCGCGCAAGGAGTCCCGCGGCGGTCACTACCGCGAGGACTACCCGAACCGCGACGACGTCAACTTCATGCGCCACACCATGGCGTACCGCGAGGTCGGCGAGGACGGCTCCGAGACCGTCCGTCTCGACTACAAGCCGGTCGTCCAGACCCGCTACCAGCCGATGGAGCGTAAGTACTGATGGCTACCCCCGTTCTGGACAAGGTGGAGAAGGACTCCGCCGCGTCCCCGTACATCACGGTCACCTTCCGGATCCGCCGCTTCAACCCCGAGGTGTCGGACGCGGCGGTCTGGGAGGACTTCCAGGTCGAGATCGACCCGAAGGAGCGCGTGCTCGACGGTCTCCACAAGATCAAGTGGGACCTGGACGGCACGCTGACCTTCCGTCGCTCCTGCGCGCACGGCATCTGCGGCTCGGACGCGATGCGGATCAACGGCAAGAACAGGCTCGCCTGCAAGACGCTGATCAAGGACATCAACCCCGAGAAGCCGATCACCGTCGAGGCCATCAAGGGCCTCACGGTGCTGAAGGACCTCGTGGTCGACATGGAGCCCTTCTTCCAGGCGTACCGGGACGTCATGCCGTTCCTGGTCACCAAGGGCAACGAGCCGACCCGCGAGCGCCTGCAGTCCGCCGAGGACCGCGAGCGCTTCGACGACACCACCAAGTGCATCCTGTGCGCCGCGTGCACGTCGTCCTGCCCGGTCTTCTGGAACGACGGGCAGTACTTCGGTCCGGCCGCGATCGTGAACGCGCACCGCTTCATCTTCGACTCGCGTGACGAGGCGGGCGAGCAGCGTCTGGAGATCCTCAACGACAAGGACGGCGTGTGGCGTTGCCGCACGACGTTCAACTGCACGGACGCCTGCCCGCGTGGCATCGAGGTCACGAAGGCGATCCAGGAGGTCAAGCGCGCGCTGATCACGCGTCGCTTCTAGCCTTTTTCGACGCGCCCCTCGCACCGCTCGGCGCCTGGGGCGCCTCACGGGCTTCGGGCCGCTGCGGCGGCCTCCGACCGCCGATGCGTGGCTGGGCCCCGCCCTCCCCCCGGGAGGCGGGGCCCTTCGCGTATCCGGGCACACGCGGGGGCCCTTCGGGCGTCACGCATGTGCCAGGATCTGGGGCAGAGTTGACGCCCAGGAAGAACGGGGACACTGATGAGCGATCCGAACCCTTACAAGTCGGGTGACTCGGGGAACTACGAATGGGGGCCGAACCAGCAGGCGGGGACGCCCGCGTACGGCTACCCGCAGACCCCGCCGCCGCCCGCCTACCAGCCGACCCTCGCGGGCGGGCTCCCGGTGCCGGCCCAGCAGGCGCCGATGGGCGGCGGGGCGCCGCTGGTGAGCCTCGGCGACATCACCGTGGTGGGCGACCAGATCATCACGCCGGCCGGGAACATGCCGCTGCGCGGCGCGGTGTGGAACGCGACGGACATGTCGCGGACCGAGGAGAAGATGCCGACGGTCGCGGTCGTGCTCGCGGTCATCTTCTTCCTGTTCTGCCTGCTCGGCCTGCTCTTCCTCCTGATGAAGGAGAAGAAGACCACCGGCTTCATCCAGGTCACCGTCACCAGCAACGGCCGGCACCACTCGACGATGATCCCGGCGACCGGGCCGGACAGCTTCAACTGGGTGATGGGTCAGCTCAACTACGCGCGCTCGCTGAGCGTCTGACGCGGCACCGCATGAGGGGGGCGTCCCAGGGGGACGCCCCCCTCAGCCGTGCCAGTGCGGTACGGAGGGGTCCTCCTCGGCCGCCAGCATGATCCGGCGCAGCAGGTCGTTGAGGACGACGCGCTCCCCGGGGGCGAGCACGCCGAGCAGCCGGTGCTCCTCGTGACCGAGAACGTCCATCGCGCCGAGCCAGGTCTCGTGGCCGGAGTCGGTGAGTTCGACGATCACCCGGCGCCGGTCGGTGGTGGACTGGGTGCGCCGGACGAAGCCGCGCTTCTCCAGGGCGTCGAGGCGGCCGGTGACGGAGGCCGGGGCGAGGTCGAGGTCCTGGGCGAGTTCGGAGGGCGCGGCGCTGCCGCCGCGGCCGGCGAGCTTGTGGAGGGTGTCGAACTCGTGGCGTTCCAGGTCGAAGTCGACGAGGGACTGCTCGCGGACCCGGCGGAAGTAGACCGAGAGCTTCTTCATCCGGGTGACGGCGCCCTCGACGACCGGGTCGAGCCCGGGCAGCACCGGGCCCCAGCGGTCGACGTGGTCGTCGGTCCAGTCGCGCGGGGCCTCGGGCGTGCGCGGTTCCTCGGTCGGGGCCATGGGGTGATCGTACGTCGGCGGTCCGGCCCGCTCCCGGAACACTCCCGACAGAAGTATTTCGTTGACGAATTATTCGGTACCGAAATACTCTCCTCGGCATGTCCGCCTCCGCGACGTCTCCCGCCGTCCCCCATCCGCTGCGCACCCGCCCCTTCCGCCTGCTCTTCACCGGGCGCACCCTCTCCCTGCTCGGCGACGCCGCCATCCCGGCGGCCCTCGCCCTCGCCGTCCAGCAGGCCACCGGCTCCACCGCGGCGCTCGCCCTGGTGCTCGCCTGCTCGATGGTCCCCAAGCTGCTCCTGCTGCCGCTGGGCGGCGTCGCGGGCGACCGCTTCGACGCCCGGACCATCGCGCTCGCCATGGACCTCGTCCGCTGTGTCACCCAACTCGTCGTCGGCGTACAGCTGCTGGGCGGTACGCCCTCGCTCGCCGTGATCGCGAGCGTCGAGGTGATCGGCGGCGCGGCCGGCGCGTTCGCCATGCCCACCTCCTCGCCACTCATCCGGGGCACGGTCCCGGAGGAGGGCCTGCAGCGCGCGAACGCGGCGATGTCGGTGGCGCACAGCGCCAGCCGGGTCGGCGGCCCGGCCCTCGCCGGCGCCCTGATCTTCACCGTGGGCCCCGGCTGGGCCTTCGTCCTGGACGCGGCGAGCTTCGCGGTCAGCGCGGCGCTGCTGTGTGCCGTACGGATCGAGCGCGCCGAGCGGCCGGCCCCGGGCCCGCGCCGCTCCGTCCTCACCGATCTGCGCGAGGGCTGGCAGGAGGTGCGCAGCCGCGACTGGTACTGGTCCAGCCTGATCGGCCACAGCGCGTGGAACGGCGCCGCCGCCGTCCTGATGACCCTCGGCCCGGGCATCGCCGTGCACCGTCTGGGCGGCGGGGCGGCCTGGGTGGCGCTGCTCCAGGCGGGCGCGATCGGGCTGCTCGCCGGCTCGCTGGTGGCCGACCGGGTCCGCCCCCGCCGCCCGGTCCTGACCGCGAACATCGGCCTCGCCACGTACGCGCTGCCGCTGCTGCTGCTCGCGGCCGGGGCGCCGGCCATGCTCGTCATCGGCGCGTACGGCGTCGCGCAGGCCGGTCTCGGCTTCCTCTCGCCGGTCTGGGAGACCGCGGTGCAGCGCGCGGTCCCGGAGCACGCGCTCGCGCGCGTCACGTCGTACGACTGGCTGCTGTCCTTCGCGGCGATGCCGCTGGGTTACGGGCTCGCGCCGCTCGCCGCCTCCGCCTGGGGCCCGGGCGTGCCGCTGACGGTCGCGGCGCTGGCGGTCGCCGGCTGCTGTCTGGGCTCGGCGCTGCTGCCGGGGGTGCGGAGGTTCACCGACGCGACGGCCTCGGGCCCGGCCGAGTCCAAGACCGAGGCCGGAACCGGGGCCGGGGCCGGAACCCGGACCGGAACCGGAACCCGGACCGGGACCGGAACCCGGACCGGGACCGAAGGTGCGGCTACGACTCCGGCTGCGGCTCCGGCCGGGAAGGTCAGCCCGCCAGGAACTCGCTGATCAGTCGGGTGGTCTCCGCCGGGCGCTCGACGGCCGGCAGGTGGCCGGCCCAGTCGAGGGTGACGCGGCGGACGTCCGGGAAGAGACCTGCGAGGCGGTCGCCGATGACGCCGAAGTCGGGGATGTCGTGGCCGCCGGTGGCGACGAGGACGGGGACGTCGATCGCCGCGAGGTCCTTGTCGGTGACCTCGACCTCGCCGGGGGCGAACTCGTCGGGGGCGGGCAGCTGGAGCTCGAAGGCGCGGGTCTGCATGCGCAGCACCAGGTCGCGGGCGGCGGCGTCGGCGTCCGGGCCGAGCCAGAAGTCGACGTTGAGCGCGGCGGCGCCCGCGATGTCGCCGGCCACGAGCAGTTCGCGCTCACGGCCGAAGAACCCGCGGAGCTCCGGGCCCGCCTCGTGGCCCGGGGCGGCGGCGCAGAACAGGGCGAGCGCGGTGGTGCGGCCGGGGTGGCGGACGGTGAACTCCAGGGCCACCTCGCCGCCGAAGGAGGAGCCGACGATCGCGGCGCGCTCGACGCCGAGGTGGTCGAGCAGGTCGCGGACGTCGTCCGCGTGGACGTGCGGGGCGTCGATCGGGGTGTCGCCGAAGCCGCGCAGGTCGCACCGCACCACACGGTGGCCGGCTTCGGCCAGGGCGTGGAACTGCCCGTCCCACATGCGGCGGTCGCAGACGCCGGAGTGGAGCAGCAGAACGGTGTCGGGGCCGTCGCCGGCCACGTCGTGAGCAAGTGTCATGCGCTCGACCCTAGATCGCCCGGCACCTTTCCCACCAGGGGTTTCGGCGCACCTCCCGCAACCGACTTGAACACGTTCAAGGAGAGGTCTACAGTCATCGACGTCAGCTTTGAACGCGTTCAAGGGAGCGTGGGGCATGGACCTCACTGTCGTCGCGTACGTCGTCTACCTGCTCGTCAGTGTCGGGCTCACCATCTGGGTCGCCCGCACCCTCAGCCGCAACGGGCGGGTCTTCCTCGCCGACGTCCTGCACGGGAACGAGAAGCTCGCGGACGCCGTGAACCACCTGCTCGTCGTCGGCTTCTACCTCGTCAACCTCGGCTTCGTCGCCCTCTATCTGAGCCGGGACGACGCCGTCGCCGACGCCCGGCGGCTCGTGGAGGCGCTGTCGGTGAAGCTCGGCGTCGTCCTCCTCGTGCTCGGCGTGATGCACCTCGGCAACGTCTACGTCCTCAACAAGATCCGCCGCCGGGGCGTCCTGGAGCGCGGCCAGGTCCCGCCGGTGCCGCCGCAGGGCTGGACCCCGCCGGCCGGCCAGGGCGGCCCGCGCGGACCCCAGGGCCCCGGCACCGGCGCCGGCCCGTGGGCGACCCCGGCCACCGGCGTCTGAGCCCTGCGCCCCTGCGGCCCGGACCGGGAGGAGCAACCCATGGATCCGAACTCGCCCGTGCGGCGTCTGACCGTCCTCTACGACGCCGACTGCCCGCTCTGTGTCCACCTGCGCCACTGGCTGCTCGGGCAGGCGCAGTTGGTGCCCCTGGACCTCGTACCGGCCGGGTCCGCGGAGGCGCGGCAGCGCTTCCCGGAGCTCGACCACACCGACACCCTGCGGGAGATCACGGTCGTCGGCGACGGCGGCCAGGTCTACCGCGCCACCGACGCCTGGATCGTCTGCCTCTGGGCCCTGGTCGCCCACCGGCCCCGGGCCCACTGGCTGGCCACCCCGGCCGGCCGGCCGTTCGCCCGGGCCACCGTCCTCGCCGCCGCGAAATGGCGCGAGGCCCTGAAGGCCCGGCCCGCCGACGGCCCGGGCGGCTGCGCCGAAGGACGGTGCGAGGCACCGCCCGTGGCCGACTAGGCTCGGGAGTGTGAAGGACGCGATGGAAGAGAAGCCCGCCGAGCCGGCACCGAACGCCGAGGCCGCTGCAGCCTCCGGGTCCACCGAGACCGCCGAGTCCACCGGGGCCGACAAGCCGGCCAAGGCGCCCAAGAGCGAGCAGACCCGCGCGCTCATCCTGGAGACCGCGCTCCGCCTGTTCAAGGACCGCGGCTACGACAAGACGACCATGCGGGCCATCGCGCAGGAGGCGGGCGTCTCGGTCGGCAACGCCTACTACTACTTCTCCTCCAAGGAGCACCTCGTCCAGGGCTTCTACGACCGGATCGCCCAGGAGCACCAGCGGGCCGTCGAGCCCATCCTGGAGAGCGGCGAGAAGGATCTGACCGCCCGGATCCGCGGGGTGCTCCTGGCCTGGCTCGACATCGCGGAGCCGTACCACGAGTTCGCGGCCCAGTTCTTCAAGAACGCGGCCGACCCGGACAGCCCGCTCAGCCCGTTCTCGCCCGAGTCGGCGGGCCCGCGCGAGGCGGCGATCCAGGTGCACCGCCGGGTCATCTCCGGCGCCAAGGTGAAGGTCGACCCGGAGCTGGCCGAGCCGCTGCCGCGGCTGCTGTGGCTCCAGCAGATGGGCCTGGTGCTGTTCTGGGTGTACGACCGCTCCGAGGGCGCCGCCAACAGCCGCCGCCTGGTGGAGCGGCTGGCCCCGGTGACCGCCCGGGCCATCTCGCTGTCCCGCTTCCGCATCCTGCGCCCGCTGGTCACCGACGTCCACGACGTCCTGTCCGACTTCATGCCGACGGCGGCGGGCATGGCGGCCTCGGGCAAGCCGAAGCGGGGCGGCGCCGCCAAGAAGTCCTGAGCAGCACCTGAAAAAGGAGGGACGGACCGTGAAGTGCACGGTCCGGGGCCCCTCCAGCATGCTCTGCGGGCTAGATCCAGCTCAGTTCCCAGAGGCGCCAGATGCCGGTGCCGTCCGAGAGGTACTGGGAGCCGGCGACCTCCTCCGTCGACAGCACGTAGTCCTTCTTCTGCCACAGCGGCACCAGCGGCACGTCCTTGGCGACCTCGTCCTGGATGGCCTTGAAGTCGCCGGCCGCGCGGCCGCGGTCGCTGTACTGCTGGGTGGCGGCGATCAGCGAGTCGACCTTCGCCCGGGAGTAGCCGTTGTGCAGCGCGTTGCCCGTGCCGACGAGCGGGGCGGTGAAGTTGTCGGAGTCGGCGAAGTCCGGGAACCAGCCGATGGGGTAGGCGTCGAACGTGCCCGCCGCGTACTCCTTCTGGAAGTTCTGCCAGTCCACCGACTTGACTGTGACCTCGAACAGGCCGGTCTCCTCCAGCTGCTTCTTGATCTCGGCGGCCTCGGCGGCGTACGTGGCGTCCTTGCGGTGGCCGAGCGAGAACTTCACCGGGGTGTCGACGCCCGCGTCCCGCAGCAGCTGCTTGGCCTTGGTGGCGCTGGGCTCCGGATAGGTGTCGTAGAAGGCGGTGCTGTGGCCGACGAAGCCCTGCGGGATGAGGGAGTAGAGCGGCTCGACCGTGCCCTTGTAGGGACCGGTGACGATGGCCGGGCGGTCGATGACCGCGGCGATCGCCTGGCGGACCGCCGTCTTCGACATCACCCTGCCGGGGCGGATGTTGAAGTTGAGGTTGCGGATCTCCGCGCTGGCCGCCTCGGTGACCCGGGTGCCGTCCTTCGACGCGTCGCCGAGCTTGTTGAGGAAGTCCGGCGGCATCTGCCGGTGGGTCACGTCGACCTTCTTGGCGTTCCAGGCGGTCGCGAGCTCCTCGGACTCCTTGAAGTACTTGACGACGACCGGCCGGCCGGTCTTGGTGAGGGCGCCCCGGTAGCGGGGGTTCGGCTCGAGGCGCGCGCTGACGCCCGGCTCGTACTCCTTGAGGACGTACGGCCCCGAGCCGTCCACCGCGTTGCCGCCGCGCAGCTCCTTCGCCGGGTACGCGGTGTGGTCGACGATCGAGCCGGCACCGGTGGCCAGCTTCAGCGGGAAGGTGGCGTCACGGCCGCTGAGCTGGAAGGTCACCTTCTGGCCCGCGGCCACGACCTTCTTCAGTGTCGGGAACAGCGGCGCCGGGCCGACGTCCGTCTTGATCGCCAGCATCCGCTCGAAGGAGTAGCGGACGTCCTCGCCGGTGATCTTGTGACCGTTGGAGAAGGTCAGGTCGTCGCGGAGCTCGCACTCGTACGTCGAGAGCTTCGAACCGACGAACCGGCAGCTCTCGGCCGCGTCCGGAACCGGCGTCGTGAAGCCCGGCTTGAAGGTCAGCAGTGACTGATAGATGTTGCTGTAGATCGCCCAGGAACCGGCGTCGTAGGCACCGGCCGGATCGAGCGAGGTCACCTCGTCGGTCGTACCGACGGTGATGGCGTCCGTTCGCACGTCGTCGGAGGGCAGCAGTTGCCAGCCCCCGATTCCGGCCGCTACCAAAACCCCACAAATGATCAAAATGCGCAGACGGACCGTCGACCGCATGAGACGTGCATCCTTTTTTGCGTTCCCACCCCTGTCGCGGCGGAATTCGGCCAGCCGCGATGGCGCCCATCCCATCACACGAATTTCACTGGTGGAAGAGTAAACCTTCACACCGCACGTATATGTCCCGGGATAGGGGATTTCAGGGGACTGAGCAGTACGTATCGGTCACAAAGCACTCCGTTACGCCAGCCAGCCGACCTGCCCGGCCTGCCTGCCTGCCTGCTTCGGCTACGCCTGCTTCGAGGCGAGCTCCACCACCGTGATGTCGGAGGGCGCGCCGACCCGGACCGGGGGTCCCCAGGCGCCCGCGCCGCGCGAGACGTACAGCTGGGTGTCGCCGTACCGCTCCAGGCCCGCGACGGTGGGATTGGCCAGTTCGGCGATGAGGTTGCCGGGCCAGAGCTGGCCGCCGTGGGTGTGGCCGGAGAGCTGGAGGTCGACGCCGTGGCGGACGGCGTCGTCGATGACGATCGGCTGGTGGGCGAGGAGCACGGCGGTACGGGACCGGTCACGGTCCCCGAGGGCCTTGCCGAAGTCGGGCCCGTGGCCCTCGCTCTCGCCGGCGACGTCGTCGATCCCGGCGAGGTCGAAACCGGCGCCGATCTCGACCCGGGCGTTGCGCAGCGGGTGCAGGCCGAGCTCGCGGACGTGGTCGATCCAGGCGTCGGCGCCGGAGAAGTACTCGTGGTTCCCGGTCACGAAGAAGGCCCCGTCGCGGGCCTGCAGCCGGGCGAGCGGCTCGGCGGCCGGGCCGAGGTTCGCCACCGTGCCGTCGACCAGGTCGCCGACGACGGCGACGAGGTCGGGCTGGGTGGCGTTGATGGTGTCGACGATCCGCTGGGTGTGGGCCCGGCCCAGGATCGGCCCGAGGTGGATGTCCGAGACCACCGCGATCCGGTAACCGTGCGCCCCGCGCGGCAGCTTGGCGAGCGGCACGGTGACCCGCTTCACCCGCGGGCCGCGCAGCACGCCGTACGTGCCGTAGCCCACCGTCCCGAGGGCGACGGCCGCGGCGGACCCGGAGACGACGCGGTTGACGAACAGCCGCCGGGAGAGGTCGGGGGTCTCGGGGGCGGCCGGTGCCGGAGGCTCGGGCGCCGCCGACGGTACGGGCACGGGCACCGGCACCTCGGCCGGCACCTCGGCCGGGACCTCGGCCGGTGCCTCCGCCCGGCGGGCGAGCAGCCGCCGCAGCAGCGGCCGCAGCGGTTCGGTGACGGCCAGCGCGAGCGTCACGTACAGCAGCACCGCGAGCCACAGGAAGCCCGGCCACGCGAGCACCCGCTCCAGGACGAAGGGCGCGCCGGCCCGCCCGGAGACGAGCGCGCCGACCGAAAGCAGCGGCAGCACGACCGCGACCGCGGTCCCGACCCGCCGCGCCGCCCCGCCCGGCACGGTCAGATCCCGCACGAGCCGCCGCCACACGTACCAGTGCACGCCCCCGAGCAGCCCCAGAACCACGACCAGCACCAGCACCACCAGCACCACGCCCACGCCCGCCCCTTTGTCCTCTTCCGTCAGCCGTGCTCAGTCGCGTTCAGCCGTGATCAGGCGCGCTCGCGCCGAAGCGCGCGCACTCCACGCAACCCGATCACCCCGACCACCGTCCCCAAGACAAAGGACGTGATGGCCAGCAGCAGGTGAACCCAGAAATAGGCGGTCGGATCGCCCGCGTCGTCGAAGGCGAGTCCACTCCCGTCCTTCCACAGGTTCTTGACGAAAGTGATCCAGATGACCCAGCTCCACACTCCGAACACGAGCAGGAACCAGGAGACAGGGCGGCTGAGCTTCATGGTCCCAGTATCACCATCCGCCCCACGGCCCCTGCGGACGGGTGGACGAGCGGGGACGAACCGCCCCGCGAGGTTCGGAAGGACCTTCGGGGGATGTACGTTTCCGATCGTGTCCGCTTCGAAGATGACCGCGAAGGCCGCTTTGGCGGCCACCGCCGCCGCCACTCTGCTGCCCCTCCTCGCCGCCGCGCCCGCGCACGCAGACGACAAGGCGCCGCAGCCCCAGCCGCCGGCCACGATGTCGAGCGTGGGCGGGACGCTGCTGTCCAAGGCCGGCACTCAGGTGCAGCTGGGGGTGGGGGCGCCGGTGCTGCCGAAGGAGTTGAGCGCGCGGTCGTGGATCGTGGCGGACGCGGAGAACGGGCAGGTGCTCGCCGCGCACAACGCGCACTGGCCGCTGGCCCCCGCCTCCACCCTGAAGATGCTCTTCGCGGACACCCTGCTGCCGAAGTTCCCCAAGACGCAGAACCACACGGTGATCCCGACCGACCTCCAGGGCCTCGGCGCCGGCTCCAGCCTGGTCGGCATCAAGGAGAAGCAGACCTACAGCGTCCACGACCTGTGGCTGGGCGTCTTCCTGCGCTCCGGCAACGACGCCGTGCACGTGCTCGCCGCGATGAACAACGGCGTGGACCAGACCGTCAAGGACATGCAGACGCACGCCGAGGAGCTCCAGGCCCTCGACACCCACGTCAAGTCGCCGGACGGCTACGACGAGCCGGGCCAGGTCTCCTCCGCGTACGACCTCACCCTCATCGCCCGCAGCGGCATGCAGAACCCGGACTTCCGGGAGTACGCGGCCACCCCGCGGGCCAAGTTCCCGGGCGAGGCGAAGCCGGGCAAGAAGCGCGAGGCCTTCGAGATCCAGAACACCAACCGGCTGCTGACCGGTGACATCGGGGTCGCCCCGTACCAGGGCATCGCCGGGGTCAAGAACGGCAACACCACCGAGGCCGGCGCGACCTTCACCGGTGTCGCCGAGCGCAACGGCAAGGTGCTGCTCGTCACCGTCATGAACCCCTCCTCGAAGGAGCAGCACGCCGTCTACAAGGAGGCCGCGCGGCTGCTCGACTGGGGCTTCGCGGCGACCGGCAAGGTGACGCCGGTGGGTGAGCTGGTGCCGCCGGCGACGGCGGGCAGCACGGCGGGGGCGGAGCCCGCCCCCGGCAAGGAGGCGCCGGGCAAGGGCGAGGACGCCGCGGACGGTACGGGGCACGCTTCGGTCGCCGCGTCGAAGCCGTCCGGCGGGATCGGCATCGCGCTCGCCGTGGCGGGCGGGGTGCTGGTGCTGCTCGCGGGCGCGGTGTTCCTGGTCAACCGGCGCTGGCCGCTGGCGGGTGCGGCCCGTCGCCGGGGCCGGGAGCAGGAGACTGTGGCCGGTCAGGAGACGGCGGGCGATCAGAAGACTCCTCCGGTCGAGGAGACTCCGGCGGCCTCCTGACCCCGACGGCCGTCCACGCCGCGCAGAACAGCAACAGCTTCGCGGTGAAGTTGATCCACAGCAGCAGGGCGACCGGCACGCCGAACGCCCCGTACATCGACTTCGCCGCGACGCCCTTCATGTAGCCGCCGAGCAGCAGCTTGAGCAGTTCGAAGCCGACCGCGCCGAGCAGCGCGGCGACCACCAGGTCGCGGCGCTTGGGCTCGACGCCGGGCAGCAGCGTCAGCACGTACGACAGGATCAGGAAGTCCGCGACGATCGCGACCAGGATCGCCGCGGCCTCGATCAGCATCCCGCCGGCGCCCTTGTGCTCGATGCCGAGCTGCTCGGCGCTCCAGCCGACGGCGGTGGAGCCGAGCCAGGACGCGGCGAGCGAGCAGATCATGACCCCGCCGAGGCCGAGCAGCACGCCCGCGTCCTTGCCCTTGCGGACGAACGGGTTGCCCTGGTCGGCGTCGTCGAGGCCCCAGACCGTGCGCAGGCACTCCCGCATCGAGCCGACCCAGCCGATGCCCATGAAGAGCAGCACGGCGCCGGCGACGAGACCGATGGTGCCGGCGTTGTCGACGAGGCCGGCGATGTCGAGCTGGTCGGAGATGCCGGGCACCTGGTCGGCGATCTTCGTCTCGATCTTGTCGAGCTGCTCGGTGGAGAGCAGCGCGGCGCCGATCGCGGCGGCGACGGTGATCAGCGGGAAGAGGGCGAGGAAGCTGAGGAAGGTGATGGCGGCGGCGAGCCGGGCCCAGCGGACCTCGTCGAGCCGCTCGTACGCGCGGTAGGCGTGGGTCCGCATCAGCCGCGCGACCCAGGGGCCGACGACGGGGAGTTTGGTCAGCCAGTCCATGGCGGGCGGCGCGCCTCCTCGGTCGCAGGGTTCCGGAACACCAGGGTCCGGGTCCCCCAGAATCGCAGACAGGTCGCCAGGACCATGCCCACGCCGAGTCCTGACACCGTGTCGGCGCGGGCGGAGGTGAGGCCGAGGCCGTGGTGGGAGACGGCGAGGCAGAGCAGCTGGACGGCGGCGCCGGCCAGGTTCACGGCGAAGAAGACGGCGTAGTCGCGGAGGGCGACGGTGGTGGCGCGGCGGCGGTAGGTGCCGAGGGCGTTGCCGAGGTAGGCGACCGTGCAACCGGCCAGGAAGGAGAGGGTCTTGGCGGTGAGCGGGTCCTGGCCGAGCGGCCCGCGGAGGATGAGGAAGACGGCGAGGTCGGCGGCGTACGCGGCGAGGCCGGCGGCCGCGAAGCCGAGCAGCTCACCGCTCAGGCGCCGGGGCCGGCTCACAGGTCGGCGACCGCCATCCCGTACATCGCCGCCCATACGAGGCCGATGACGGCGAGCGGCCGGTCGCGCAGGACCACGTCCTCGGGGGCGCCGGCGGTGCCGCGATCGGCGAAGACGGCGTAGCGGAGGACGGCGAGGACGAACGCGACGACGGACAGCTGCCGCCACGGCAGCAGCGCGCCGTGCGCGACGCCGCCGCTCTCCAGCGCCCACAGGCAGTAGCCGAGGACGGCGACGACCGCCGCCGACTGCCAGACGAAGCGCAGATATCCGGGCGTGTACTGGGTGAGCAGCGCGCGGGTCGCGCCCTGCGCGTCGGCGAGCTGGACCGCCTCCGAGTAGCGCTTGGCGGCGACCATGAACAGCGCGCCGAAGCCGGTGGTGATGAGGAACCAGCGCGAGAGGGGGATGTTCAGGGCGATCCCGCCGGCCATCGCACGGAGGAGGAAGCCGGCGGCGACGACGGCGAGATCGACGACGAGGACGTGCTTGAGGCGTACGCAGTAGGCGAGTTGCATGATCAGGTACGCGGCGAGCGCCAGCGCCGTCATCCCGTTGCACCAGACCGCCGCGGCCCCCGCCGCCCCGAGCCCGAGCGCGGCCCCGGTGCCGTACGCGAGGGGTACGGGCACGACCCCGGCGGCCACCGGCCGGTACCGCTTGACCGGATGCGCCCGGTCGGCCGCGGCATCGCGCGCGTCATTCACCAGATACACGGCCGCGGCGGCCGCCGTGAACAACCCGAACACGACCGCGAGTCGGCCCGCACTGTGCCACGACCAGAACTGCCCGGCGGCGACGGGCGCGGCGACGACGAGCACGTTCTTGACCCACTGCCGGGGCCGGGAGGTCCGGACGAGTCCGCGGGCGAGGGCGAGGGGGCTGCGCCCCTGCGCCGCTGCGCCGATGCCGGGCGCGGGGCGTGTCGCCGTACCGGCGACAGCGGCGGAGGCGAGGCCCGACAACGTGGCGACGTCCGCCCCGGCGTCAACGGCGGCGGCGATGCTGGGGCCGGCGCCAGGTGCCGGGGCGGCCGTGGTCGTCGTGGTCCGGTCAGGCAACGGGGCCTCCGGTCAGCCAGCGGCGGGCCGCGGCGGCCGTGGCGGCGCCGAGCAGGGCGCCGGCGGCGACGTCGGTCGGGTAGTGGACGCCGACGACGAGGCGGGACACGCACATCGCGGCGGCGGCCGGGACGAGGACGTGGCGCACCGGTGGGTGCAGCGTCGCGAAGGCGACGGCGGCGGCCGCGGCCGAGCTCGCGTGCGAGCTGGGGAAGGAGTGGCGCCCGGCGGTCCGCACCAGGGGCGCGAACTCCCCGGCGGGCGGGCGGGCCCGCCGTACCGCCCGCTTCACCCCCATGCTGGCCAGGTGCGCGCCGCCGACCAGCGCGGTGCCCCGCAGCCAGCCGGCCCGCCGGGGCCGGTCGACGACGGCGCCGAGCAGCCCGGCGGCCAGCCAGACCGCGCCGTGCTCCCCCGCGAACGACAAGCCGCGCGCCGCACCCCCGACCCCGGCCCGGCCCCCGACGTCGCGGAGGACGTGAAGCAGCCGCCGGTCGAGGCCGGGTGGGCGGGGGGTCGGGGGGTGGGTGCCGCCCCGGACGTGGCCGGGCCCGGAACCGGGCCCTGTCAGCACCGCCGCACGGCCGTACGGCCCACCGGTCTCCGGCCCTGCAGGCCCCGCCGGAGCCGCCGTACCGGCGGCCGGCGCCGCCGCCCGCTCCGTCCCGCTCGGGTCCGCAATACGCGTCATCGTGGTTCGGCTCCCCGTGTCAGCGCTTCCGCGTCGGCCATCGGCGACTCTGACGCGCCAAGGTGTCCGGAAAAGCAAGACGCTTTCCTGACACTCGTTTAATCACCCATTTCGCCGAACCACCCGCCAATCCCGGCATAAGCGACACTCCCGGCTATACGGTCACCCCATGGCAGCCGACACCTCCGCCGTCACCCCCGCCGTCAGCGACGCGGACGCGGACATCGACACCCTCACCGGCTGGGGCCGCACCGCCCCCACCCACAGCCGGGTGATCCGCCCCCGGACGTACGAGGAGGCCGCCGCGGCCGTACGGGCGTGCGGGGCGCGGGGGTCGATCGCGCGGGGGCTGGGGCGGGCGTACGGGGACGCGGCGCAGAACGCCGGGGGGTCCGTGCTCGACATGACCGGGCTCGCCCGGATCCGGGCCGTCGACGCCGAGGCCGGGCTCGTGGTGTGCGACGCCGGGGTGAGCCTGCACCACCTGATGGAGGTGCTGCTGCCGCTCGGCTGGTTCGTGCCGGTGAGCCCCGGCACCCGTTACGTCACCGTCGGCGGTGCGGTCGGCGCCGACATCCACGGCAAGAACCACCACGTCTCCGGCTCCTTCTCCCGGCACGTCGTCTCACTCGACCTGCTCACCGCCGACGGCCAGGTCCGCACGGTCGCCCCCGGCACCCCGCTCTTCGACGCCACCGCCGGCGGCATGGGACTGACCGGGGTGATCCTCTCCGTCACCCTGCGCCTGCTGCCCGTCGAGACCTCCCTCATGTCCGTCGACACCGAACGCGCCACCGACCTCGACGACCTGATGGCCCGGCTGACCGCCACCGACCACCGCCACCGCTACTCCGTCGCCTGGATCGACCTGCTCGCGCGTGGCGCGTCGACCGGCCGGGCCGTCCTCACCCGCGGCGACCACGCCCCGTACGACGCCCTGCCGGTACGGGCGCGGCGGGCCCGGCGCGAGCCGCTGGCCTTCCGGCCGGGACGGCTGCCCGCGGCCCCCGCGTACGTCCCCGAGGGGCTGCTCGGCCGCACCACCGTCGGTCTGTTCAACGAGCTCTGGTACCGCAAGGCCCCCCGGCACTCCACCGGCCGGCTGCAGTCCCTCGGCTCCTTCTTCCACCCGCTCGACGGCGTGCCGCACTGGAACCGGATCTACGGGCGCGGCGGCTTCGTGCAGTACCAGTTCGTCGTCGGCCACGGCCGGGAGGAGACCCTGCGCCGGGTGGTGCGCCGGATCGCGACCCGCCGCTGCCCGTCCTTCCTGGCCGTCCTGAAGCGCTTCGGCGAGGCGGACCCGGGCTGGCTGTCGTTCCCGATGCCCGGCTGGACCCTGGCGCTCGACATCCCGGCCTCGCTCAGCGGCCTCGGCGCCTTCCTCGACGAGCTGGACGAGGAGGTCGTCGCGGCCGGCGGCCGGGTCTACCTCGCGAAGGACTCCCGGCTCAGGCCCGAGCTGCTCGCCGCGATGTACCCCCGGCTCGGTGACTTCCGCGAGCTGCGCGCCGCGCTCGACCCGCGCTCGGTCTTCGTCTCCGACCTGGCCCGCCGGCTCGCCCTCTGAACCCCTGAACCCCTGAACCCCTGACTCCCCTGCCGTCCCCCTCCCGTCCCTTGTCCCCTCCGGAGCGTGAACGTCATGAAGGACGCCTTCGGCGCACCCCAGTCCCTCCTCATCCTCGGCGGCACCTCCGAGATCGGCCTCGCCACCGCCCGCCGGCTGATCGCCCGCCGCACCCGTACGGTGTGGCTGGCCGGCCGCCCCTCCCCCGCGCTCGCCGCCGCCGCGGACTCGCTGCGCGCGCTGGGCGCCGACGTGCACACCGTGCCCTTCGACGCGCTCGACACCGACTCCCACGAGGAGCGGCTCGGGAAGATCTTCACCGAGGGCGACATCGACCTCGTCCTGCTCGCCTTCGGCGTCCTCGGCGACCAGGTGCGCGACGAGTCCGACCCGCTCTCCGCGGTCCGGGTCGCCCAGACCAACTACACCGGCGCCGTCTCGGCCGGCCTGGTCTGCGCCCAGGCGCTGCAGGCGCAGGGGCACGGCTCGCTGGTGGTGCTGTCCTCGGTGGCGGGCGAGCGGCCCCGGCGGGCGAACTTCATCTACGGCTCGTCGAAGGCCGGGCTCGACGCCTTCGCCCAAGGCCTCGGCGACGCGATGCACGGCACCGGGGTGCACGTGATGGTGGTACGGCCCGGCTTCGTCCGCACCCGGATGACCGCGGGCCTCGCGGAGGCGCCGCTCGCGACCACCCCGGAGGCGGTCGCGACGGCGATCGAGCTGGGGCTGCGCCGCCGCTCGGAGACGGTGTGGGTGCCGGGCGCGCTGCGCGTGGTGATGTCGGCCCTGCGGCACGTGCCGCGGCCGCTGTTCCGCCGCCTGCCGGTGTAGCCGTACGGGCGCACAGGGGCACGGGAAGGGCCAGGCCACGGTTCGTTCCGCCAGATACAGCCTCAGGCCCCAGAAGAACCGAGAGAGGGGGGGGCAGTAACCGCACCCAGCCCGGGCTCGCGGAGCAGGAGGATGAGCGAGGCGAGGTGGACTCCGGCTTTGTAGCGGGTGGCGAGTTTGTCGAAGCGGGTGGCGATCGCGCGGAACTGCTTGAGGCGGTTGAAGCGGCGTTCGACCACGTTGCGGGTCTTGTAGAGCTCGCGGTCGAAGGCCGGCGGCCTGCCGCCGGTCTGTCCGCGCCGCACACGGTTGGCTTCTGGCCCGACCGCTCTGGGATCACTGCCCGGATGCCCTGCAGGGCCTGGCGGACAGCCCGGGACGAGTACGCCCTGTCGGCAATGACCACGTCTGGCCTGCGGCGGAGCCGCCCCACCCCGACCCGAGGCACCCTCAGCACGTCCATGACCGTGCCGAAGGCGGTGGAATCGTTGAGGTCGCCGGGCGGGACGACGACGGCCAGGGGCAGGCCCCGGCCGTCGCAGGCGAGATGGACCTTGGCGGTCAGCCCGCCATGGGACCGGCCGAGCGCCTGGCCAGCCGACGGACATGCCGGAACTTCCAGTTCGTCCCCCGTCGTCGCCGCCGCCCCCTTTTACAGACGCCGGCGGCGTGCTGGTGAACCCGGCTGATCGTGGAGCCGACCGACACCGTCCACTCCACGGACCCGACGGCGTCGTCCCGGATCTGGACCTGTTCGAGCAGGCGAGCCCAGGTTCCGTCCCCCTCCCAGTGGGCGAACCGCTCATAGCCGGTCTGCCACGGCCCAAAGCGTTTTGGCAGGTCACGCCACGGAGCACCGGTCCGTAACCGCCACAAAACCTCGTTGATCACCTGCCGGTGATCCCGCCACGGCCGACCTCGCCCGTCAACACCCGGCAGCAGGGGCTCTATCCGCCCCCACGCCGCATCCGCCGGCTCACCACGACCCACCACAAGATCAATTATCAGACAGGTCCTAGGTCCAACCGCTTCACCGTGGGGCCGTGAGCAAGGCGCACGCAGCCGCTCGTTCCGGCCCGGCTGTCTGGGCACGTCCGGGACATCGCGCCCAGCCGGGAGTGGATGAACCGCGGCCACCCCGACTCTGAGGCGGCGGAGAGGAAGACGAGGTCCGCGTTCCCGAACGCACCGCATGCGCAGCCACTCGCAAGGGCATCACGCTGTCCCGGTCCAGCGCGACCCTGGACGGACTTGGCACCCCATCAGAACGGTGTCGGGAGCAGCGAGCCAGCCGGGGCCGACCGGCAGGTTCGCATCGCAATCCGTTCGGAGTCCTCGCTCGATCACCCGTAGCCAGGATCCAACTGCACGGCCGGCAGCATGTCGGAAAGCTGCTCCCGGGCGAAGGCCACCCAGTCGTCCTCCTCCACAGCCAACAGGATGTCGAAGGCGAGGGAGGCACTGGCCGGGGACAGCCCGGAAGCGATCTCCTCCAGAAAGAGCCAGACACCCGGGCGGATCACCTGCTGGCACTGCTCGACCAGATCGTCGATGTCGCCGTCCGACAGGTCCAGCAGCACCTCCAGGATCACCGTGCGCGCTGCCCCTGTGGGGTAGAAGGGCAGCGCAGCCATAAGGATCTCGGCCACAGCCGGCGCCGGCCGGTGGTGGAACGACCCCGACATGGCATGGCCTTCCATCCAGTCCCGGCGCTCCCGGAGGCTGTCAGGATCTCTGTCCAGGGTCTCGAAGAACTCCTCGATCATGTGGAGGGCGTTCGCTCCGCACTCGCAGCGAAGCGTCGTGATGCCGCTGTCCTCGATCGCGGCGCGGATGAGTCGTCGTGGATGCGTCATCGTTCCATCTCTTGGTTCATGGCCACCCGGCACGGACCGGAGCGGCTCTGGGCCCCGCTCGCCCACGTGGGGCGAGCGGGGCCTGCACCGTATCTCAGGCCCATGGGCCTGAGGCGTCGTCACCCCTGAGGTACCAGATGGCGGGTGTGCCATCCCTGAGCTCTTTGGCTCCCGTGACGCCGGGCTCGAAGAAGTGCGCGTTCGGGTAGTCCACCTGGCACTTGGGACACACCGGCTTCACCTCGACACGGAAACCTTCGGCCGCGTTGCCCCGGACCCAATAGGCGATGGTGAGCACCACGCGCGACGCGTCGCCACCGAGGGCCCAGACGACGTTTCCTTCGGCGCAGTAGGCGCAGCCGTTGTGAGATCCGCCCGAAGCGGCGAGCGCGATCTCGCCGGTGTCGATGTTGTAGCCGCCGACGTACGAGCGCGAGGCAGGCTGGTTGGCACGGTGCTTCAACGCGAAGTCGGGAACCGCGGCGGCGGCCGCCTTGAGCTGCCCCTCGTCGGTCCAGCCGGTCGGGGGCCTGATGGTCTGCACGATCGTCGGATGCTTCGTCGAAGCTACACCCCGAGGTGAGGGCGTCATACGGGGGAAGCCGGCCCGGATGTTCCGGATCGATCCCCGGCTCGCCGCCGCCGCACCCTTGGTCGCGGCCGACGTGGTCTTGCTCGCCGTCTTGGCGATCATCGAGGGTGCCTTCGCGGCCATCCCGGCGCCGGGCAGGATGGGCATGAAGATCTTCACCGCCGTGTACGACGCACGGTACGCGAAGCTGTTGGAAGGCTTACCAGCCAGGTTCTTCAGGTACTGGGTCCCGTTGAACGGGACCCCGCTGTTAGGCCCGACCCTGTTCTCCCGCTCCGCCTTCATGCGGTCCGCCTTCGCGGGGTCACCGAACCAGCGGTGCCAGGTCTCCCCCGTCTCCGACGTCCAGTCGACGACGCCGTGCCACGCGCCCTTCGCAGCGTCCTTGGCCCAGCCCACGAAGTCCCAGAGTCCCGTCGGGTCGCTGCGCGTGACGGGGTTGCCGTGGGCGTACGTGTACCCATTCATCTGGAGCGGGTCAGTGATGTCGATGACCGGGTCGGCCGAGAGGAAGCGCCCGGTCGCCGTGTCGTACTCACGGGCTCCGATGTGCGTCAGACCGCTCGGGTCGTCGATGCCTACCCCGAGGTACGACCGCCGCTCGGGCCAGGCAGGCTTGGCGCCGCGTGTCTCCCCGTACGGCTTGAAGAACCGGCGGGTCACCGGCTGACCAGCCGCCTGGGTCACAGCTGTCAGAGCGGTGCCCAGATGGTCGGTGACCAGGACCGTCAGTACATGACCTGTCGTCGCCCCGTTGGTGGCGGAACGGACCACACTGGGCGCGCCCTGATGGGCATAGGTGCGGGTCGCCCGGGTTATCTTGCCGGCCGCAGTGGTCAGCTCCGTCTCACCGAGGTAAAGCACGCTGCCCGTCGGGGTGTTCTCCAGGACGCGGTTGCCGTCGGCGTCGTAGACGTACTTCGTCGTCACGCCGTTCTCGGTGACCGAGGCGAGCTTATCCTCGCTCGTCCAGTCCAGAACCTGGCTTCTCGTCGGCAGGTTCCGGTGCGTCGTGTTACCGGCGACGTCCGATGTGTAGGTGCTGCTCGCCCCCGCCGTCGGCGTGGAGACACTCGAGAGGACGTGCGGCTGGGTCCGTTGGGACGGAGTGGTCTGATTGCCCGTGACCACGGTGCCGTACCCGTAGGTCAGGGTGACGTCCTTCGTCGGGTCGGCGGGGTTGTGCTCCACCAGGGAGCGCCGGTTGCCGATCACGTCGAACGTGAAGGACTGCGAGTAGGACGTGCCGTCCTTGGCCACGGTTCCGGCGGCGGGGGCAGCCTCGGCCAGGGACTCCGTCAGCGCCGTGTCCGGGGTTTCGGAGTCGGTCACGGAGTCCGCCGCCTGAGCCACCGGGCCGCTGGAGACTCCGCCGTCCGTCGTCGGTCCCCATGTGTCGCCGCTGGCGGACTTGCAGCCCGTCCCGGAGGTGGTCGGCACCGTGCTGGAGGTCCAGGCGTGAACCAGTTGTCCCAGCGTGTCGTACGTGTAGCACTGGCTGTCCCACCGGGAGGTGGCCCCGTCGGTCAGCTTGCGCAGGTTGGACGTGATGTTGCCCGCGAGGTCGTACGCGTACTGACTGTCGCTGACACGGTGCGCGTTGGCCGTCTCGCGGTCGACGACCGATCGCTGCACACGACCGGTGTGGTCGTCGACGAAGTGGGTCGTCCACACGCGGTACGGCTGTGGTCCGCTCACGGTCCGGAGCGGCTGCCCGTACGCCGAGTAGGTGACGTCGGTGGTGTACCAGTCGATGCCCGCGGTCGACTCGGCCAGACCGTCGCCGTTGTATCGGGTGACGACCTTCTCCTCAGCGAGGCCGCCCTTGGCAGGAAGCGTCACGGAGAGTGGCCTGCCGGTCGGCGTGTAGGCGTAGGAGTACGCATAAGTTCCGGCGACACCGGTGGTCATCGGATTCGACGGGATGACCCTTTCGCTTCCGGTGGGCTGGTAGTCCACGCCGTATCCGGTGATGCGGTTGATGTAGTCGCCGCTCGCGTCGTGGCGGATGGACGCGACCTTCAGGCCCAACGCACCGGGAAGGGTGTCGTAGGTGAACTCCTTGATGGGCTGTGCGGTTTCGGAGCCGTCCCGGACGGCGGTGACCCGGTTGAGTTCGTCATAGCCGGTGTACGTCGTGCCGTGGCTGTCGGTCACACTGACAGTGCGGTCGGCGTCGTCGTAGGTGTATGTGGCGGAACCGGTGTCGGGGTCGCTCGTCGCGGTGAGACGGCCGCGGGCGTCGCCGTACGTGTAGCTCCAGACGTTGCCGGCGGGGTCGGTGACCTTGGCGAGGTTGCCGCGGGCGTCGTAGCTGTACGCGGTGTCACGCCATGCGTTACCGCGGGTGTCCGTGGAGTGCTGGACGAGCGTCACGCGGCCGCGGGCGTCGGTCCAGGTCTTCACGTCCGGGGCGGCGCCTCCCGCCGGATTCGAGTACGTGCTCGTATCTTCGTAGGTGCTGTACGAGAGGTACGCGAAGGCACCGCCGTGGAAGGTCGAAACCCGGAGAGGGCGCTCCAGTCCGTCGTACTCCGTTCTGGTCAGTGTGGGGACCAGGGTGTCCGACTGCCTCTTGAACTGGGCGGGCGTGGGCTCGCCCTTTGCCAGGTAGGCACCGGTCCGCTCCCTGACCAGGCCGTGGTCGTCGTACCTGGTGTCAGTGATGATCCGGCCGGGGCCATGTGCCTCGCTCTGTGTCTGAACCGGACGCATGAGGCCGTCGTAGATCGTCACCTGCTGCGCGTAGGTGCCGTCGTCCTTGATCCGCTGGACCGTGACGGCGGCGGGCCTGGTCACGGTCGTGGTGGCCTGCGCGCTCTGATAGGTGACCTGGAGATCAGGTGTCTGCGTCCCGGACGAGCGCGTGGGCGACCACTGCTTGACAATGCGTCCGAAGGCATCGTGCTCGCTGCGGACCAGTCGTCCGTTGGGGTCGGTGACGGTCAGTACGGTCCCTCGCCCGGGGTCGAACGTCGTGACGGTCGCATGCTTCTTGGCGTTGATCACCTTGACCGAGGTGGTGGGACCACCTTCATCACCGGGGGTGTACTGCGTCTCGGTGGTCCCCACGAGGGGGCTCGTGACCGTGCGTACGCGCCCCAGCGGGTCGAAGGTCGTGCTCGTGACCACGTTGTGCGCGGTGCCTGCGCCGTTGATGCCCGCAACGCTCGTGACGAGACCCTTGGTCGGCGCATCGCCCCATGCTTGCCCGTCGTAGGTGTAGCGCTCCGACTCCATCAGCTCGCCGTCCGGGGCCGCCGTGGCGAAGTCGGCGCATGTCGTTGCCGTCTTGCGTACGGACTTCGGCATGCCAAGAAGATTCCTGGCCTCGTTGTGCGCGTACTCGGTTCGGGAGCAGGTGGGGTCGCTGAGCGTTTCGCCGCCGGTGCCGTCCGGCTTGACGACCGTGCTCCGCACCTCAACCGGGAACCCGTGGGCGTCGACCTCCGTCTCGGTCCTGACCGCCTGCCATCCGGCATCCACTGTCTGGATGGCGTCGGTTCTGCTGATCCCGCCCTGGTGAGCGAGCAGCGGGTCGAGGCCGCCGGCCCGCTCGCGCGAGGACGTCTGCTTCGACCAGGGGAAGTTCAGGACACGCCTGACGACCTTTCCGCCGGAACCGTCGTAGGTGATGGTTTCGGCGGGCAGCCCCGCGTACTGCGGAGCGTCGTCCGCGGCGAGCGTCACCGCCCCCTTCGAGTCCTTGACGGGCCCACCCTTGCCGCGGAAGTAGCGGGTTACCTCGTAGGACTGCGTCTGCTGGTGGACGTCGGCCTTATAGCCCTTGGTCGTGATCACCTGCTGGTAGCCGCGCCACGTGCTGTACGTCCGCAGTCCGGGCTTGACGAACTCGTCGTCGCTCAGCCCCCAGGCGGCGTCCTGGTACGTGTATCGCGTCGTGACGCGGTCCGAGACGCCGGTGATCCGATCGGTCTCGGTCACGGTTTGGACGACGTACTTGTTGAACCAGGCAAGGGCGGGCTTGTCCAGGTCACCGTCCGGGGACCACCGGACGGGATAGCAGGTACCGGTGTTGTCCTGCGGTGCGACCGTGGGCTGGACCTTGCAGCCTCCGGTGTACACCACCTCGATCTCGCCGCCGTTCTCTGTGAGGACGGAGCCGATACGCGGGCGGGTGAAGCCGGGGCGGGGGTCGTCCTTGGACCGGGGGACGAGGTTGGGGAGTTGGCGGTCTTTGAGGTACCCGCCGAGCGGGTGGGCGATATCGACGACATACGGGGCGAAGCTGATGCCGGCCGGAGACATCAGGGTGCCGACCGTGTCACCCGGGCGGTGGCCGTAGCGGGTGATCGAGTTCAGCCACAGCCCCGGAGACGTGTCGTACCAGTCCCGGGGAAACGAGTGGCGCAACCGGTAGGTGTCGACCTTGGCGAGGCCCGTCACGCCCGGGCGGTGGGCGTAGGTCACGACCTCGGCGAGGCGCTGACGGCTCCAGAAGGAGGGGAAGGCCGGGCAGAGCTTCGAGTCCGCCTTGCAGTTCAGGTTGCCGGGACTGTCCCACCAGGGCCGGTACGCCGCGGGCTCCTTGGTGTTGTCGAACCGAGCCGGGTCGCAGGCGGTGTCATCCTGGAGGCAGCGCTCTTTCAGAACGAAGTCGACCTTGGCCGCTGGCGTTGCCCCCAGGACTCCGGAGCGCAGGCCGTACTCGATGGACGTGGGCATGCCGCCGCGGTCGTAGGCCTCCGGGGTCTTGAACTTCTTGTTGACCGCGTAGTGGTTCTGCGCCTTGGTCCAGTTGACGACCATCACGTTGCCGTGCAGGTCGACAACCTTGTCCAAGCCCCAGAACCATGCCTGCTGCTTCTTGTCGGCGTCGTTGCAGCGGGAGGCGGCGAAGGTGGCCGCGTGGCAGGGCTCGCCCGGGTGGTTGCCGAACACGGGGACGGTGAACACGGAGTTGGTGTCGGCGTGGCCCTCACCGATCCGGTTCAGGCCGTAGGTGTAGGTGATGCCATCCGGAGTGGTGACGACCCAGTACTCGCCGTCGTTGTCGTTATTGGATCCGCCGGTCTTCAGTTCGACGCGGGTTCCGTCGTCCTGCTGCGGCTTGTAGAGGTTGCTGTCGCCGACGCGTACGAGCTCCATCAACTTGCCGTTGAGAGTGATGACGGCATTGTGGGAGACCCAGCACAGGTCGGAGGTCTTGTCCTTCTTGGCCGTGTTGTTGGGCGTTCCGGCGGAGGTGGCGTCGCGGTCGTCCCGACAGGTGCGGTAGCGGCGCTCGATGTGTCCCGGGTCGTACTCCCAGCCCTCTCCGATCCAGGACGCCTGCGGGCTCGTGCCGGCGGTCTTGCCGTCCACGGCCTGGGAGTTGTAGTGGAAGGCGACCTCGGGCGCGGGGCCGGCGGGGGCAGGGGGCACGGCCAACGGGTAGGACCAGGAGAAGGCACCGGAGGAACCACCGGCCGACCAGCTTCCGTTGGAAGCGAGCGGCGTCGCCTTGAACGAACCGGCTTCGCCCGCGCCCGAGTCGATGGCACCCACGACCGCCCGGTCACCCCCCGCGGTCGCGGATGACACGAACGCCGCCTGCATCACGCCCGGTCCAGTCACCGTACGCGGGGCCACTGTCGGCGTGACGGTGCCGTCTGCGGCCGTGTCGACGGTCGCGGTGAGGGTCTTGGTCACCGGGTCGTTGACCGTGTCCAGCTCTTCGTACGTCTGGCAGACCTCGAGTTCCGGTGTGTCGCGGTAGCACTCGGGGAACTGGACGAACGTCAGTCGCGACGTCCATTCGGCCCCATAGAGGTTTTCGTAGGCCTTGTAGTCGAGCTGGATGGACACGGGAACAGACCCTGTGTCGGGCGCGGTCACGGTGACCAGTGCACCGTCGACCCCGTCCGCCTCGGGTGCCGTGCGCGAGGAGAGGCTGACTTCCCAGGTGCCGGTGGGAGCGGCTGCCCCCGGCGCCTGTCCGAGCTTCACCGGCAGGGCCCCGGCGGGGAGGAGTTCCCCTGCCGCGTCTTCATACGCCGATGCCTGCACGGGCGACGAATCGCTGTCGGCGTGGAGTGCGGGTTGCTCCGCGGGGGCGTCGAAGGTTACGGGGGCGGAGCCGCCTGGAGGAGGCGACGCTGTCCCGGCCGGCGCCTCCTCCAGGTTCTCCGGAGCCTTGCTCTCGATGCTGTCCAGACCCGCGTTCCGGGTACTTCCCGCGACCCTGGCGGTCTCCGGCAGCTTCTCCAGAACGAGTTCGTCCCGTGGGACCTCGTCCTTCGTGGGATCCGGCGGCAGCGCAAGTGCTTCGACAGGCAGCAGCGCGACCATGAGCACGGCACCGAGCACCGATGCCACGCCGGAACGAATGCGCCTACGGCGCACCGAAGTTGAAGCAGGCACGAGTGGAGTCCCCCCGGACGAAGTGGTGCCCTGCGCGGACCGCAGACGGGTCACATCAGACACGGGGGATTCTGTGCGGGAGCTGTGAAGGAGATCCAGGGGAACGAGGATCAAGTGATGATCATCACAGTCCGCTAACACTCCACTTCCCTACGTAACGAGACAAGAGATGTCGAGTGAGGAACGTTTCACCCATAGTTTCCAAAAGGTCATCACATTTTGACATGTTACGCACGTGAGATTCCGATTCATTCCCTCCTGAGCACGGTCCCGCACGTCCGCAGTCCGCCAGCCCCCGCTGCAGTGGGAGCCCAGCCGTGGCCGTGACTCCCCAGGCTTGCTTGGTCCATGATCTCCACGCATCCGTCACAGACGGCGCCTTCGCGTGCCTGCTGACGGGCCAGGAAGTCCGGTGGACGGGCCGCCCGTCCTCCGGTTTCGAGGGGGGAAGGGAATCCGCTCATGACGAGCAGATGGCGCCGCATGCCCGGACGCCGGTCGATCGCGGCCGCCATGGCCGCCGCCGTCGTGGCCACGGGCTTGACCGTGTGGGGGCTGAACGCCCCGGAAGACAGCGGGAGTCCACCTCCAGCGCGCACCAAGGCCACGGGACCGCTGACAGAGGCCGACGCGGCGCTGGAGGCGGCAAGGGTACGGAGAGTCGTGGAGGCCACGGCCCTGCGCACCCCGTACTCCACGACGTGGGCCAGACCCGACGGACTGCTGCAGCGCCGCATCCACGCCAACCCGGTACGCGCCAAGGTGGGCGGTGAGTGGAAGCCGATCGACACCACGCTCGTCCGTGTTCCGGGCGGTTGGTCCCCCCGGGCGACCAACACCAAGATGGTGTTCTCAGCCGGTTCACGGCCGAGCAGCAACCGGGCGTCGAGAGCCGGCGGGCGACCGGTGGCCCTGCTTCCCATGTCCTCTCCACCACTCAATTCGCTGGCCATCATCGAGTCCGACGACGACTGGATGGCATTGACGTGGCCCGGTGTCGTCCCCGAGCCTGTCGTCAACGGTTCCCGCATCCTCTACCCAGAGATCATCCCCGGCGCGGACCTGGTGATCACTGCCGACGACGGCGGATTCGCCCAGGTTCTCGTCGTCAAGAATCGTGAGGCCGCCGCCGACCCCCGCGTCGCGAAACTGTCCTATGGGCTCTGGTCCTGGACCTTGGACTTCCGCATCGACCCCGTCACAGGCGTGCTCAGCGGAACCAACAGCGGCCGGGAGGTCCTCGAATCGGCGACGCCGCTGATGTGGGACAGCGCGGGCTCTCCCGCCGTCAGCGACGGCCAGGCGGGCAGCGGTGCGACACCGACCGAGCCCGAGGCCCTGCCCAGTGACAGCTCGACCCCGTCGCCGGACGCCGACCCCACGGATCCGGTCACGCCGGAACCGACGGACGCCATCGACAACGGCGATCAGGGGGACGTTCTCGACGAGCCGCTCCCCGAGGCAGTCGACGGGACTCCCGACCCCGTCACGGGGTCCGCGCCGCTGCCTCCCGTGCCCGCCGAACCGACACCCGAGCCGTCTCAGACCGGCACCGCCGCCACGCTCTCCCTGCCCGCCCTGAACGGTCCGCAGCCCGACTCGCACGGCGCGCTCGTCGGCACCGATCTGGACCACATCGAGGACGACTGGACCTCGAGAGGCTGGTACCTCACCCCTGACCAGGAGTTTCTCAACGATCCCGACACCGTCTTCCCGGTCTTCATCGATCCCTCGGTGAAGAAGCACACCAACGACTGGACCACCGCTTACAGCCGTCACCCGAACGCGAGCTTCTACAACGGGAAGAACTTCAACAAGGGTGGGACCCACGAAGCCCGTGTCGGGTTCGAGTCCGACACCTGGGGAACGTCACGTTCCTTCTTCAGCATCGACTGGGACCCCGACCTCAAGGACGCAATCGTGCACAGCGCGAAACTGCGCGCCCTTGAGACGTACTCCTGGTCGTGCAGCGCGCGAACGATGACCGTTCACCTGACCGGCGTCATCTCTTCCAAGACAAACTGGAAGAACGCGCCGCGCATGAACAACTCGAACAAGATCGGCGGAGCGAGTTTCGCGCACGGCTGGAAATCATCGTCCTGCCCCGACGACTTCGTCGTGTTCGACATCAAGTCGACGGCGCAGAAGGCCGTCACCGGCGGCTGGAAGACACTCACGATCGGGTTCAAGGCAGGCGACGAGAACTCCCAGTTCGCCTGGAAGAAATTCCAGGCCGACGGCGACTACGGCCCGTACGTCGATCTCGCCTACAACCGTCCGCCGGCCCCGCCCAGCGGTCTCGACCTCGACCCCAACCAGAGCTGTGACACGACGGCTCCCTACATCAACGTGGGCGCGTCCTCCCTCACCTTCTGGGGCGGCGGCAGTGACAAGGACGGCAATCTGGCTTCCCTGATCTTCGAGTTGTGGCCCTCCGGCGGTTCGACGGCGAATCTGCTCGGAGCCAAGGGGACCGTCTCCGTCGGCAGCCAGACCAAGACCGCCCGCGTCCACACCGATCCCTTCCCCACGGGGAACGTGACCGGTGGGCTCAAGCTCGTCAACGGTGCCACGTACTCGTGGCGGGCCCGGGCCGTCGACAAGTTCGGCAAGAGTTCGGCCTACTCCCACACGAAGACTCCCTGCCGATTCGTCTTCGACAACACCCGGCCCTCACCGCCGACCGTCACCTCCACCCAGTTCCCCGACGCCGACGCCAACGACAACGGGTTCAACAACGAGCCCGAGGACATGAAGTGGAGCGCCGTCAAGTTCGGCACGGCCGGCTCGTTCACCTTCAAGGCCGCCCAGACCGACGTCGTGAAGTTCGAGTACGGCTTCAACCAGGCTTCGTACCCCTTCTCGGTCGCACGGACGAGCGGCGCGCCGGTGACCACGCTGACGACGATCTCCAACGCCAAGCCACCCCTGGCCGGACCCAACGTCCTGTACGTACGGGCCGTCGACGGGGCCGGACACGTCTCCGAGCCGCGCAAGTACTTCTTTTACGTCACGCCCCGGGACCAGGCGGACAAGCCCGGAGACTTCACGGGCGACGCGCTGCCGGACCTCATGGTCGTGGACGGCAACGGCAACCTCCGCCTCTACCCCTCGGAGGCCACCACCGACCTGACCAAGGGAACCGGTGACCTCGACTACTCCATGTCAGGCGCCTACCGAGGGAACCCCGACAAGGACCCGGTCGGCGACGACGGCAGTCCGGTGTACATCGCTGCACCCTCCGGCTACTGGAAGAACACCCTCATCACCCACCTGGGAGACGTCTACGGAGGCGACGGCCTGCAGGACCTCATCGCTGTCCGCGAGGGCAGGATGTGGGTCTACCCGGGTGACGGCTACGGAGGAGTGAACATCGACCGGCGCCAGGAGGTCCTGCTGCCGGCCGGCGCACCCGCGCCGAGCACCATCACCCAGATCTCCGCCGCCGGCGACGCGACGGGAGACGGCAAGCCGGACTTCTTCCTCAAGGCCGGAGACGCCTTCTGGGCTCTCATCGGCTACAACGGCGCCACCGTGGAGCGGGCGGTTCAGCTGTCGTCCTCCGCGTGGCTCGACCAGGACATCGTCACGGTCCAGGACATCACCGGGGACGGGGTGACCGATCTTGTCTACCGGGCCAACACCGCCGCCCGCCTGATGCTGCGGACGGGGAAGAAGGCTGCCTCCGGCTCGGGGGTCGACCTGCTATCGCTGGGGTCGGCGGCCGCTTCGGCCGGCGGAGCCGACATCGTGTACGGATCCGGCGGCTGGGGCCGGACCAGCATCCGCTTCCTGTACGGCACTCCCGACGCCACCGGCGACGCCATACCCGACGTCTGGAGTGTGCGGACTGATGGTGCCGTCCGCTTCTACGCCGGCGGCCGGACGGTGCTGCCCGGCAGCGGAACCGAGATGGTGAGCGCAGTCGGCGGTGGCTGGAAGGACAAACTGGCCGTCGGATGACCGGCCCGACACCGCCTGCGGCGCCCACTCCCTATCGAGGGGTGGGCGCCGCAGACCGTTCGGCACACGGCCCGGTCGTCCCCGGAGTGGTCGCCATTCACGCTCCGTGGCGGGGCGATCTTCTGCGCCCATTGATCACAAGGGGAATGAGTCGGCTAGGGGGTCGTGGCCGGGGCGTCGACCGGGCTGCCGCCCTGGGCCGGGACGGCGGAGATCGTGCGGCCGCTGCCGAACTCGTAGTCGTACAGCTTCCGCCACACCTCGTCCGCGCCCTGCTCGTACAGCGCGAAGGAACGGCAGGTCCACTCCGCCGCGTAACCGGACAGCTCCTCGAAGGCGCGGTCCATCGCCTCCTCGGCGATGCCGTGCGCGACGGTGACGTGCGGGTGGTACGGGAACTGGAGCTCGCGCGGGACCGGGCCGGCCTCGTCGCGGACGCGCTGCTGGAGCAGGTCGCAGCCGGTCGCGCCCTCGACGAGCTTGACGAAGACCACCGGGGAGAGCGGCCGGAAGGTGCCGGTGCCCTCCAGGCGCATCGCGAAGGGCCGGCTGAGCGCCGCGATCGAGGCGAGGTGCGCCTCGATCTCCGGCAGCCGCTCCGCGTCGACCTCGGTCGGCGGCAGCAGCGTGACGTGGGTCGGAATGCCGTGCGCGGCGGGATCCCCGAAGCCCGCGCGCCGCTCCTGGAGCAGGCTGCCGTGAGGCTCCGGGACCGCGATCGAAACGCCGAGCGTTACGGTCCCCACGTCGTTCTCCTCCATCGTCCAGGATTGTGGTGGTGCAGCCGCCAGTGTGCGGCTTGCACCACCCTTTCGGCCAGAGTCGTTCGACCCGTGCCCGGGCACGCGTCCCGGCTCAGTGCTTGGCGGGCAGGAAGCCGATCTTCTCGTACGTCTGCGCCAGCGTCTCGGCGGCGACCGCCCGGGCCTTCTCCGCGCCCTTGGCCAGCACCGAGTCCAAGGTCTCGGGGTCGTCCAGGTACTCCTGGGTGCGGGTCCGGAAGGGAGTGACGAAGTCCACCATGACCTCGGCGAGGTCGGTCTTGAGGGCGCCGTACATCTTGCCCTCGTAGCTCTTCTCCAGGTCGGCGACCGACGTGTCGGTGAGCACGGACATGATGGTGAGCAGGTTGGAGACGCCGGCCTTGTGCTCCGGGTCGAAGCGGATCACCGTGTCGGTGTCGGTGACCGCGCTCTTGACCTTCTTGGCGGTCGTCTTCGGGTCGTCGAGCAGGTTGATGAGCCCCTTCGGCGTGGACGCCGACTTGCTCATCTTGATCGCCGGGTCCTGCAGGTCGTAGATCTTCGCCGTCTCCTTGAGGATGTACGGCGCCGGGATCGTGAACGTCTCGCCGAACCGCCCGTTGAAGCGCTCCGCGAGGTCGCGGGTCAGCTCGATGTGCTGGCGCTGGTCCTCGCCGACCGGGACCTGGTGGGCCTGGTAGAGCAGGATGTCGGCGACCTGGAGGATCGGATACGTGAAGAGGCCGACGGTCGCGCGGTCGGCGCCCTGCTTCGCGGACTTGTCCTTGAACTGGGTCATCCGGGAGGCCTCGCCGAAGCCGGTGAGGCAGTTCATCACCCAGCCGAGCTGGGCGTGCTCGGGGACATGGCTCTGGACGAAGAGGGTGCAGCGCTCCGGGTCGAGACCGGCGGCGAGCAGCTGGGCGGCGGCGAGCCGGGTGTTGGCGCGCAGCTCGGCGGGGTCCTGCGGGACCGTGATCGCGTGCAGGTCCACGACCATGTAGAAGGCGTCGTGGGACTCCTGCAGCGCGACCCACTGCCGGACGGCGCCGAGGTAGTTGCCGAGGTGGAACGAGCCTGCGGTGGGCTGGATTCCGGAGAGCACACGAGGTCGATCAGAGGCCATGCTCATCATTCTCTCAGGTGTGCGGAGCGTTCCCGGACTGCCCGCCCACCGCGGGCCGATGAGACGCGGAACACACCCCGCGTCTCACCCGGTCGAGCGGGCGTCGAGCGGACTCAGACGGGCAGGCCCGGGGCCGGGAAGGCGGCCATGAGCTCGGCGACCTCGGCACGGATCACCGCGAGGGCGTCCTCGTCGCCCTTGCCCGCGGCGGTGACACCGCGGTCGATCCAGTCGGCGACCTGCGGCATGTGGTCGGTGGTGAGGCCGCGGGAGGTGAGGGACGGGGTGCCGATGCGGACGCCGGAGGGGTCGAAGGGCTTGCGGGGGTCGTAGGGGACGGTGTTGTAGTTCACGACGATCCCGGCCCGATCGAGGGCCTTGGCGGCGATCTTGCCGGGGACCTCCTTGGGGGTGAGGTCCATCAGGATCAGGTGGTTGTCGGTGCCGCCGGAGACCAGGTCGAAGCCGCGGGCGAGCAGCGCCTCGGCGAGCGCCCTGGCGTTGGCGACGACGGCGTGGGCGTACTCCCGGAAGGCGGGCCGGGCCGCCTCGTGGAGGGCGACGGCGATGGCGGCGGTGGTCTGGTTGTGCGGGCCGCCCTGGAGGCCCGGGAAGACGGCCTTGTCGAGGGCCTTGGCGTGCTCGGCGCGGGACATCAGCATGGCGCCGCGCGGGCCGCGCAGGGTCTTGTGGGTGGTCGTGGAGATCACGTCCACATGGCCGACCGGGGACGGGTGGGCGCCGCCGGCGATGAGGCCGGCGATGTGGGCGACGTCGGCGACGAGCACGGCGCCGGCCTCGCGGGCGATCTCGCCGAAGGCGGCGAAGTCGATCGTGCGGGGCAGCGCGGTGCCGCCGCAGAAGATCACCTTGGGGCGCTCGGCGAGGGCGAGCTCGCGGACCTGGTCGAAGTCGATGAGGCCGTTGTCCTGGCGTACGCCGTACTGGACGCCCCGGAACCACGTGCCGGTGGCGGAGACGCCCCAGCCGTGGGTGAGGTGGCCGCCCATGGGCAGGGCCATGCCCATCACGGTGTCGCCGGGCTGCGCGAAGGCGAGGTAGACGGCGAGGTTGGCCGGGGAGCCGGAGTACGGCTGGACGTTGGCGTGGTCGACGCCGAAGAGGGCCTTGGCGCGCTCGATCGCGAGGGTCTCGACCTGGTCGATGTTCTGCTGGCCCTCGTAGTAGCGGCGGCCGGGGTAGCCCTCGCTGTACTTGTTCTGCAGCACGGTGCCGGAGGCTTCGAGGACGGCGGCGGAGACGTAGTTCTCGCTGGGGATGAGCCGCAGGGTCTCGGCCTGCAGCCGCTCCTCGGCGCCGACGAGCGCGGCGAGCTCGGGGTCGGCGGCGGAGAGTGCGGGGTGATGGGCGGGAAGGCCGGTGGCGGGAAGGTTCATGGCGTGCGCTCCTCCGGGCAGCTGGGTCCCGACGCGCGTGGCGCACGGGACTCGACGGTGTGTCCCGTGATGCCCAGGCGAGCGGCACCTCGTGTGGTCTGCCGCGCACGGCTCCCCCGGGGTCGGTTCCCCGTACGCCAGTCGCCGTGCGTGTTTCCACAGTAGCGGGCGCGTCGTCGCCGGAGGTTTCCCCGTCCGGCATGCGAGCGACGATAAGAAAAGGGAGCCACACCCGCACCTGCCGCAGGACGAACGGAGATCCCGTGTCGAGTACGCCGAGTACGCCGAGTCCGTCGAGGACGCAAGACGAGATCGCTGCCGCGGACGCGCACAGCGCCCACAACTACCACCCCCTGCCCGTGGTCGTCGCGTCCGCCGAGGGCGCGTGGATGACCGATGTCGAGGGGCGCCGCTTCCTCGACATGCTCGCCGGGTACTCGGCGCTCAATTTCGGCCACGGCAACCGCCGCCTGATCGACGCCGCCAAGGCGCAGCTCGACCGGGTGACGCTGACCTCGCGGGCCTTCCACCACGACCGGTTCGGCGAGTTCTGCGAGCGCCTGGCCGAGCTGTGCGGCAAGGAGGCGGTGCTCCCGATGAACACGGGCGCGGAGGCCGTGGAGACGGCGGTGAAGACCGCGCGGAAGTGGGGGTACGAGGTGAAGGGCGTGCCGGACGGGCACGCAAAGATCGTGGTCGCGGCGAACAACTTCCACGGCCGGACGACGACGATCGTCAGCTTCTCCACGGACCACGAGGCGCGCGACCACTTCGGCCCGTACACGCCGGGGTTCGAGATCGTGCCGTACGGGGACCTGACGGCCCTGGAGGCGGCGGTCACCGAGAACACGGTGGCGGTGCTGCTCGAACCCATCCAGGGCGAGGCGGGGGTCCTCGTCCCGCCGCCCGGCTATCTGCGCGGGGTGCGGGAGCTGACGGCCCGGCGGAACGTGCTGTTCATGGCCGACGAGATCCAGTCGGGGCTCGGCCGTACGGGGAAGACCTTCGCGTGCGAGCACGAGGGCGTGGTGCCGGACGTCTACGTCCTCGGCAAGGCGCTCGGCGGCGGCGTGGTGCCGGTGTCGGCGGTGGTCGCGGACCGCGACGTCCTCGGGGTGTTCCGGCCGGGCGAGCACGGCTCGACCTTCGGCGGCAACCCGCTGGCCTGCGCGGTCGCCCTGGAGGTGATCGCGATGCTGCGCACCGGCGAGTACCAGCAGCGGGCCGCCGAACTGGGCGAGCACCTGCACGCGGAGCTGGGCCTCCTGGTGGGCGGCGGCGCGGTGGAGGCGGTGCGCGGCCGGGGCCTGTGGGCGGGCGTCGACATCGCGCCCTCGAAGGGCACGGGCCGGCAGATCTCGGAGCGGCTGATGGAGCGGGGTGTCCTGGTGAAGGACACCCACGGGTCGACGATCCGGATCGCGCCGCCGCTGGTGATCTCGAAGGAGGACCTGGACTGGGGGTTGGAGCAGCTGCGGGCGGTGCTGTCGGAGTGACGGCGGCGGCGTGACGGGGGCGGACACGGGCCGGCGGCGCCGTTGGTGCCGTCGGCGCGGGCGCGCCGGACCTCGGCGGTCTGCCTCCCGGCGGACCGCCGGCGTCCGTTTCGCGCGCAACTCTCCCCATTGACACCCCAGTTGGTCTAGGCCAATGATGGCCGTCATGCCGAGACCCCGTCTGCGCCGCGCCCTGCGCCGCACTCTCGCCGTACTCGCCCCCGTCGCCCTCCTGGGCGCGCTCACCGGCCCCGCGCAGGCCGACCAGGCCGCCTGGCCGGAGCCCGTACCGGTCGTGAACCATGTCGAGACGACCGATCCGGTCGTCTTCCTCACCATCGACGACGGCTGGTACCACGACCCGGCCGCCGCGAAGCTGCTGCTCGACCGTCGGGTGCCCGCCTCCCTCTTCCTGCTGCCCGGCGCGTACGCGTACGACTCCGGCTACTTCCACACGCTGCTCGACCAGGGCCCTTCCCGGGTCGAGAACCACACCGTCGACCACCCGGACCTGACCGCCCTCGACGCGGCCGGCCAGAAGGCTCAGGTGTGCGGGGCGCGCGAGGCGCAGCTCGCCGAGTTCGGGGACGGGGCGCGGCTGCTTCGTCCGCCGTACGGGACGTACGACGCGACCACGCTGACCACCGCGCGGGTGTGCGGGGCGAAGGCGGTGGTGACGTGGACGTACGACATGACGACCTGGGGCCAGTGGACCCCGCCGACGCCGGAGCTCAAGGCGGGCGACATCGTCCTGCTGCACTTCAACGAGACGATCGAGCAGGACCTGAAGCGCGCCCTGGCGGCGGCCGACGCGGCCGGACTGCGGCCGGCGCCGCTCAGGGACTACGTACCGGAGTCCTGATCAGAGGACCGGGCTCAGAGGGCTCAGAGGGCTCAGAGGATCACGTGCGGGATGAAGCGGGCGTACTCGTCCGTGACCAGACCCGCCGACTCGCGGATGCCGAGCCCCGCCGACTCGTCGCCGACGGTCCACGCGCCGAGCACGACGCGGTTGCCGTCGAAGTCGGGCAGCGGGGCGAGCTCCTGGTAGCAGACCGGCTCGTCGCCGAGGACGACCGGGGAGCCCGGCTCGTGGAGGGTGACGCCCGCGCCCTCGCGGCCGAGCAGCGGCTTGGCCACCCAGCCGGTGGTGGTGGCGAGTTCGCGCGGGCCGTCGAGGTAGGCGGGCAGCAGGTTGGGGTGGCCCGGGTAGAGCTCCCAGAGGATCGCCAGGAGCGCCTTGTTGGAGAGCAGCATCTTCCAGGCGGGCTCGATCCAGCAGGTGGTGCCGCTGCCGCCGCCGTTGTCGAGGGTGTCGAGGACGTACGGGCCGAAGGCGTCCGTGGTCAGCCACTCCCACGGGTAGAGCTTGAAGCAGGCGCGGATGAAGCGCAGCCGGTCGTCGACGAAGCGGCCGGAGATGCGGTCCCAGCCGATCCGCTCGACCGACAGCGCCTCGGTCGCGAGGCCGGCCTGCTGGGCGGTCTCGCGGAGGTACGCGACGGTCATCAGGTCCTCGCCGAGCTCGTCGACGTCGGAGTGGACGAAGTGCACGGGGCTGCCGGGCGGCAGCAGGTGCGCCTGTCGCTTCCAGGCGTCGACGAGGCGCTCGTGGAGGGAGTTCCACTGGTCGGCGCCGGGGAAGCGCTCCTCCATCCAGAACCACTGCGGGCTGGCGGCCTCCACGAGGGAGGTGGGGGTGTCGGCGTTGTACTCCAGCATCTTCGCCGGGCCCGTGCCGTCGTAGCGGAGGTCGAACCGGGCGTAGATGGTGGGGAGTTCGGCGCGGCGGCGCCAGGACTCGGCGACCCGGCGGGCGAGCCGGCGGTCGGTGATGCCGAGTTCGGCGAACCGGTCCTTCTCGACGATGTGCGCCGCCGCGGCGAGGCACATGGCGTGCAGCTCCTCGACGACCTCCTCCAGGGCCTCCACCTCGGGCAGGCTGAAGGAGTAGTAGGCGCTCTCGTCCCAGTAGGGGCGCAGGGAGTCGTCGGGGTAGCGGGTCAGGGGGTAGATCAGGCCCTGTTCCTCGACGGTCTGCTGCCAGCCGGGCCGCGGTTCGATGGTGTGGCGCCGCACGGGGGATCAGCCGCCGGAGGAGGAACCGTGGCCGCCGAAGCCGCCGCTGGAGACGGCGGACTTGTCGAAGCTGCCGCCGCTGACCTTGCCGCTGCTGGAGGAGCCGCCGTAGTAGTAGCGGCCGGAGTGGCTGTGGCTGGAACTGCTGCCGTCGCCGTCGCCGTCGCCGCACTCGTAGTCCGGGAGCTCCTTGTAGGTCACCGGATCGATGCAGCGGCGGTCGGGCTCGGACGAGCAGGCCGTAAGCGTCGCGGCGAGCAGGCCCACTCCGCCCAGGACCACCGTGGTCGACCTCACTCTGCGCATGTCCGTCCCCGTCCCTCCCTGTGGGCCGGGCTGGCGGCGGCTGCCGGCACCCGGTTGCGACCGCACAGTGTAGGCCCGGCGTGAACGCGCGTCCGATCCCCGTCGCACTAGAGTCCCTTTCGTGCTTCTTGGGATGATCTGCGCGCTCGGTTCGGCCGTCTGTTTCGGCGCCGCCTCCGTCTTCCAGGCGCTCGGCGCGCGGGCCGCCGGACCCGGCACGGGCGGCGGGGTCGACGTGGCGCTGCAGTTGCGGGCGCTGCGGCAGTGGCGGTACGTGGCCGGGCTCGGCATGGACGGACTCGGCTTCGTCCTGCAGATCGTGGCGCTGCGGACGCTGCCGATCTACGTGGTCGGCGCGTCGCTCGCGGCGAGCCTCGCGGTGACGGCGGTGATCGCCTCCCGGATGCTGAAGGTACGGCTCAGCCGTACGGAGTGGGCGGCGGTCGCGGTGGTCTGCCTGGGCCTGGCGATGCTGGCGCTCGCGTCCGGTCGGGAGGGCCACGAGGGCGCCGACGCCGCGCTCTCCTGGGGCCTGCTCGCGGCCTCCTTCGGCGTCCTCGCGGCGGGCGCCGCCGCCGGCCGCCTCCCGAACCGCCCCCGCGCCCTCACCCTCGGCCTCGCGGGCGGGCTCGGCTTCGGGGTGGTCGAGATCGCGGTCCGCCTCCTCGACTCCTTCGACCTGACCGACCCTGCCCTCTACGCCCTCCTGGTCGGCGGCGGCGGCGCCTTCCTCCTCTACACCTCCGCCCTCAACCGCGGCGCCGTCACCACCGCCACCGCCGGCCTCGTCCTCGGCGAAACCATCGGCCCCGCCGTCGTCGGCATCACCTGGCTCGGCGACACCACCCGCCCCGGCCTGGGCTGGCTCGCCCTCCTGGGCTTCGCGGTGGCGGTGGCGGGCTCGCTGACGCTGGCGCGGTTCGGGGAGGCGCCGGCGGAGGCCGAGGGGAGGGCGTCGGGGGCGGGGGCGGGGGCCGGGAGCTAGCCGAAGGCGGGGGCCGAGCCCGGGGCCGGCGAGGCCCCGCCGGCAACGCGGCGAGCGTTGAGGCTCCGGCCGAAGGCCGGGAGCCGGGGCCGGGCACCAGAGGGCGGGGGCCGGCTGGGCTTCGCCCGCCGGGCGGGGCGCGTCCTTGACGGACGAAGGGAATGCGCGCCGGTGCCGGCGGCGCCTGCCAGGGACGCGGCGGACATCGAGGCTCCGGCCGAAGGCCGGGAGCCGGGCCGGGGGCCGGCCCCCGGCCGGTACGCGGGGCTCAGGCTCCGGGCTCCGACGGCGCCGGGGTTTCGACGGTCCGGCGGAAGGTCGCGCGGTAGGCGCTCGGGCGGTGGCCCGTGTGGCGGGTGAAGAGGGCGGCGAAGGTGCCGGGGTCCTGGTAGCCGACCGAGGAGGCGATGGCGGCGACGGTGCGGTCGGTGGTCTCCAGGAGGTGGCGGGCGCGGCGGACTCGGGCGGACTGGAGGTGGGCGAGCGGGGTGTGGCCGGTTTCGGCGGAGAAGCGGCGCAGGAGGGTGCGGGTGCTGACGCGGAAGGCGGCGGCGAGAGCGGGGAGGTCGTAGCGGGCGGCGAGGTTCTGGTCGAGGCGGCGCATGACCCGCTGGGAGAACTCGCTGCCGGGCTGCGGCAGCAGGCTCGGGTCGACGTACGGGGTCTGGGAGGTGCGAGCGTCGTCGACGAGGGCGAGCCGGGCGGTGGTCCGGGCGACCCGCGGGCCGCTGTGGTGGCGGATCAGTTCCAGCGTGAAGTCGTACATCGCGCCGAAGGCGGCCGTGGTCGTCACGCCCCGGTCGGTCACGACCAGGTGCTCGGGCCGTACGTCGGCCGCCGGGTACCGCCCGGCGAGGGCGTCCGCGTGCAGCCAGGACGTGGTGGCCCGGCGCCCGTCGAGCAGCCCGGCCTCGGCGAGCAGGAACGCGCCGACGCACAGCGACACCACCGCCGTACCGGCCGCCGCCCGCGCGCGGATCGCGGCGATCTCGGGCGCGAGCCCGCCGAGCCACGCGTCCAGGTCCGCGCCCAGGCGCAGTTCGAACCCGGGGACCACGAGGACGTCCACCTCGCACAGCGGCCGCACGTCCAGGCTCGCGCCGCCCGACGCGACGACCCGGCGGCGCGGCGACACGATCGCGACCCGGTACCCGGGCGCCTCCGGGCCCGCCACATGGGCGGCCATCGTCAACAGATCGGGTACGCCGAAGACTTCGGACGCGAAGCATCCCGGGTACGCGAGGACCCCGACCCGCAGCTCCCCCGGCGTCGCCATGAGCCATCCCCTCTCGCCATCGACTGGCGAGATTACCGTTCCTCACTAATCAGTCAGCAGGAGTGGGTCTTGGACCCACTCCTGCTCACTGCGGACACCCCGAACGGCCTTGGGTGTCCTGGTCGCCCGCTTTCGCTCCGCGTCCGGCGCCTGCGGATCGTGTCCGTGGTCCGGGAATGCGGCGGCGGGTTTCCTCACGCCCCCGGTCACCGTGTCCGGCCTGGGCGGTCCGATACCCGCGACGATCGCTCTGGTCGTCGCGGGGCGGTGCCGCACGTCGCCGGATGCGGTGCCCGAGGGCGCGCCTTCCGATCGCCACGGCAGCACTGTCGTGGCGAGTGGTCTTTCGGTGCTTGGTGGTGAGGGGTTTCTGCCAGTGCTGGGCTCCCCATTTGCTGGTGTAGGCGGGATCGACCGCGATGACGGTGATGCCGAGTTCGGCGGCCATCGCCACGAGCCGGGCCCGCAGCCTTGCCACCGGCATGCCGGAGATCAGCTTCCGGAACCTCTTGCATCGGCCATGCTTCTCCCGGGTCTTCTCCGCGCTGAAGTCGAGGTCTTCGATCGCGATGGTGAGGTTGTGCCGTCGGGCCCAGTGCAGGAGCCGGGTGAGCGCGTGCCGGACCTGAGCATCCCGGTGCTGGGCGTTGCCGGACAGGTCGTAGAAGAAGCGACGGGGCTCACCGCACGGGTTCCCGTGGGCGTCGAGACGCCAGGCCGCCAGGTGATCTGCGTTGGTGTCGACCCCGATCACACCACCCGCTCGTGCCGCCTCCAGCGGTACGGTCCTGACCGGAGCAATGGTCCACGAGGCGGTGAGATACCAGCGTCCGCGTTCGGTGTCATGGTGGATGCGATAGGCGACCGCACGGTTCGCGCATACGCGGTCGGCCCACTGATCACCCCGATGCCGGAACGCTACGGCCCCAGTGAGGACATACCGGCCGCGTGGAGCGTTGGCCAGATGAGCCAGCGGGGCGGGCAGCTTGAGCGAGACCTCTCCTTCGGGGGTGACACGGATGGTCTCGTTGCCGAACCGCTTGCCCGTCTCGCCGTCCGCGGCGAGGAACCAGCGCGCTGTCTCCCACCGCTCCCGCCACTCCGCCTCGGTGAGCTGTGCGGCGCCGAGATGATGCCGGGTGTTGAGCAGGCGCCGGCCACCGCGCACGACCCGCACCCGACCGGCCTCCCGGTCGGCCCGCGCACGCTTCAACCGGTCCTCCAGCACGCCCAGGCGCCGGGACTTGGCGAACCACTCCCGCCGACTGCGATAGCCGCCCGGAGCCCGCTTCGAACCCTTCTCGCCGACCGGCAACGACAGGCGCTGTGCGACCGTCCTGATGCCCGTTTCCAGCCCCTGGATGTGGGCGAGCTGCCCGCGTCGGGACAGCGCCCACTGATCATGGGTGGCCTTCGTGATGCTCCCGGCCCAACGGGAAGACGACTCACCGGTCAGCGTTCGCTTCCGAGCCGCCCACGTATCCGTTGTGTGCTCCAGACCCTCCGCGCACCGCTGCCTCAGATCACGACCGGCCAGCGACCCCAGATGCGCGCCGACCAGCCGCAGCACCTCCTCGTCCCCGGCCGCCAGGTGCTTCAGACGCGTGCGAATCGACACCCCCGAAGGGCCGACGGCGACGAACGGCGCCGACAACTCACGCAACGCACCCACCCCAGCACCCCCGCCCGAACCCAGCTCCGTCCCCACTCTCAACGACCAGACTCCGAAAGGGTCACACATTCGACCCCGGACATTCCGTTCGTCAAGACATCGATCCACACCGCAGCCCCAGCACTCACCCACTCTGGCGAGATCACCCCTGGCATTGGCGATCCGGCCCCTCAACGGGACACCTCACGGCCCGTCACGCTGACGCCCATGACCAGAGACGACGATCCCATCGAGGACTTCGACCGCCGCCGCGTCACCGTCCACGGCGTGACCAAGCACGTGTACGTCGCCGGCGCCGGGCCCGCCGTCGTCGTGCTGCCCGAGATGCCGGGCATCAGCCCCGACGTGCTGCGGCTCGCCCGCTGGGTGCGGGACGCGGGCCTGACCGTGTACGTGCCGTCCCTGTTCGGCACCGACGGCGCGTTCCCTACGGCCGACGGCGGTCAGGAGGTGGTCCGCCGGGCCTGCGTCAGCGCGGAGTTCCGCGCGTTCGCCGGCGGCGGCACCAGCCCCGTCACCCGGTGGCTGCGCGGCCTTGCGCGCCAGGCGCACGCGGAGTGCGGCGGGCCCGGCGTGGGCGCGATCGGGCTCTGCTTCACCGGCAACTTCGCGCTCACCATGGCCCTGGAGCCGGCCGTCGTCGCGCCCGTCGTCAACCATCCCTCCCTCCCCCTCGACGACCCCGCCGGGATCGAGCTGGACCCGGCCGACGCGCGGGCCGTCCGTGACCGGCTGACCCGCGACGGGCTCACCGTCCTCGCCTACCGCTTCGAGGGCGACCGCTGGTGCACGGGGCAGCGCTTCGCTGCGTACCGCGCGCTCCTCGGCGACGCGTTCGACGGCCGGGTCCTGCCGGACAGCGCCGCGAACCCCGCCCCGCCGCCCTTCTTCGCCGAGGTCGTCGGCTCCCCGCACAGCGTCGTCACGGCGCACCTCGTCGACGAGGCCGGGCATCCGACCCTCCGCGCCCGCGACGAGATCCTCGCCTTCCTCACCGCCCGGCTGCTGCCTCGCCAGACACGGCCGGACAGGCCCTAGGGCAGCACCCGGCAGAGCGCCTCGAGCGCGCCCGACCAGGCGCTGTCCGAGGGGGTGCCGTAGCCGACGACCAGGGCGTCGCGGGTGCGCGGGACGGTGGGGTGGCGGAAGCGGTTGATGCCGAGCAGGGCCAGGCCCTGGAAGGCGGCGGCGCGCAGCACCGACTCCTCGGTGCCCTCGGGGAGTTCGAGGACCGCGTGCAGTCCGGCCGCGATGCCGCTGATCCGGGTCTCGGGCGAGGCGGCGGCGACCGCCGCGACGAGCTGGTCGCGGCGGCGCCGGTAGCGCAGCCGCATGGCCCGTACGTGCCGGTCGTACGCGCCGGAGGCGAGGAACTCCGCGAAGGTGAGCTGGTCGGTCGCGCTGGACACCCAGTCGACGGTGCCCTTCGTCGCGACGACCTCGTCGACGAGCTGTTCGGGCAGCACCATCCAGGCGATCCGCAGGCCCGGCGCGAGGGACTTGCTCGCGGTGCCGAGGTAGACGACCCGGTCCGGGTCGAGCCCCTGCAAGGCGCCCACCGGCTGCCGGTCGTAGCGGAACTCGCCGTCGTAGTCGTCCTCCAGGAGCAGCCCGCCGGCCGCCCGCGCCCAGTCGACGGCCGCCGCGCGCCGGTCGGGCCGGAGGGCGCCGCCGGTCGGGAACTGGTGGGCGGGCGTCAGCAGGACCGCCCCGATCGCACCCCGCTCCTGCGCCCCCAACTCCTCGGTGCGGGTGCCGCGTTCGTCGAACGGCAGGGCCGGCATCCGCAGCCCGGCGCCGGCGAGCAGGTCCCAGTGGACGTCGAGGCCGTACGACTCGACGGCCACCTCCCGCACCCCGCGGGCCCGCAGCACCTGCCCCATCAGCATCAGGCCGTGCACGAACCCCGAGCAGAGCACGATCCGTTCGGGCCGCGCGTACACGCCGCGGGCCCGCGCGAGGTATTCGGCGAGCACGGTGCGCAGTTCGATGCGGCCGCGCGGGTCGCCGTAACCGAAGGCCTCGTCGGGCGCGGCCATGAGCGCCTTGCGGGCGGCCTTGAGCCAGTCGGCGCGGGGGAAGGAGGCGAGGTCGGGGGTGCCGGGGCGCAGGTTGTACGTGGGCTTCCCGGCGGGCAGCGCGGTGACGGAGCGGCTGTGCGGGGCGACGGCGGGGGCGGCCCGCGGGGCCTGGCGGCGGGGTACGGAGCGCTGGGCCACGCGGGTGCCGGAGCCCTGCCGGGCGGTGAGCCAGCCCTCGGCGACGAGCTCGGCGTAGGCGTCGGCGACGGTGTTGCGGGCCACGCCCAGGTCGGCGGCGAGGGAGCGCGAGGAGGGCAGCCGGGTCCCGGCGGCGAGGCGCCCGCTGCGCACGGCGTCGCGGAGCGCGTTCATCAGGCCCTCGCGCAGGCCCTCCCCCTGCCCGTACGGTTCGAGGTGCAGGTCGGCGCCGAAAGTGGCCCAGTCATTCACCATGGGAATGGACCATACCTGGGCACCACCCGGTCCGTACGGTGGTCGGCATGACCACCACCACGACGCAGGACACCGCACAGGCCGCCACGACGGCATACGTTCCCGAGCACCCGGCCCGGCAGGCCTTCGCCGAGCGCCACCCCGAGTTCTACAAGGCCATGATCGGCCTGGAGATCGCCGCGTCCAAGCACGTCGAGCCGAAGCTCTACGAGCTGATCAAGATCCGCGCCTCGCAGATCAACAACTGCGCCTTCTGCCTGGACATGCACACCAAGGACGCGCTGGCGGCGGGCGAGAGCGTCCAGCGGATCGTGCAGCTGGCGGCCTGGCGCGAGTCGAAGCACTTCTACACGGAGCGGGAGCTCGCCGCCCTTGCCCTGACGGAGGCGGTCACCGTCCTCACCGACGGCTTCGTGCCGGACGAGGTGTACGCGGAGGCGGCCCGCCACTTCGAGGAGACCGAGCTCGCGCACGTCATCGGCGCGATCGTGACGATCAACTCCTGGAACCGGATCGCCGTGACCACCCGGATGGTCCCGGGCCACTACACCCCCGGGGCGTACAAGAAGTGAGCGGTCCGGCCCTCGCGCTCCGCGCGCTGCACCTCGGCCGGGCGGCCGGCGATCCGCTGGTGCTGCCCGGCCCGTGGGACGCGGCGAGCGCCGTCGCCTTCGAGGCGGCCGGCTTCCCGGCCCTCGCCACGCCCAGCGCCGGGATCGCCCGCTCGCTGGGGTACGAGGACGGGAGCACGCCCGCCGACGAGATGTTCGCCCAGGTCGCGCGGATCGTCCGGGCGGTGTCCGTCCCGGTGACCGCGGACGTGGAGGGCGGTTACGGGCTCGCGCCGAAGGAGCTCGTCGAACGGGTCCTGGAGACCGGCGCGGCCGGAGTGAACCTGGAGGACTCCGACGGCCGGGGCGGTCTGAGGGACGCCCATGAGCACGCCGACCTGCTGGCGGCGGTACGGGCGGAGGCCGGGGACGCGCTCTTCGTCAACGCCCGCGTCGACGTCTACCTGCGCGACGTCCCCGCCCCCGCGACCGCGGCCGTGGCCCGGTCCCTGCGGTACGCGGCGGCGGGCGCCGACTGCGTGTACCCGATCGCCGCCCCGGTCGCCGACCTGCCGGCCCTGCGTTCTGGTCTCGGCGCGGACCTGCCCCTCAACTTCCTGGCCCGCCCGGACAGCCCGCCGTTCGCGGAGCTCGGCCGCCTGGGCGCGACCCGCATCACCTTCGGCCCGGGCCTGTTGCTCCGTACGCTCGACCATGTCCGCGCTCTGGCCGAGGAGTTGCGCGGCGCATAGCCCGGCCCCGGACACAACACAGCGCCCCCGGCCGGAGAATCCGGCCGGGGGCGCTGAGGAAAGCGGTCAGACTCAGATGAGGCCGAGCTCGCGAACAGCGTCGCGCTCCTCGGAGAGCTCGTTGACCGAGGCGTCGATGCGGGCGCGGGAGAACTCGTTGATCTCCAGGCCCTGGACGATCTCGTACTTGCCGTCCTTGCAGGTGACCGGGAAGGAGGAGATGAGGCCCTCCGGGACGCCGTAGGAGCCGTCGGACGGGACGCCCATGGAGGTCCAGTCGCCTTCGGCGGTGCCGTTGACCCAGGTGTAGACGTGGTCGATGGCGGCGTTCGCGGCGGAGGCCGCGGAGGACGCGCCACGGGCGTCGATGATCGCGGCGCCGCGCTTGGCGACGGTCGGGATGAAGGTGTCGGCCAGCCACGCCTGGTCGCCGACGACCTCGGCGGCGTTCTTGCCGGCGATCTCCGCGTTGAAGATGTCCGGGTACTGGGTCGCGGAGTGGTTGCCCCAGATGGTGAGGCGCTTGATGTCCGTGACCGAGGAGCCGGTCTTCTGGGCCAGCTGCGTCAGGGCGCGGTTGTGGTCCAGGCGGGTCATCGCGGTGAAGCGCTCGGCCGGGACGCCCTTGGCGGCCGACTGGGCGATCAGGGCGTTGGTGTTGGCCGGGTTGCCGACGACCAGGACCTTGATGTCGTCCGCGGCGTGGGCGGCGATGGCCTCGCCCTGCGGCTTGAAGATGCCGCCGTTGGCGGCGAGCAGGTCGCCGCGCTCCATGCCCGGACCGCGCGGACGCGCGCCGACAAGCAGGCCGATGTTGGCGCCCTCGAAGCCCTTGTTCGGGTCGTCGAAGATGTCGATGCCCTTGAGCAGCGGGAAGGCGCAGTCGTCGAGCTCCATGGCGGTGCCCTCGGCGGCCTTCACGCCCTGCGGGATCTCGAGGAGGCGCAGCTTGACCGGCACGTCCGCGCCGAGCAGGTGGCCGGAGGCGATGCGGAAGAGCAGCGCGTAGCCGATCTGGCCGGCCGCGCCGGTCACGGTGACATTCACGGGAGTGCGGGTCATGGCGATCTCCGTAAGACAGCTGGCGGTGGGGGTCCCTGCCCCTGATGCTGGATGTCTCCCCTTGATCGATCGATGTCTCGACGTGAAGAGATATCCAGCGGTCAGGCTATCGGACCCGGGGCGGTGCGCACCCCCACCCCCTTGTGGTGCGGCTCACCCCACACGTATGCATAACGAGCCACGTACCGGAATCGTCACTTCCGTCACCTCCGTGCCACAACGGTCCGGCGGACCTTGATCGGGCATTGGCACGTACATGACCCTGGAACGCAGCGGCGCCCGTCCTCCCACGGGGGAGAGGACGGGCGCCGTCACTTCTCTGCGAGGCAGGCCTCAGCTCACCGTCAGATGGAGGATGTCCTCCAGGAACGGGATCCGCAGCCAGGGCTCCGGCTGCACCATCAGGGCGAGCAGCACGATCAGGCCGCCCATCACCCCGTACGTGATCATGTCGGTGAAGCGGGAGCGCACCGCCAGCATGCCGACCGAGGGCAGTACGCGGCGCAGCACCGCACCGGTCAGGAGCGCCGCCCCGACCAGCAGGGTGCCGACCCGGAAGGCCTGCGGGAACAGGTCGGTGCCCACGATCAGCAGCCCGAGCGCGGACAGGCCGAGCACGGTGAGCAGCGGCCACTGGCGCGCGGGCGCCGACGCGTCGCCCGGCGCCGCCCGGCCGCCGCCCTCGGGGCGGGCGGTCGTGGTCGTGAGCGTGGCCCGGGGGTGGCGGCGCGGGCGTACGGCCTCGGCCCCATCGGCAGCCGGGGCCCCCTCGGCCGCACCCACACCCGCACCGGCACCGGGGTCCGCACCGGCGTCCGGCTCCTCCGAGGTCCGCGGCACCTCCGCGTCGGAGGAAGACATGGTCAGCGGACCCCGGCCGCGCGCTCGGCGGCCTCGACGACGTTGACGAGCAGCTGGGCGCGGGTCATCGGGCCGACGCCGCCCGGGTTCGGGGAGATCCAGCCGGCCACCTCGGTCACGCCCGGGTGGACGTCGCCGACGATCTTGCCGTCGGCGTCGCGCGAGACGCCGACGTCGAGCACGGCCGCGCCCGGCTTCACGTCCTCCGGCTTGATCAGATGCCCGACACCGGCCGCCGCGACGATGATGTCGGCGCGCCGCAGGTGCGCCGCGAGGTCCTTGGTGCCGGTGTGGCACTGGGTCACGGTGGCGTTCTCGGAGCGGCGGGTCAGCAGCAGCGGCATGGGGCGCCCGATGGTCACGCCCCGGCCCACGACCACGACCTCCGCGCCGTTGATCTCCACGCCGTGCCGGCGCAGCAGCGTGATGACGCCGTTGGGGGTGCAGGGCAGCGGGGCGGGCTCGTTGAGGACGAGCCGGCCGAGGTTCATCGGGTGCAGGCCGTCGGCGTCCTTCGCCGGGTCCATGAGCTCCAGGATGCGGTTCTCGTCGATGCCCTTGGGGAGCGGCAGCTGCACGATGTAACCGGTGCAGGCCGGGTCCTCGTTGAGCTCGCGCACGACCGCCTCGATCTCCTCCTGCGTGGCGGTGCCGGGGAGTTCGCGCTGGATGGAGGCGATGCCGACCTGCGCGCAGTCGCGGTGCTTGCCGGCGACGTACTTCTGGCTGCCCGGGTCGTCGCCGACCAGGACGGTGCCGAGGCCGGGCGTGACGCCCCGCTCCTTGAGAGCCGCCACACGGACGGTCAGATCGGACTTGATCGCGGCTGCGGTGGCCTTGCCATCGAGAATCTGGGCGCTCATGCGGACATCTTCCCGGATGGGCCCCGCCGGATTCCAATTCGGAAGCAGAGGTTGCACTTGCACAACCGCACTGCGTATCGACTGGACAAGCAGTCGCCGTTTTGACGACGATGATCTGCGCAGTGCCGCGAGCAGTGCCGGGGGGCAACACCGCTCATACGTCGTGAGACACGCATGACACCTCCTCCGCGCAGGGCCGCGACGCACGTCCCTGCACAGGAACCAACGGAGGAACCCCCGATGAGCTTCGGCGACCCGAACAACCCCTACGGCCAGCAGCCGCAGGGCCAGCCCGGATACGGCCAGCCCCCGCAGGGCCAGCCCGGTTACGGCTACCCCCAGCAGGCCCCGCAGGGCGTCCCGCCGCAGCAGGGCTACGGCTACCCGGCGGCCCCGCCGGTGTCGCCGTACGGCGGCGGGTACCCGGGCGCACCGGCGGAGATGCCGGGCGGCGTGAAGGCGGCCCGCGTGATGCTGTGGATCCTGGGCGTGCTCCAGGTCCTCGGCGGCATCGCCGCCGCGGTGGGCGGCAGCGCGTTCGTCGACGAGATGTCGAAGAGCAGCAGTGAGTTCAGCAACACCGAGGGCGCCTCGGCCGCCCTCACCGGCGTCTTCGTCGTCGTCGGCATCATCGCCGTCGCCTTCGGCGTCTGGGCGATCATGACGGCCGTCAAGACGGCGACCGGCGGCAACGGCGTCCGCGTCGGCGGCATCGTCTACGGCTCGCTCGTGACCCTGGGCAGCCTGATCAGCCTCCTCGGCGCCAACGTCTTCGCGCTGGTCAGCCTCGTGCTCGGCATCCTGGTCATCGTCTTCTTCGCGAAGGGCGACGCTGCGGCCTGGTTCAAGCGCCCGCGCTTCTGATCCCGGTCTCGCGGCGTACGCGAAGGGGCCCCCGTTCCGTCCGGAACCGGGGCCCCTTCGCGTACGCACCGCCGCAACCGACCGCGGCCTCACTGCCGCTTGAGCACCGCGAACTGCCCCGCCATCGCCGTCACCGCGTACCGCGCCTCCGGGTGCAGCTGGGCGGCCAGCGCGACCGGGTCGGTGACCGGCTGGGACCAGCCGGAGGAGAGGTCGAGGGCGAGGTAGTCGGGGTGGACGCCCTGCGCGCCGCCGACCCAGTAGACGGTGTGGTTCCCGGTGAGGTGGGCCATGAGCGTCACGTTCGTCTCGACGCTCGCGCCCGCCGGCACCGCCGCGACCGCGCGCCGCGCGTCGAGGGTGCGGGAGTCCGTGCGGTAGGTGTCGGGGCGGGTCAGCTCGCGCAGCGGCATGTCGAGGGCGTGCACGAGCGCGATCGCCGTGACGACGGGCACCGCCACCCGCCCGTACGCGACGAGCCAGGGCCGCGGCGAGGTGCGCACCGCGCGGACCGCGTCGACCAGGGCGAGGAACACCACCGGCATCAGGATGGCGTTGTAGTGCCAGAACATGCCCCAGTGGTTGGAGTCGTGCGAGAGGAACCGCCAGCCGAGGGTGGGCAGCACCAGCAGCATCAGCGGGGAGCGCAGGCACAGGAAGCCGGTGACGCCGACGAGGAAGAGGAGCATCTCCCACTTCTCGCCGTGCTGGAACGCGCCGAGGAGCGAGTCGGCGAACGAGACCTGGCTGCCGTCGCCGCCCTTCTCGATCTTGGCCCAGTAGTCGTACTGGCCGACCCGGCTGGCGGCCGGGATGAGCACGAGCACGGTGAGCGCGAAGAAGGCCGTGCCGAAGGCGGCGAGGGCGGCGCCGAGCCGCCGCTGCCCCTTCAGGAACAGCACCGCGCCGACCATGGCGACCGTCAGGCCCATGTCCTCCTTGACCAGGACCAGCGGCAGGGACCAGGCGACGGCGGCGGTCCAGCGGCCGAGGAGCAGCGCCCGGCAGGTCAGGGCGAGCAGCGGGACGGCGAAGGCGATCTCGTGGAAGTCGGACTTGACGGCCTCCTGGAGGCCCCATGACAGCCCGTACGCCACGGTGAGGGCGATTCCGGCGGCCCGGCTGCCGAGCACCTGCTGGGCGGTGCGGCCGACCACGGCGGCGGAGGCGGCGAACAGCGCGGCCTGCGCGAAGAGCAGCGCGAGCGGGGAGGACCACACCCAGTAGAGCGGCGCGAGGAGCGCCGTCACGGGACTGAAGTGGTCCCCGAGTATGAGGAAGCCGGGGCCCTTGATGTCGACGATCGGGGCGCGCAGCTCGGCGTACGCCCTGACGGACTGCTCGAAGATCCCGAGGTCCCAGGAGGGCGTGCGGAAGTGTTCGTACTGCACCCAGGAGTAGAGGAAGTACAGCGCGCCGAACACGGCGGCGACGATCGCGTACGGGCGGACGGGTGCGGGCGCGAGACCGCCGGGCGACCCGTCCGCGGGCCCGCCGTCGGCCTCGGGCGCGGAGGGCTCCGCCGTGGAACCGTTCTGCAGATCCAACACCGTGCCCCCAGGGACCGACCGCCGACGAAAAGAGCAATTCATTAGAACAGAGGTCCCGCGAGCGGCGGAATCGCGGACGGGCCGGGGGCCGGGGCGCTGCGCCCCGGCCCCCGGCCCGTCCACCGCCGGGTGACCGTCAGTGGAAGAAGTGGCGCGTACCCGTGAAGTACATCGTCACGCCGGCCTTCTTCGCGGCCTCGACCACCAGCTCGTCGCGGACCGAGCCGCCCGGCTGCACGACCGCCTTCACGCCGGCGGCGGTCAGGATCTCCAGGCCGTCCGGGAAGGGGAAGAAGGCGTCCGAGGCGGCGTACGAGCCGCGGGCGCGCTCCTCGCCGGCCCGCTCGACGGCGAGCTTCGCGGAGTCGACGCGGTTGACCTGGCCCATGCCGACGCCGACCGAGGCGCCGTCCTTGGCGAGCAGGATCGCGTTGGACTTGACCGCACGGCAGGCCTTCCAGGCGAAGGCGAGCTCGGCGAGCTCGTCGGCCGAGAGGGCCTCGCCGGTGGCCAGGGTCCAGTTCGCCGGGTCGTCGCCCTCCGCCTGCAGGCGGTCGGTGACCTGGAGGAGCGCGCCGCCGTCGATCGGCTTGACCTCGACCGGGTTGGCCGGGGCGCCCTCGGCGCGCAGCACGCGGATGTTCTTCTTCTTGGCGAGGACCTCGACCGCGCCGTCCTCGTAGCCGGGGGCCACGATGACCTCGGTGAAGATCTCGGCGACCTGCTCGGCCATGGCGACGGAGACCGGGCGGTTGACGGCGATGACGCCGCCGAACGCGGACAGCGGGTCGCAGGCGTGCGCCTTGCGGTGCGCCTCGGCGACGTCCGCGCCGATCGCGATGCCGCACGGGTTGGCGTGCTTGATGATCGCGACGCACGGCTCTGTGTGGTCGTACGCGGCCCGGCGCGCGGCGTCGGTGTCCGTGTAGTTGTTGTACGACATCTCCTTGCCGTGCAGCTGCTCGGCCTGGGCGAGGCCGCCCGTGCCGTCGACGTAGAGCGCGGCGCCCTGGTGCGGGTTCTCGCCGTAGCGCAGCACGTTGTTCCGCTCGTACGTGGCGCCCAGGAAGTCCGGGAAGCCGCTGTCGTCGGCGGCGGCGTAGTCGTCGGCGAACCAGGAGGCGACGGCCACGTCGTACGCGGCGGTGTGCTGGAAGGCCTCGGCGGCGAGCCGCTTGCGGGCCTTCAGGTCGAAGCCGCCGGAACGGACGGCGCCGAGGACGTCCGCGTACCGCTCGGGGCTGGTGACGATGGCGACCGACGGGTGGTTCTTGGCGGCGGCGCGGACCATCGACGGGCCGCCGATGTCGATCTGCTCGACGCACTCGTCCGGCGTGGCGCCGGAGGCGACGGTCTCGCGGAACGGGTAGAGGTTCACCACGACCAGGTCGAAGGGCTCCACGCCGAGCTCGGCGAGCTGCGCGCGGTGCGACTCCAGGCGCAGGTCGGCGAGGATGCCGGCGTGCACGCGCGGGTGCAGCGTCTTGACGCGGCCGTCCAGGCACTCGGGGAAGCCGGTCAGCTCCTCGACCTTGGTGACCGGGACGCCGGCCGCGGCGATCTTCGACGCGGTGGAGCCGGTGGAGACCAGCTCGACGCCGGCCTCGTGCAGCCCACGGGCGAGCTCCTCGAGCCCCGTCTTGTCGTAGACGCTGACCAGCGCTCGGCGGATGGGCTTAACAACGTCAGTGCTCACCGACATGAACCTTTCGTCCCTCAATGCTGTAGCCGTTGCGGGCGAGCCGCCCCACGACCTCGACGAGCAGCGATCGCTCGACTTCCTTGATGCGCTCGTGGAGCGCGGCCTCATCGTCCTCGTCCCGCACCTCGACCACGCCCTGGGCGATGATCGGGCCGGTGTCGACGCCGTCGTCGACGAAGTGGACGGTGCATCCGGTGACCTTCGCGCCGTAGGCGAGGGCGTCGCGCACGCCGTGCGCGCCGGGAAAACTGGGGAGAAGTGCCGGGTGGGTGTTGACGACCCGGCCGCCGAAGCGGGCGAGGAACTCCTTGCCGACGATCTTCATGAAACCGGCCGAGACGACCAGGTCCGGCTCGTACGCGGCGGTGGCCTCGGTCAGCGCCCGGTCCCACTCCTCGCGGCTCGCGTGGTCCTTGACCCGGCACACGAAGGTGGGGATCCCGGCGCGCTCGGCGCGCTCCAGGCCGGCGATCGCGTCGCGGTCCGCGCCGACGGCGACGATCTCGGCACCGTAGCCCTCGGGGCCCTCGGGGTCGGCGGCGATCGCGTCCAGCAGGGCCTGGAGGTTCGTGCCGGAGCCGGAGACCAGGACGACGAGGCGGGCGGCAGCCACTGCGGTCACTCTTTCCGTGGTGTTTGTGCGGTCGTACGAACGAATCGCATCCCTCGATACGGGGAACCCTACGAAGGGCCCGACCGTCAGCAACGATACCGGCACTCCGGACAACCCCCACGGGACGGGGGCGTGACCGGGGGGTAGCGTCAGGGTCCGACGACATGCGACACCGCGTCACATCACGACCGGGCCGCACGCCACAGCCGCACGCGCACCTGCACGCCACACCCGCGCACACAGACAGAGGGAAGACGTCCAGCACATGCCGGATCGCCAGTCCACGAACGACAGCAACCCGTTCGCCCCGCCGCCGGAGGGGCAGCCGGACCAGCCGTGGCAGCCAAGACTCCCGGAGGGCTCCGACCAGGGCTCGGCCGGAGGTCAGACCGGGGGTTCGGCCGGAGGTCCGGGCTGGAGCAGCAGTCAGCCGGGCCGTTCCTCCGACGGCTTCGGCGGCCGCCCCGAGCGCTCCTCGGGCGGCGGCGGCCAGGGCGGCGGCCCCGGCGGCGGGCCGGACGGCGGCCAGGGCCCCGGGCTGCGCTGGGACCCGACGGACCCGGCGCAGCGGCGCGCGCGGTACGCGGTGCTCGCGGGCATGTGGGCCTTCTTCTTCTCCTTCTTCATCCAGGAGCTGGCGCTGCTGCTCGGCGCGCTCGGCGTCTACTGGGCGATCAGCTCCCTGCGGGCCCGCGCGAAGGCCCCGGAAGGTCCGCCGTCCGCCGAGCGCGTCGCCGCGGCGGCCACCGCGAACCGCGCGAAGCAGACCGCGGCGATCAGCGGACTGGTGGCCTCCGCGCTCGCCCTGATGATCGTCGGCAGCGGCTTCCTCGTGCACTTCGTCTACCGCGACTTCTACGAGTGCCGGGCCGACGCCCTGACCAAGCAGAGCCAGCTGGCCTGCAACGACCTGCTCCCGAAGCCGCTGCAGGACACGCTGGGCGTGCACGAGTAGTCAGTCGCCGTCGGGGGCCGGGGCCGGGGCCGGGGCCGGTGGGGCGGCCTGCTCGGGATCCGGTTTCGGTTTCGGTTCCGGTTCCGGTTTCGGTTCCGGTTTCGGTTTCGGTGAAGGATCCGGCACGGGTTCCGCCGCGGGTTCCCAGGCGGCGGGCAGGAAGCCGTAGTCCTCGTCCACCCCGTCGTCCAGCTCCTCCAGCGCGTCGAGCCGGGCCAGGGCGCCGGCCGTCTCCGGAGCGGGCTGCGGCAGTACGGACTTGGGCGGTACGGGCTCCGCCTCCGGTACGGGGACGGGGCCCTGGCCGGGCGCCGGGACCTGCGGGGCGGCGGGGGTCGCGGCGCGGCGTTCGGCGCGGCGGCCCCAGGCCCGTACCGCGAACGCCGTCGGCACGCCGACCGCCCCGCACCACAGCACCGCCGCCGCACCGGTCTGCCACCACACCGGTCCGAAGACGGCCAGCCGGCCCGAGCCCAGCGGGCCGCCGGCGAGCGCGGTGAGGACGGCGACGGCCGCCCCGGACACCCAGGCCGCGCCCAGCGCCGTCAGCGCCGTGTCCTGCGCCGTCCAGGCGCGCGCCGCCCGGCCCACCCGGTGCCCGGCGACGAGCGCCGCCACCACCGGGACCGCGAGCGCGGCCCAGTGCAGCCACCGGCCCGGGCCCGCGCCGGGCAGCGCCGCGAGCAGCGGGAAGTCGGGGGCGGCCGGGGTGCCGGTGAAGCCGAGCGGGGTGACCAGGGCGCCCGTACCGAGCGAGAAGCCGGGGCCGAGTCCGTACGCGAGACCCCAGAGGGCGGCGTTCGGCAGCAGCGCGCAGGCGAGGAGCGCGACCGAGGCCCGGCCCGACCACTCCCCCGCGAGCCCGTCGAAGGACGTCTGCGCGTCGCCGACGTGCCAGAACAGCGAGGCCCCGAAGAGCAGCGCGCCGCCCGCGCCGAGCACGGCCAGGGCCGGTACCGCGGCGCGCAGGGCGACCGCGTACTGCGCCCGGTCCGGCAGCGGCCGGCCGTGCGCGGTCCAGGCGCCCGCGGCGGCCGCCGCGAAGACGGTGACCGGCGTCCAGACGCCCGTGGCTACCAGGTCCGCGGGCAGCGTCCCGGCCTCCGTGTAGACCACGACGGCCGCCACGACCAGCAGATATCCCGCGGTGACGGCCGCGACGGCGCCGACCGGCGAGGGCCGGAGGCGGCCCGCGCCCGGGTTCGAGTCCGGGTCCGAGTCCGAGTCCGAGTCGGGGTCGGGGTCGGGGTCCAGGGTGTCGCGGGCCGCCCGGTGCGCCAGCCACAGCGGCAGGGCGGTGAGCAGCAGCGGGGTGACGCCGAGCGGGGCGGGCACGCCGGAGACGGTGTCGGTGCGGATCAGATCGGCGCCGTGCGCGAGCAGCCACAGCCCGGCGGCCGTGTGCAGGGCTCCGGCGGGGCCGCTGTCGGGGAACGGCGAGGCGATCCAGGCGGCGGTCACGAGCACGGCGACCGCGCCGAGGCCGAGGCCCGCCGCCACTCCGCCGCGCACGAAGGCGGTGGCCAGGGCGGCGGGCGCCAGTGCGGGGCGCTGCTCGACGGTCAGGTGCGTCACAGGGCTCATGCTGCCAGCGACACGCTGTTTGCCCTCGTAACAGGCGAATGGCCGTTGTGTCGCTCAAGATACGTTTATGTGCATTTCCGTCCGGAGTCGCGCTGTGGGAGGTCGACGCCGATGAGTCCGACGAGCCCCTCCGTCCAGCTCCCCTCCCCCAAGGAGCGGCGCCGGCTGCGGGAGTCGCTCTCCCTCAGCGAGGACCAGGTCGCGGAGGCCCTGGGCGTCACCCGGGCCACCGTCCGCGCCTGGGAGACCGGCCGCAGCTCCCCGCGGGGCCGTAAGCGGGAGGCGTACGCGAAGCTGCTCGGCGTCTACGAGGAGCCCGCCGCGCCCCGTACGGAGAAGCCCGCCCGGCCGTCCCCCGCGGCCACCCGGCCCCGCCCGGCCGCCAAGGGCGCCGCGCGCCCGCCGAAGTCCCCGGCGGCGCCGGGTCCGGCGAAGCCCGCGGCCCAGAGGCCGGCGGCCCCGAAGCCGACGCCCCGGCCCGTCACCCGAACGGCCGAAGCCGCCGAGGAGCCTGCCGAGGAGCGGGCCCAGGAGCGGGCCCAGGAGCGGCTGAAACCGGCACCGGTGGCGGAGGAGGAGGCGCCCGCGTCGGAGACTCCGGCCCCTGCTCCGGCCCCCGCGCCGGAGCCCGCGGCATCGGAGCCCGTCACGCCCGCGCCCGCCCCGGCGGCCACCACCTTCCCCGGCCCCACGCCGGAGGAGGCCTTCGACGCCCTCTACGACCACGCCGCCCCCGGCCTGGTCCACCAGACCTATCTGCTCACCGGGCGCCGCCGGCTCTCCCGCGAGTCGGTCGAGTACGCCTTCCACCACGCCTGGCAGCACTGGCCCGAGGTGGCCATGGACGGCGACCCGGTGGGCTGGGTGCGGGCGACGGCGTACGAGTACGCGCTCTCGCCCTGGCACCGCTTCCGGCGCCGCCACCGGCACCCGGACTCACCGCCGACCGAGGCCGCGCGGCGGGCGCTGCTCGGCGCGCTGCTCGATCTGCCCGCCCCGTACCGCCGGACCGTGCTGCTGTACGACGGGCTGGGCCTGGACCTGCCGGAGACCGCCGCCGAGACCGAGGCGAGCACCCCGGCCGCCGGGAACCGGCTGCTGCACGCCCGTACGGTCATCGGACAGAAGATCCCCGACCTCGCCGAACCCGAGGCGCTGCAGCGGCGGCTCGGCGCGCTCGTCGCGGAGGCGCCGACGGCCACCCTGCCCGCCGCGCGGGCGGTGCGGACCGGCAGCGAGCGTCGCTCGCGGCTGCTGACCCGGGCGGTGGTGGGGGTGACGGCGGCGCTGATCGCCGTCACGGCCCTCACCGCGGCGACCGCGCCGACCCAGTACATCCCGGTGAACGCGCCGGGCGAGGTCGTCGAAGGCGTCCCGGTCCGCGGCGGCCCGCAGAAGCTGCGCCCGGAGGACAAGGAGCTGCGCGAGATGCTGCGTACGGCCCCGAACCCGGGCCCGGAACGCCTGGTCCCGGCAGCAGAGTAAGCGCGTATGCGAGTGGGCCCCGCCCCGACCGTGAACCGGTCGGGGCGGGGCCCACTGATGCGTGGTGCCGCGATCAGCCCGCGAGGATGGCGCGCGCCAGCTTGGCGGTCTCGGTCGGGGTCTTGCCGACCTTCACACCGGCGGCCTCAAGGGCCTCCTTCTTCGCCGCGGCGGTGCCGGAGGAGCCGGAGACGATGGCGCCGGCGTGGCCCATGGTCTTGCCCTCGGGCGCGGTGAAGCCCGCGACGTAGCCGACGACCGGCTTGGTGACGTTGGCCTTGATGAAGTCGGCCGCACGCTCCTCGGCGTCGCCGCCGATCTCGCCGATCATGACGATCAGGTCGGTGTCGGGGTCCGCCTCGAACGCCGCGAGGGCGTCGATGTGCGTGGTGCCGATGACCGGGTCGCCACCGATGCCGACGGCGGAGGAGAAGCCGATGTCACGGAGCTCGTACATCATCTGGTACGTCAGCGTGCCGGACTTCGAGACCAGGCCGATGCGGCCCGGCTTGGTGATGTCGCCCGGGATGATGCCGGCGTTCGACTGGCCCGGGGTGATGAGACCGGGGCAGTTCGGGCCGATGAGGCGGGTCTTGTTGCCCTTCTCCACGGCGTACGCGTAGAACGCGGCGGAGTCGTGCACCGCGATGCCCTCGGTGATGACCACGGCGAGCGGGATCTCGGCGTCGATCGCCTCGACCACGGCGGCCTTGGCGAAGGCCGGCGGCACGAAGAGGACCGAGACGTTGGCGCCGGTCTCCTTCATGGCCTCGGCGACGGTGCCGAAGACCGGGATCTCGGTGCCGTCGAAGTCGACCTTGGTGCCCGCCTTGCGCGGGTTCACGCCGCCGACGATGTTGGTGCCGTCACCCAGCATGAGCTTGGTGTGCTTCATGCCCGTGGCACCGGTCATGCCCTGGACGATGACCTTGCTGTCCTTGTTGAGGAAGATAGCCATGGCTGTGTGTCCTCGTCCCTTACTTCGCAGCCGCGAGCTCGGCGGCCTTGTCGGCCGCGCCGTCCATGGTGTCCACGCGCTGCACGAGCGGGTGGTTGGCGTCCGACAGGATCTTGCGACCCAGCTCCGCGTTGTTGCCGTCAAGGCGCACGACCAGCGGCTTGGTGACTTCCTCGCCCTTCGAGGCGAGCAGCTCCAGGGCCTGCACGATGCCGTTGGCGACCTCGTCACAGGCGGTGATGCCGCCGAAGACGTTGACGAACACGGACTTGACGTCCGGGTCGCCGAGGATGATCTCCAGGCCGTTCGCCATGACCTCGGCGGAGGCGCCGCCGCCGATGTCGAGGAAGTTGGCCGGCTTCACGCCGCCGTGGTTCTCACCGGCGTACGCGACGACGTCCAGGGTCGACATGACCAGGCCGGCGCCGTTGCCGATGATGCCGACCTCGCCGTCGAGCTTGACGTAGTTGAGGCCCTTGGCCTTGGCAGCAGCCTCGAGCGGGTTGGCTGCGGCCTTGTCCTCGAGCGCCTCGTGCTCGGGCTGACGGAAGTCGGCGTTCTCGTCGAGGGACACCTTGCCGTCGAGGGCCAGGATGTCGCCGGAGGCGACCTTGGCCAGCGGGTTGACCTCGACGAGGAGCGCGTCCTCGGCGACGAAGGTCTTCCACAGGGTCACGAGGACCTCGGCGACCTTCTCGGCGACCTCGGCCGGGAACTGCGCCTGGGCGACGATCTCGCGGGCCTTGACGATGTCGACGCCCTTGTTGGAGTCGACCGGCACCTTCGCGAGCTTCTCGGGGGTCGTCGCGGCGACCTCCTCGATGTCCATGCCACCGGCCACGGAGGCCATGGCGAGGAAGGTGCGGTTGGTGCGGTCGAGGAGGTACGAGACGTAGTACTCCTCGACGATCTCCGGAGCGGTCTCCGCGATCATCACCTTGTGGACCGTGTGGCCCTTGATGTCCATGCCCAGGATGTCCGTCGCGCGGGCGACGGCCTCGTCCGGGGTGGCGGCGAGCTTGACGCCGCCGGCCTTGCCGCGGCCGCCGACCTTCACCTGCGCCTTGACGACCGACTTGCCGCCAAGCCGCTCGGTGGCCTCGCGCGCCGCCTCAGGCGTGTCGATGACTTCACCGGCCAGCACCGGTACACCGTGCTTGGCGAAGAGGTCCCTCGCCTGGTACTCGAACAGGTCCACGCGCGTCCCTTTTCTAGATGATCGCGGTTCGTTGTCTGCGTGGGCGTGCCGCGGAGGGCAACGTGACTGCGCTGTCACTAGGGAGGCGTACACGGTGTCCGTGGACGCGGCATGTCCGTCTCGCAGGTTATCCCCGTGGGCCGTGGGTCCCTAAATCGCAGATCACAGGAGAGCGGTGATACGGGTCACAGAACGTAGGCGCGACGGGGCGGACCGGAGCGGTGGGGCCCCGGGCCCGGTGGGCCCTTGTGGCAGGCGGGGGGCGGGGATTGACCCGCTCACGGCTCGCCGGTGCGCGGAGTGAGGGCGGGTGGGGTGCGACTGTGATATGGACCTCAGTCGCGCCGGCGGCGCCCGTCCGGGTGGCCGGCGGCGACGGATTCCGCACCCGGGCCGGTCCTCGCCGGCCGGGCCCCGTCAGTCGTCGGGCCTCACGCCTCGGGTATCGGGAGCGGGCGCTTCTCCAGGGCGGCGGCCATGATCTCGGGGAAGAGGTCGGGGGTGCAGGCGAAGGCGGGGGCGCCGAGCGCGGCGAGCGCCGCGGCATGGTCCCGGTCGTAGGCGGGCGCGCCCTCGTCGGAGAGCGCGAGCAGGGTCACGAACTGCACCCCGGAGGCCTTCATCGCCGCGACCCGCTTCAGCATCTCGTCGCGGATGCCGCCCTCGTACAGATCGCTGATGAGGACGACGACGGTGTCGGCGGGGCGGGTGATCCTGGACTGGCAGTAGGCGAGCGCCCGGTTGATGTCGGTGCCGCCGCCGAGCTGGGTGCCGAAGAGCACGTCGACCGGGTCGTCGAGCTGCTCGGTGAGGTCGACGACAGCGGTGTCGAAGACGACGAGCCGGGTGGCGAGGGAGCGCATGGAGGCGAGGACGGCACCGAAGACGGAGGCGTAGACGACGGAGGCGGCCATGGAGCCGGACTGGTCGATGCAGAGCACCACCTCCTTCTTGACCGCCTGGGACGCCCGCCCGTGTCCGACGAGCCGCTCGGGGACGACCGTGCCGTGCTCGGGCAGGTAGTTCTTGAGGTTGGCGCGGATGGTGCGGTCCCAGTCGATGTCCCGGTGCCGCGGCCGGCTGATCCGGGCCGAGCGGTCCAGCGCGCCGGTGAGGGTGGCCCGGGTGCGGGCGGCGAGCCGCTTCTCCAGGTCCTCGACGACCTTGCGGACCACGGCGCGGGCGGTCTCCTTGGTGGTCTCGGGCATCGCCTTGTTGAGCGAGAGCAGTGTCCCGACGAGGTGCACGTCCGGCTCGACGGCCGCCAGCATCTCCGGTTCCAGGAGCAGCGTGGCCAGCCCGAGCCGCTCGATGGCGTCGCGCTGCATGACCTGCACGACGGAGCTGGGGAAGTACGTGCGGATGTCCCCGAGCCAGCGCGCCACGGAGGGCGCGGACCCGCCGAGCCCGCCGCCGCGCGCCCCCTTGTCGCTCTTGCCACCCTTGCCGCCGTTGCCGCCGTTGCCGTAGAGCGCGGTCAGCGCCCCGTCCATGGCGGCGTCGGTTCCGGTGAGCGCCCGCCCGGTGCCGTCGGCCTCGCCCCCGCCGAGGACGAGGCGCCAGCGGCGCAGCCGCTCGTCGTCCGTGGGCGTAGTCGTCAGGCGCGTGGTCGTCATGCGGGGACCTCCGTACCGAGGATGAGGTGGAGCAGGGGCAGTACGGCGTCGGCCCGGCGCTCGTCGGGTTCGGGCGCGAAGCCGGGGGTGGCGGCCGCGGCCGCGGCGGGGCCGCCGGGGCCGGCCGGGCCGCGGGCGACGAGCTCGCCGAGGGTGCGCCGGACCCCCGGCTCGTACGCGGCGAAGGTGCGCCGCAGCAGCGGCAGTACGTCGGTGAACGCGTCGGCGCTCACGCCGCCGAGCCAGTCGTCGACCAGGCCGAGCAGCCGCTCGTCGTGCACGAGCAGCAGCCCGCCCCCGGAGGCCCCGCCGACGAACCCCTCGACCCAGCCCGCGGCATCGGCGGGCGGAGCCCCGGGTGACAGGGCGAGCCCCATCAGCCGGGCCGCCTCGTCCACCGCGAACCGCCCCTCGTCGAGCAGCAGCCGCACGGCTCTCCCCCGCAGCACCCCGGGCACCCGCTCCCGCCCGGCCAGCCGCCGCAGCACCCCGGCCCAGCGGTCGGCGAGATCGCCCCGGTCGGTGAGGAGCGCGATCGCCGTGTGGACGCCGTCGAGGCGTTCGCGCATCTCCGCGGCGGCGTCCGCGTCGAGGGCCGCGCAGGCGGGCGGCAGGCCGACGCAGATGCGTTCGGCGAGGCCGGCGGCGACCTCGCGGAGGGCGGTGGTGTCGGTGGCACGGACGTCGCCGTAGCGCAGGGCGCGGGCCAGGGCCGGGAGGGCCTGGGCGAGGTGGGCGACGTCGGTGTCGAGGGCGGCGCGGTCGGCGAGCGCGTGGAGGACGGCGGGCAGGGCGTCGGTGAGGCCGGCGAGCAGACAGCGCTCGGCGAGCGAGGTGATGGCGGCGAGGTCGTCGGCGGCGGCCGCCTGGGACTCGGCCCAGGCGGTGGCGGCGGCCTCGACGGTGGTGCCCCAGACGCCCGCCTCGGCGATCTGGACGTGGAGTTCGGGCTCCCAGCGCAGCCGCCAGCTCTCCCGGAAGGTGCCGGTGGAGCCGCGGCCGGCGACGGGGTCGCCCCAGGTGACGCCGAGCAGCCGGAGCCGGTGCAGCAGCCGGCTGCGGGCCGCGTCGTTGTCCTTGCGCAGGTCGAGGTCGAGTTCGCGCTCCTGGGCCTCCGGCTTGAGGCGCAGCGAGCGCTGGAGCCGTTCGAGGTCGCGCTGGAGCGGGACGGCGGGCGCGGCGGCCGGGACGGTGCCGAGGACGTCGCCGACGACGAGCCGGTCGCGGACCAGGTCGAGGGCGGCGTCGGAGCCGTCGCCCATGACGGCGCGGATCGCGTCGGTGGTCTCGCCGAGCCCGGCGAGCGGCCGGCCGCGCAGCGCGGCGAGGGTGTCGGCGAGCCGTACGGCCTCGATGACATGGGCGGAGGAGACGGGCAGGTCCTCGGCCCTGAGCAGGCCCGCGACCTTGGTCATCCAGCGCTCGACGGGCCGGTCGGGGGCGGTGAACAGATGCGCGTACCAGCCGGGGGCCTCGATGCCCGCGCCGTATCCGGAGCGGCGGGCGAGCCGGCGGTGGGTCCAGGGCACCCAGGTCAGTTCGGCCTTCACCTTGGGCAGGCCCTTGAGCAGGGCGCGGTCTGCGGTGACGGTGCCGCGGCGGCGCAGTGCGGGCACGTGCCAGGCGCCGCAGACGACGGCGACGTCGTCGCCGAACTCCTTCTGCGCGGCGCGCAGCCGGATCCGCATGTGCGCCTCGCGCACCAGGTCGCGCGGGTGGCCGCCGTGCCCGTACGCCTCGCGCAGGGCGCCCATCGCCTCGGCGAGAGCCTCGAAGGGCGCGAACGGGTCGGTGGCGCCGCGCAGTTCGACGACGTCCTCCCACCAGCGCTCCGCGTCGTCGTGCCCGGCGGTGCGGGCGAGCTCGGCGACGGGGTCGACGCGCAGCCCGGCCCCCGCGTCCTCGGACGCGTACTCCTCACTGTCGTCCCAGGTGGGATCGGAGGCGGCCAGGGTGTGCACGGCGGGCAGGTCGATGAACCGGACCTCCGCGCCGTGCGCCAGGGCCCAGCGGATCGCGGCCCACTCGGGCGAGAACTCGGCCATCGGCCAGAACGCGGCCCGCCCCGGGTCGTCGACGGCATGCGCCAGCAGCGCGACCGGAGGCCGCATCCCCTCCTCGGCGGCAAGCCCGACCAGCCCGTCGGCCTCGGGCGGCCCCTCGATGAGAACGGCCTTGGGCCGTCCGGCATCGAGCGCGGCCAGCACGGCCCGCGCGGACCCGGGCCCGTGGTGTCGAACGCCGAGCACGAGGGGGCCGGCGGCGGGCGCAGGGCCGGCGGCGGGTCCGGGGCGGCCCGCCGCTCCCGGCCCGGCGGCCGGGGCGGGCACGGCGCCGCCCGTCAGGCGGGTCATGCGCTCACCTCGCGGCAGGCGCGGTAGAAGTCCTTCCATCCGTCTCTTTCCCGGACCACCGTCTCCAGGTACTCCTGCCAGACGACCCGGTCGGCCGCCGGGTCACGGACCACCGCGCCGAGCAGCCCCGCGGCGACGTCGGCCGAGCGCAGCACGCCGTCGCCGAAGTGGGCGGCGAGGGCGAGGCCGCCGGTGACGACGGAGATCGCCTCGGCCGTGGACAGCGTCCCGGAGGGCGACTTGACCTTGGTGCGCCCGTCGGTGGTGACGCCGTCGCGCAGCTCGCGGAAGACGGTGACGACCCGGCGGATCTCGTCCACGCCGTCCGGCACGGCGGGCAGGTCGAGCGAGCGCCCGATCTGGTCGACCCGACGGGACACGATGTCCACCTCGGCGTCCGGGGTGGCCGGCAGCGGCAGCACGACGGTGTTGAAGCGGCGCCGCAGCGCGCTGGACAGCTCGTTGACACCGCGGTCGCGGTCGTTGGCGGTGGCGATGAGGTTGAACCCGCCGACCGCCTGGACCTCTTCGCCCAGTTCGGGGATCGGCAGGGTCTTCTCGGACAGGATGGTGATGAGGGTGTCCTGCACGTCGGCGGGGATGCGGGTGAGCTCCTCGACGCGGGCGGTCATGCCCCGGTCCATGGCGCGCATGACCGGGCTGGGCACGAGGGCGTCGCGGCTGGGGCCGTGGGCGAGCAGCTGCGCGTAGTTCCAGCCGTAGCGGACGGCCTCCTCGGGCGTGCCCGCGGTGCCCTGGACGAGCAGGGTGGAGTCGCCGCTGACGGCGGCGGCCAGGTGCTCGGACACCCAGGTCTTGGCGGTGCCGGGGACGCCGAGGAGGAGCAGGGCGCGGTCGGTGGCGAGCGTGGTGACGGCGACCTCGACGATGCGGCGCGGGCCGACGTACTTCGGTGTGATCACCGTGCCGTCGGGCAGCGTGCCGCCGAGGAGATAGGTGGCGACGGCCCAGGGCGAGAGCTTCCAGCGGGCGGGCCGGGTCCGGTCGTCCTGGGCGGCGAGCGCGGCGAGTTCGTGGGCGAAGGCGTCCTCGGCGTGCGGCCGCAGCACGCGGTCCTTCGCGCTGCCGATCCCGCTGTCGTTCCCGCAGTCGTTCCCGCAGTCGTTCCCGCTGTCCGCCGGAGTGGACGCGGCGGTGGTCGTGGTGGTTTCGGGCAGGGTCATGGGTCCCCCTCCAGATCGTTCGACCTGCTGTGAAATCCACGGTGCACCATGCCACTGACAATCGGCCCCGACCGGGGGAAACCGCAGGTGGGAGCCGTGCGCGAGGCGGTTGTCAGTGGTGGCCCGTACGGTCGTTCGCATGACTGAGCAGGGGGTGCGCTGGACGGCGGACCAGGTGCTGGCACTGGCTCCTGACGACGCGTCGCGCAGAGCGGGAAGCAAGCTGGGCACGCCCGGGCCGTGGTCCGGCGCGGGCTTCGACGGCCGGGCCGTCTGGGGCCTGTGCAGGGGCAGCGGAAGCACGCCGTACCGGACGGTGGTGGACACCACGGGCCCGGCGTACTCGTGCAGTTGCCCGAGCCGGAAGTTCCCGTGCAAGCACGGGCTCGGGCTGCTGTTGCTGTGGGCGGGGGACCCGGACGGGGCGGCGGTGCCGGCGGCCGGCGAGGCGCCCGACTGGGCGGAGACCTGGCTCGCGGGCCGGCGCGCGCGGGCGGAGGCGGCACGGACCGCTCCGGACGCGGGCCCCGCCGACCCGGAGGCCGCGCGCCGCCGGGCGGAGCGCCGGGCGGCCCGGATCACCGCGGGCGCCCAGGAGTTGGAGCAGCGGCTCGCCGACCTGCTGAGCGGCGGGCTCGCCTCGGCGGAGCAGGCGGGGTACGGGCTGTGGGAGGAGACGGCGGCCCGCATGGTCGACGCGCAGGCGCCCGGACTCGCGGGTCGGGTCCGGGAGTTGGGTGCAATACCGGGCTCCGTGCCGGGCTGGCCGGTGCGGCTCCTGGAGGAGTGCGCGCTGACCCATCTCCTCGACCGGGCCTGGCTGTCCGCGGACCGGCTGCCCGGCCCGCTGGCCGCGACCGTCCGCAGCCGGGTCGGCCTGTCGGCCCCGCCGGAGGGCCCGCCGCTGCGGGACCGCTGGCTGGTGCTCGCCCAGTACGACACGGCAAACAGCCGACTGACGACCCGTCGCATCTGGCTGCACGGCCGCGGCAGCGGACGTACGGCCCTGCTGCTCTCCTTCGGCGCGGCCGGCCGCGCGCCCCAACTGGCCCTGCCCGTCGGCGCCGTCCTGGACGCGGAGCTGCGCCCCCACACGTCCGGCGGCGGACTCCGCGCCGAACTGGTGGAGCAGTTCGCCCCGCCCGCCCCCGCCGGCCCACCCCCGGAGGGCACCCCCGTGGGCGCCGCCCTCGACACCTACGGACGCGCGCTGCGCGAGGACCCGTGGCTGGACGCCTGGCCGGTCACCCTCACCGACGTGGTCCCGGCCCGCGCGGAGTACGGCTGGCAGCTCGCCGACTCGGAGCCGTACGGGACCGCCCCGGGCGCAACCCCGGAGCGCGAGGCGATACCGCTGACCCGGTCAGCCCAGCAACAGCCCGGCCTCTGGCGCCTGGTCGCCCTCTCGGGCGGCACCCCGCTCCGCGTGTTCGGCGAGATAGGCCACCAGGGCTTCACCCCGCTCGCCGCCTGGTCCCCGGACGCGCCCGGGGAGACGGTGCCGCTGGTGTAGGCCGTGCCTCATGCAGCCCCGCGCCGGGGCGGACAGCGCCGCGCTCGCGGAGCCGGCCGGGAGGTTCCGTATCCCGCCCGGGTACGAAGTCGTGGCTCAGCGGGGACAGCACCGCTTCTCCTGTCCCGGCCGGAGCGGAGGCCGAATCCGCCGGGTCGCGCTCCTGCGGCGCCCTTCGGGCGCGGCCGGGAGAAGGCCGTCGGCACCGGCACCGCCAGACGGGGTCCGTCCGCTTCGGCGTCCCCGGGCGCACGGCCGAGAGGTGTCCCGAGCCGAGGGGTGTCCTGTCCGACCGGTCGCGAGCGCCACATGGTCGGCGAGACACCCCCTGGGCATCACGGCCGGCACCGCCCTTGTCCCAAGGCCGCCCGCACCGGCCGCCGTTCCCGGCTTCGCTCCGACCCGGTCCGACCCGCTCCGACCCGATCCGCCTCCCGTCCGGCCGGCCCTCGGCCCGGCCCGGGCGACCTGCTCGAAGGCCACAGCCCACCCCACCCCGCCCCCGTCAGCCACCCAACCACCTCTGGAGGAGTCCATGAACGCCTGGGAAGACCTCGTCACGTCCGCGCTCCTTGGCACCGACCGGAAGCCGCTCGCGCCGGGCGGCGGGGACGGCGGGGCGGTCGCGCTGCTCGATGCCGCGGCCGTGCACACCGTGCGTCGCAGGGCGGGGCTGCGGCCCGGGGCGGCCGCGGCGCCGTTGGAGGTGGCGCCGGAGGACGCGCGGCCCGTGCTGCCGGCGGCGGCGCGGCGGCGGTTGGGGCAGTTGCTCGCGGGCCGGGCCGCGCCCGCGCCGGCCGGGGGGCGGCGCGGGGCGGCGCCGGATCTGGCGGAGCTGTTGCCGCAGTGGCTGGCGGCCGCCAACGAGCGGGGCTGTCGCGCGCCGGCCGCCGCACTGCCCGCACTGCTCGACGCGGCGCGCGCCCGGACGGATCTGCGGCCCCAGGCGCTGGCCTTCGCCGGGCCCCGGGGCCTGTGGCTGGCCCGGCTGAACCCGGAGTGGAAGTTCGCCCTGCGCGGCACGGGCGGGGGCGGCGGCGCGGGAGCGCTGCCCGATCCGGCCGATGCGGAGGGGGTGCGCGCGCTGTGGGAGGAGGGCCTGTTCGCGGAGCGGGTCGCGTTGCTGGCCGCCGTGCGGGCCGAGGATCCGGCGCGGGGCCGGGAGTTGCTCGCCTCGACCTGGGGCGCGGAGCGGGCCGAGGACCGGCTGATGTTCCTGGACTCGCTGCGGGCGGGGCTCGGTCCGTCGGACGAGGAGTTCCTGGAGGCGGCCCTGTCCGACCGCAGCCGTAACGTACGGGCGACGGCCGCCGAACTGCTCTCGGCGCTGCCCGCGTCCGCGCTGGCCGGTCGGATGGCGGGGCGCGCCGCGTCGTGCGTGTCCCTGGACCGTACGCGGGGCGCGGAGACGATCGTGGTCGAGGCGCCGCACGAGTGCGACGCGGGGATGCGACACGACGGGGTGGTGCCGACCCCGCCGACCGGGCGGGGCGAGCGGTCCTGGTGGCTGGGCCAGCTGGTGGAGGCGGCGCCGCTGGGCTGCTGGCCGGCCCGGTTCGGCGGGCGGTCGCCGGAGGAGATCGTGGCGCTGCCGGTCGCGGACGACTGGCAGGCCGAGCTCCACGCGGCCTGGTGCCGGGCGGCGGTACGGCAGCGGGACGCGGCCTGGTCGCGGGCGCTGCTCGGTTCCCCGGCCGCCCCGCAGGCCACGGGCCCGGGCACGTCCTCGCTCGCGGAGCGGGCACAGCTGCTCGCGACGCTCGGCGCGGAGGAGCGGGCCGGCTGGGTCGCCTCGTTCATAGCGGCGCACGGCCTGTCGGAGGCGTTCCAGCTGCTCGGGGTGTGCGCGGTGCCGTGGGCGGAGCCGCTGGGCCGGGCGGTCGTGGACGCCCTGGACATCGCGCGGGACGCCGGCAGCTATCCGTGGAGCTTCAGCGGCGTGATGGGGCTTGCCGAGCGCTGTCTGGCTCCGGACGCGGCGCCGCAGCTCGCGGCGCTCACCACCGTGTCCGCCGAACCGGAGGACGCGTCGCCGGGCGCCGCGGGCTACTGGTCGGAGGCCTTCCAGCGGCTGGTGTCCACCCTGGAGCTGCGGGCGGCGATGCACGCGGAGCTGAGCGGCGCAAGCTGAGCGACCCGAGGGACCAGCGCACACCCCAGGGTCCGGGGACCCCGGGGTACGGTGTCAGGCCGTTCAGGCCGCCACGCGCACGTTCGCGTTGACCCACTCCACGATCGCGGCGGTGGTGGCGCCGGGGGTGAAGATCTCGGCGACGCCCTTCTCCTTGAGGGGAGCGATGTCGGCGTCCGGGATGATGCCGCCGCCGAAGACCTTGATGTCCTCCGCGTCGCGCTCCTTCAGCAGCTCCAGGACCTTCACGAAGAGCGTGTTGTGCGCGCCGGAGAGGATGGACAGGCCGATCGCGTCGGCGTCCTCCTGGATGGCGGTGTCGACGATCTGCTCGGGCGTCTGGTGGAGGCCCGTGTAGATGACCTCCATACCGGCGTCGCGCAGCGCCCGCGCGATCACCTTGGCCCCGCGATCGTGGCCGTCGAGACCCGGCTTGGCGACCACCACGCGGATCGGACCGGTCACACCCATCACTGCCTCCACATGCGACCCCCGCGCGTCTTTGCCGGGGAGGTGAACGAACGTTATCGCCAGCATCCCGCACGCGCCCGTTTCGCGGTGGACAGGGAGGGGGAAATCACACGTGGGACATGGATCGCTCCCCGGAGGAGCCGCATCGGGGTCGCCGTACACCCGCGCCGCCAGCCGCACGGCACGGAGGTGCGGCGCACCGCCGTTCGGGACGGAGGTCGGCGATGGAGCTCTTCCCCACCGCGCTCGCCGACCGGATGAAGGCCGCCGCCCTGGAGCTGGCGGTCCTCGCGGGACATCTGGCCCTGTATCCCTCGGGACTCGTCGGTGAACGCCGCACCACCGCCGGTTCCCCGGCCGCCTCCGGCGCCACCGCCGGTGCCCGCGGCCCGGCCGCCCGCCCGGTGGTGCTGCTGCACGGCTTCGTCGACAACCGCTCGGTCTTCGTCCTGCTGCGCCGCGCCCTGGCCCGGCACGGCCGCGACTGTGTCGAGTCGCTCAACTACTCCCCGCTCACCTGCGACCTGCGCACCGCCGCGGAGCTGCTCGACCGCCGGGTGACCGACCTCCTCGACCGCACCGGACACACAGAGGTCGATCTGGTGGGCCACAGCCTGGGCGGGCTCATCGCCCGTTATTACGTACAGCGCCTGGGCGGTGACGCCCGGGTGCGCACCCTGGCCATGCTGGGCACCCCGCACTCCGGCACGGCCTTCGCGCCGCTGGCCGTGGCGGACGCGCATCCGCTGGTGCGCCAGATGCGGCCGGGTTCGGAGGTGCTGCGGGAGCTGGCGGGCCCGGCGCCGGGCTGTCGTACCCGTTTCGTGAGTTTCTGGAGCGATCTGGACCAGGTGATGGTCCCGGTGGAGACGGCGCGCCTCGAGCACCCGGACCTCATCGTGCAGAACGTGCGGGTCAGCGGTATCGGGCATCTGGCGCTGCCGGTGCACCCGACGGTCGCGGCCGGCATCCTGCGCGCCCTCGACGAGGGCGGTCCGGCGGCCGGCGCGCGGGACGATGCGGCGGGGGCGTCCTCGGTGGCCTGACGCGTCTGACACGTCTGGCCCTTCTGGCCGACTTTGCGGACCCGACGGACCTGACGAGCCGTCAGAATGTGCCCGTTCTTCGAACGTTCTTCGAACACAGAGCCAAACCTGTCCCCGGTACCCACCGAAAGACGGCCGATTGCCCGGTTCCGGGCGGCTCGAAACACCTTGAAGATTGTCCGCCGCGCGTACCGCCGGGTACAGTCACGCCACTGCTTGACCCCCTGCTGCCGAGGCGAGAGAGAAGTTGGTGAACGACCAGCACCCCCACGCCGGGTACGTCACGGACGCCACCCAGACCACAGGCAGCTTCGCCGTAGACCCCCTGTTCGGCACCGGCGCCACCGGCACCGAGTACGCCTCCGCTTACGGATACGACACGGGTCAGAGCGCATACGGCGACTACACCGGTTACGCCGACCAGAGCGGCCAGAGTGGCCAGTGGGACACCGGCTCCTACGGCTCCTACACCGCCACCGGCCAGTGGGACGCCACCGCGTGGACCGAGGCCCAGCAGACCGGCCAGTACGAGGCCGCCGCCTTCGCCTCGTACGACACCACCGCCCAGTGGACGACCCCGGGCTACGAGACCGGCGCCTACGACGCCACCGCCTGGAACCAGGGCACGGCCGAGCCGATCGTCCCCCAGCAGTACACACCTGATCACAGCGCGGAGTTCTCCGCCACCGAATTTCCCGCCGCCGAATACTCGGCACCCGAATACGTGGCCCCCGAATATTCGGCGTCCGAGTACTCCACGCCCGAGTACTCCGCCGAGTACGGCACGACGTACGACTCCGGCTACGCCTACGCCGAGTACCCCACGTACTCCGAGCACACCGAACAGCCCGAGCAGGTCGAGCTCTCCGAGCACGCCGCGTATGCGGACTACACGGACGCGGACTACGCGGACGCGGCCCACGAGACCTACGCGGACGCGGACGCCGGGGCCGAGCGGGAGCACGGCGAGCCGGACTCCGGCCCCGACACCTTCCACGACGCCGAGACCATGGTCGCCCTGGAGCTCGACGGCGCCGCGCTCGCCGGCGCCGAGCTGCCGGCCCGCCCGGTGCGCCGCGCCGGCGGCGGCAGCCGCGGCCGGCGCCGTACGCCCGCCAAGCGCTCCGCGCTCCTCACCGTCGCCGTCCCCTCCGCCTGCGTGATGGGCGTCGCCGGCATCGCCGCCGCCTCGGTGAGCGGACTCACCGACTCCGGCGCGGACCAGAAGGACGACACGACCTCCCTCGCCGCCGCCGACCCGGCCTCGGTGCAGCAGGTCGCCGCCAACAGCAAGCTGGACACGCAGCTCGCCGCGCTCAGCGCCGACGCCCGCGACTTCGGCGACCGCGCCAGCCGCACCCAGGAGCGCATCGACCTGAAGCTCCGCCAGGAGGCGGAGAAGAAGAAGCGCGAGGAGGAGGCCGCCCGCAAGGAGGCCCTCCGCCCCAAGTTCCTGCTCCCGGTGAAGCTGCACCAGCTCAGCGCCCGCTACGGCCAGGCCGGCGTCAATTGGATGTCGCTGCACACCGGCATCGACTTCCCGGTGCAGTACGGCACGCCCGTGATGGCCGCGACCGACGGCACCGTCCGCACCCAGTGGAACAGCGCCTACGGCAACATGGCGATCGTGACCTCCCCGGACGGCACCGAGACCTGGTACTGCCACCTCAGCAGCACCAAGATCCGCTCCGGCAAGGTCAAGGCCGGCGACGTCATCGCGTACTCCGGCAACTCCGGCAACTCCACCGGCCCGCACCTCCACTTCGAGGTCCGGCCGGGCGGCGGCTCGGCGATCGACCCGCTGCCCTGGCTGCTCAAGCACGGTCTCGACCCGACCAGCTGAGCCCGCACCCGTACGCGAAGGGGCCCCGACCGATCACCGGCCGGGGCCCCTTCGCCGTAACGCCCGCAACAAGACAGCCGCTACGGCTACCGCTACAGCTTCTCCACCGGCGCGTACCGCAGCAGCAGTCGCTTCGGCTTCTCGCCGCCGAAGTCGATCGTCGCCTGCGCGTCGGCGCCCGCGCCCTGCACGGCCATGACCGTGCCGAGGCCGAACTGGTCGTGGGTGACCCGGTCGCCGATCTGCAGCGAGATCACCGGCTTGTCGCTGGTGCGGCGGGTGGCGAAACCGGACGGGCCGGAGCGGGAGCGCGAGGAGGACAGCGAGGACGTGATCCCGGAGGTCGGGCCGGCGGGCTTGGCCATCGGGCCGGTCCGCTTCCACTCCAGATACGTCGCCGGGATCTCCTCCAGGAAGCGCGAGGCCGGGTTGTACGAGGGCTGGCCCCAGGCGCTGCGCATCGCGGAGCGCGTCAGATAGAGCCGCTCGCGGGCGCGGGTGATGCCCACGTACGCCAGGCGGCGCTCCTCCTCCAGCTCCTTGGTCTGGCCGAGGGCGCGCATGTGCGGGAAGACGCCGTCCTCCATGCCGGTGAGGAAGACCACCGGGAACTCGAGGCCCTTGGCGGTGTGCAGGGTCATCAGGGTGATGACGCCGGCGCCCTCCTCGTCCTCGTCGGGGATCTGGTCGGAGTCGGCGACGAGCGCGACCTGCTCCAGGAACTCCGGGAGCGTGCCGCCCTCCTCGCCCCGCTCCTGCTCGAACTCGAGGGCCACGGCGGCGAGTTCCTGGAGGTTCTCGATCCGGGTCTCGTCCTGCGGGTCGGTGGAGGCCTGCAGCTCGGCGAGATAGCCGGTCCGTTCGAGCACGGCCTCCAGGACCACGGCGGGTCCGGCGCCCGAGGCGACGATGGTGCGCAGCTCCTCCATGAGGGTGTTGAAGCGCTTGACGGCGTTGGCGGAGCGGGCCGCCATGCCGTACGCCTCGTCGACCCGCTTGAGGGCCTGCGGGAAGGTGATCTTCTCGCGCAGGGAGAGGGCGTCGATCATCGCCTCGGCGCGCTCGCCGATGCCGCGCTTGGGCACGTTGAGGATGCGGCGCAGCGGCACGTTGTCCTCGGGGTTGGCGAGGACGCGCAGATAGGCGAGGACGTCCCGGACCTCCTTGCGCTCGTAGAAGCGCACGCCGCCGACGACCTTGTAGGGCAGGCCGACGCGGATGAAGATCTCTTCGAAGACGCGGGACTGGGCGTTGGTGCGGTAGAAGACGGCGACGTCGCCGGCCTTGGCGTCGCCGGCGTCCGTCAGCCGGTCGATCTCGTCGGCGACGAACTGCGCCTCGTCGTGCTCGGTGTCGGCGACGTAGCCGGTGATCTGCGCGCCGGCGCCCGCGTTGGTCCAGAGGTTCTTGGGGCGGCGGGACTCGTTGCGCTCGATGACGGCGTTGGCGGCGGACAGGATCGTCTGCGTGGAGCGGTAGTTCTGCTCCAGGAGGATCGTGGTCGCGTCCGGGTAGTCCTCCTCGAACTGGAGGATGTTGCGGATGGTCGCGCCGCGGAAGGCGTAGATCGACTGGTCGGCGTCGCCGACGACGCACAGCTCGGCCGGGCCGAGGTCCTCGTACCCGGTGCCGACGAGCTCCCGTACCAGCGTGTACTGGGCGTGGTTGGTGTCCTGGTACTCGTCGACGAGGACGTGCCGGAAGCGGCGGCGGTAGTGCTCGGCGACGTCCGGGAAGGCCTGGAGCAGGTGGACCGTCGTCATGATGATGTCGTCGAAGTCCAGCGCGTTGGCCTCGCGCAGCCGGGCCTGGTACATCCGGTAGGCCTCGGCGAGGGTCTTCTCGAAACCGTCGGCGGCCTGGTCGGCGAAGGTCTCCTCGTCGATCAGCTCGTTCTTCAGGTTGGAGATCTTGGCGCTGAAGGACTTCGGCGGGAACTTCTTCGGGTCGAGGTCCAGGTCGCGGCAGACCAGCGCCATCAGGCGCTTGGAGTCGGCGGCGTCGTAGATCGAGAAGGAGGACGTGAAGCCGAGCTTCTTCGACTCGCGGCGCAGGATGCGCACGCACGCGCTGTGGAAGGTGGACACCCACATGGCGTTGGCGCGCGGGCCGACGAGCTGCTCGACGCGCTCCTTCATCTCGCCGGCGGCCTTGTTGGTGAAGGTGATGGCGAGTATCTGGCCGGGGTGGACGTGCCGGGTGCCCAGGAGATACGCGATGCGGTGGGTGAGCACCCGGGTCTTGCCGGAGCCCGCGCCCGCGACGATGAGCAGCGGCGAGCCGGTGTGGACGACGGCGGCCGCCTGCTGCTCGTTGAGCCCGTCCAGGAGCGCGGCGGGGTCCGCGACGGGGCGGTGGGCACCGTCGCGGTAGTAGGCGTCGCGGCCGGCCGGGGGCGCGTCGAAGTGCTCCCCGAAGAGGTCGTGCGGGACCTCCTCCGCGGCGGGGGCGCCGTGCTCGTCGTCCTCGGGCAGGGGCGGGGGCTCCTCCGCGTGGTGCTGGAGGCTCGCCAGGAAGCTGTCGTCAAAGAGGCTGTTGCTCATCGCCTAACGAGTCTAGGGCGCCGGACTGACAGCCGGTCCCGGTCCCGCGAACGCGACCGCCTACGTGACCGCGATCTCACGGAGGGCGACGATCCGCTTCAGGTCACGAAAATGTATCGGACATAAGGCGCACCGGGCTTCCCACCCGTCCCAGGGGTCGCTAGCGTGCACGCCCAAGCAGCCCGTCCCCTACCGCACTCCACCGTCGGCGAACCACGCCGAGCGGGCGGCCCACGCCGACCCACGTCGTACCCGGCCCACCCCCACGCCACTCGGGCCGTCGCGTGCCGGCGTCCACGGAAGGAGATGCCGGCCTTGGCGACCCATCGCAAGCCGCGCACCACCCGTCCCCAGTCCTCCGCCGTCGGTGTCACGACGGCCGCGCTCGCCTCGGTGACCCTGCTGTCCGGGCAGAGCGCGCAGGCCGCCCCGGCGGCGCCCGCGCCCGCGGCCAAGCCCACGGTCGAGGAGATCAAGGAGAAGGTCGACCAGCTGTACCGGGAGGCCGGCGTGGCCACCCAGGAGTACGACCGGGCCAAGGAGGCCACCGACCGGCAGCGGCGCGAGCTTGCCAAGGTCCTCGACGACGTGGCCCGCCGCACCGACGAGATCAACACCTCGCGGCGCGCGCTCGGCGCGTACGCGGCGGCCCAGTACCGGGGCGGGGCGGTCGGCCCGACCGCCACCCTGATCTTCGCGGACAGCCCGCAGGACTACTTCGACCAGACCCACCTGATGGACCGGCTGTCGCAGCAGCAGCGCGAGGCGGTCCGGACGTACGAGTCCCAGCGCGCCGCCGCCGCGAAGCAGCGGCAGGAGGCCACCCGGAGCCTGGCCGCCCTCACCGCCTCGCAGAACAAGCTGCGGCGCACCAAGCAGACCGTGCAGGGCAAGCTCGCCGAGGCGCGCACGCTGCTCGCGAAGCTGACGGCCGAGGAGAAGGCGCGGCTCGCGGAGCTGGAGCGCAAGCGGGAGGCCGAGGCGCGCCGCAAGGCGGAGGAGAAGGCCAAGGCGGAGGCGGCCGCGAAGGCGGCGGCCGAGGAGGCGGCCCGCAAGGAGGCCACCCCCACGCCCACCACGCCCACGCCGGACCCGACGCCCACGACGCCGCCGCCGACCGGCGACTCCTCGTACGCGACGAAGGCCGCCGAGGCGCTGGCCTTCGCCCGTGCCCAGATCGGCAAGCCGTACGTGTGGGGCGCGACCGGCCCCGAGTCGTACGACTGCTCCGGCCTCACCCAGGCCGCCTGGCGCGCCGCCGGCGTCGACCTCCCCCGGACCACCTGGGACCAGGTGAAGGTCGGCACCCGGGTCGCCACCGCCGACCTGCTCCCCGGCGATCTCGTCTTCTTCTACGACGACATCAGCCACGTCGGCATCTACATCGGCGGCGGCAAGATGATCCACGCCCCGAAGCCGGGCGCCTACGTCCGCGAGGAGTCGATCTACTACATGCCGATCTACGGCAGCGTGCGCCCGGCCTGAGCGTCAGGCGGGGCGCACGGGGGCGATGCTTGCGGGGCGGCTCAGACCCAGAGGGTGGCGATGAAGATGTTCGCCAGGGTCAGGCCGCCGACCGCGCCGAAGAGGGCCTTGTCGACCTGCTCCTCGTCGCGCTTCACGTAGACCAGGCCGAGGATGACGACCAGGATCGCGAGCTTCACGCCGATCTTGATGTTGTTGACGGTGTGGCCCTCGGCCTGGTGTATGCCGACGAGCGCGACGCCGGTGACCAGCATGGTCAGGGCACCGTGCAGCATCGCCGGGGTGAAGCGGGCCGTACCGGCGCCCATCGCCTTCATCTGGGTGAGGAATCCGCCGAGCAGCGCGCCGATTCCGATGATGTGCAGGGCGACGAAGACATGAATGAGTACGTCCATGGGGCGGAGCCTAACCGGGGCCATAGCAGGGGCTTCGGGGCGGGTCCACCTTGTCCCGCGCATCGGCGCGCATCGGTCAGGGGGCTGCCCGAAGGGCCGTCCGAGCAACGCCCCGGACGAACGGGAACGGTCCCGAAACGCCATCCCGCGCCAATTGCGGTCAACGCCGGGCCGCCGGGCGGGGGCCAGGTTTAGCGTCCTCCCCCAGGTGGCCGGCTCCCCACCACCGCCGTACTCCGGCGGTTGTCGGCCGCCCCCGCCGAGAAAACCGGCGGCGGCGCGTTCCCCTGTGCGGGCCGCCGCCGGCCCCGGCGGGCAGCGTCCCCCACAGGGAAAGGATGTGACCCGCCCTCGTGGCAGCACACCGCAGGCCCAAGCAGTCCCCCCTCGGCGGCCAGGCCGTCCGCACCGCCGCCACCCTGGCCCTCGCCTCGGCGGCCACCGCGACCGTCTTCGAAGGCTCCGGGCACGCAGCGCCCAACCCCACTCCGGCGCAGGTCAAGGCCCAGGTCGACCGGCTGTACGAGGAGGCCGAGGTCGCGACCGAGAAGTACAACGGGGCGAAGGAGCAGGCCGACGCGGCACGGGCCGGCTTCGACCGGCTGCGCGACGAGGCCGCCCGGCGGACCGAGCGGCTCAACCGCTCCCGCGACGCGCTCGGCGCGGTCGCCGCCGCGCAGTACCGCTCCGGCGGGCTCGACCCGGCCATCCAGCTCGCGCTGACCTCGGACCCGGACCAGTACCTGGAGCGGGCCGCGCTCGCCGAGAAGGCCGGGGACCGGCAGGCCGCCGCCCTCACCGCGGTACGGCGTGAGCTCACCGCCGTCCGACAGCTGCGGGCCCAGTCCGAGGGCCGGCTGACGGAGCTGCGGGCGCACGAGGCCGAGCTGCGCCGGCAGAAGACCACCGTGCAGACCAAGCTGGACGCCGCGCGGACCCTGCTCGCCCGGCTCACCGCCGAGGAACGGGCCCGCTACGAGGCCGCCGTCGCCGCCGGCAGCCACGACGCGGCGGGCGCCTCCTCCGCCGGCCCGGCCGCCGCGGACCGGGCCGACCGGGCGGGCACCTTGCGCGGGCCGATCTCCGCCCCGACCAGCCGCGCCGCGGCGGCCATCTCCTTCGCCCGGGCGCAGCTCGGCAAGCCGTACGTGTGGGGCGCGACCGGGCCGTCCGCCTACGACTGCTCGGGGCTCACCCAGGCCGCCTGGCGGGCGGCCGGGGTGTCGCTGCCGCGCACCACCTACACCCAGATCAACGCCGGCCGCCGGGTCTCCCGCTCCGAACTGGCCCCCGGCGACCTGGTGTTCTTCTACTCCGGCATCAGCCACGTCGGCCTCTACATCGGCGGCGGCCAGATGATCCACGCCCCGCGCCCGGGCGCCCCGGTGCGGGTCGCCCCGATCGACGAGATGCCCTTCGCGGGCGCGACCCGGGTGGGGTGACCCGGATCCCGCCCCTGAGGCCGCCCCGGGAGGTCAGACGAGGCGGCGGGCGGCGGCCCAGCGGGTCAGCTCGTGCCGGTTGGACAGCTGGAGCTTGCGCAGCACCGCCGAGACATGGGACTCGACCGTCTTCACCGAGATGAAGAGCTGCTTGGCGATCTCCTTGTACGCGTAGCCGCGGGCGATCAGCCGCAGCACCTCGCGCTCCCGCTGGGTGAGCCGGTCGAGGTCCTCGTCCACCGGCGGGGCGTCGGTCGACGCGAAGGCGTCCAGGACGAAGCCCGCGAGGCGCGGCGAGAACACCGCGTCGCCCTCCTGGACCCGGAAGATCGAGTCGACCAGGTCGGTGCCGGTGATCGTCTTGGTGACATAGCCGCGGGCGCCGCCCCGGATCACCCCGATGACGTCCTCGGCCGCGTCGGACACGGAGAGGGCCAGGAAGCGGACCGGGTTCTCGGCCGCCGCCATCAGGCCGGCGCAGCGGCGCAGCACCTCGACGCCGCCGCCGCCCGGCAGGTGCACGTCGAGGAGGACGACCTCGGGTCGGGTGGCGGTGATCACGGTGACCGCCTGGTCGACGTCGGCGGCCTCGCCGACCACCTCGACGCCCGTCACATCGGTGCGGCCGATCTCGGCCTGCACCCCGGTGCGGAACATGCGGTGGTCGTCGACGAGCACGACCCGCACCCGGCGCCCCGCGTCCGCCGCCGCCCCGTCTTCGGTCACGGCCTCGGTCCCGTCGCTCATCCGTCCGCCCTCTCCATCTCCAGCTCCACTTCGGTGCCCCCGCCCGGCACGGATCTCAGCCGTGCCGATCCGCCGTTGCGCTGCATCCGGCCGATGATCGATTCTCTTACGCCCATCCGGTCGTCCGGCACCGCGTCCAGGTCGAAGCCGGGGCCGCGGTCCCGCACGGAGACGAAGACCATCCGGCCCTCCACCTCCGCGTACACCTGCACCGGCCCGCCCTCGCCACCGTACTTGGCGGCGTTGACCATCGCCTCGCGCGCGGCCTGCATCTGCGCGCCCAGTTTCTCGTCGAGCGGGCAGTCGCCGACGACCACGACCTCCAGCGGCACGCCGTGCTTGTCCTCGACCTCGGCCGCCGCGCGCTTGACGGCCTCGGCGAGGGTCGAGGGCTCCTCGTCCTCGTCCTTGCCGGTGCCCTCCGGCTTGTACAGCCAGTTCCGCAGCTCCCGCTCCTGGGCGCGGGCGAGCCGGCGCACCTCGCCCGGGTCCTCGGCGTTGCGCTGGATCAGGGTGAGGGTGTGCAGCACCGAGTCGTGGACGTGGGCGGCGACCTCGGCACGCTCCTGGGCGCGGATGCGCAGCGTCCGCTCCTCGCCGAGGTCCTGCGACATGCGCACCAGCCAGGGCCCGGCGAGCAGGGCTATGCCGGTGAGCACGGCGACGGCGGCGGTCAGCGCGGTGCCGAGCTGGGCGGCGGAGCCGCGGACCACCATGAAGACGGCGAGTCCGGTGCCGACCAGGCCGACGCCGACGAGGCCGCGCGCGAGCTGGAAGACCCGGCGACGCCGGCCTGGGTCGGTCCAGCTGGCCCGCCGCGCGTTGTCGGCCTGCCGCCAGACGAGGACGACGCCGACGCCGATCAGCAGCGAGGGCCAGATGTAGCGGCCGGCCTGCTTGTCCACGTTGAGGTTGCCGACGAAGGCGGAGATGCCGACGGCCAGCGCGATCAGCGCGAAGACCTGGCCGCGGTCGGGCTTGCGGAGCCGTTTGCGGCCGTCGGGGGTGGTCTCGAACATCGGGCGGGGCGCGGAGCGGCCGCCGACGCCGAGCGGGACGACGATCCAGAACACCGCGTACAGCAGCGCTCCGAGGCCGTCGGCGAGCATGAGGGCCACGAAGAACGCGCGGACCCAGATCACCGGCAGGCCGAGGTGTCCGGCGAGACCGCGCGCGACACCGCCGAGCCACCGGCCGTCGGCGCTGCGGTAGAGCTTGCGCACGGGCGGTTCGTCGAGGTCGGTGACACGAGCGGATGCGGACATGCACCGATCGTCACACGTCCGGCGGCCCTCGGGCATCAGGGTCCGCCCGGATATCGGCCCCGGAACCGTCTCGGGGTACGGGGCCCCGGGAAGATCAGGGTCAAGGCAGGGTCGGTCCCGGTGCCGCGGGGCGTCACGGGCGGTCACCATGGACGCATGACGAGTTCCATGCCTTCGCCCCACGAGGCCCCGCCGCCGGCGGACGCCCCGCCCGCCCCGCCGTTGCGGCGGTCGCGCGGGCAGAAGGTCGTGGCCGGCGTGTGCGGCGGCCTCGGCCGGCACTTCGACCTGGACCCGGTGATCTTCCGCGTCGCGCTGGGCGTGCTCGCGGTGACGGGCGGCGTCGGACTGATCTTCTACGGCTTCGCGTGGCTGGTGATACCGCTCGCGGGCGAGGAGGACAACGAGGGCCGCAGGCTGCTCACCGGCCGGGTGTCGGGCTCGTCGCTGTCCGCGGTGCTGATGGCGCTCGTGGGCTGCGGGATCTTCCTGTCGATGCTGCGGAACGGGGGGACGCTGGCGTTCGCGCTGATCCTCTCGGTCGCGGTGAGCGGGGCGGCGGTGTGGTCGCAGCGGCGGCCGTCGGTCGCCGCGACGGCCGAGGAGGGCGGCCGGATAGACGCGGCCGCGGCGCTCGCGGTCGCCGAGGCGCCGCCGGAGACCAAGGCTCCGCCGCTGGTGGAGTGGCCGTCCTGGTGGCGGGACCCGCTCGTCAAGGACGGGTCGACCGGCAAGGTCGCCATCGGTTATCTCTGGGGCCCGCACGGGATCGTCGACAAGGACGGCAGGGTCGACGGGGAGGTGCCGACGCCCGGCGGGCAGTGGGGCACCCCGCTGCCGGGGCGTCCGACGCCCTCGGCCCGGGTGGGCGGCGAGCCGCTGTCGATCGGCGGCCTGGTGTTCCTGCTGGCGCTGATGGCCGGCGGTCTGGGCACGGGTCTGTCGTGGGACGGGCATCCGCTGGGCACCAGTCTGCAGATCGGTCTCGCGGCGGCGCTCGGGGTGATCGGGGTCGGGCTGCTCGTCAGCAGCTTCCTCGGCCGCACCGGGTTCGGCACGCTGTGTCTGATGGTCCTCACGGCGGGTCTCCTCGCGGTCGCCTCGGCGCTCCCGAAGGAGATCTCGACCGTCTGGGCCCGGGAGACCTGGCGGCCGGCGGCGGTCGCCGGGGTGCAGCCGCAGTACGAGCTGGGCACCGGAGTGGGCACGCTCGACCTGTCGCGGCTCGCCGTCCCGGCGGGGACGAAGGTGTCGACGCGGGTGGAGGTCGGCGCGGGCAAGCTGGAGGTGATCGTGCCGCGGAACGCGACGGTGACGCTGCGCGCCCAGGTGGGCCTGGGCGATCTGCAGCTGCCGCCGGACCAGCCGAGCCGCCCGGTGCCGCCGGTCGCCCCGACGGCCCCGACGGATCCCGGGCGGTCGTCGGTGTCGCCGAGCGCGATACCGGCGCCGGTGCCGCCAGTGGTGCCGACCGCGCCGACGGGCCCCTCGGGTGACGACATCGACATCGCGCCGGACCTGGACGAGACCCGGACGCTCGTCCCGCCGCCGGGGGTCGCCCCGGGCGGCACGATCGACCTCTTCCTGGAGGTCGCCCTCGGACAGGTGGAGGTCACCCGTGCTGCTTCATGAGTTCCGGCCCGGGCGGCTGGTCCTGGGCCTGGCGGCGCTCGCCCTTGCGGCGCTGTTCCTGGGCGACGCGAGCGGTGCCTGGTCCGTCGCCTGGTACCTGGTGATACCGGTGCTGTGCGGGGGCCTCGGCCTCGCGGCCGTGACGTCCTGGACGGCCTATCGCATACGCCGGCGGTCGGCGAGGAGCGCGTCGAGCGAGAGCACGGGGGCGCCGGCGAGCAGCAGCGGCAGCCAGGACATGAGGTAGGCGAGGTCGTTGCCGAGGTAGTACGGGTTCACCTGCCAGCTGACGGTCAGCCACAGGCTCAGCGAGATCAGCGCCCCGCCGAGCGCGGCCACCCGGGCGAAGAGCCCGAAGAGGGTGCCGATGCCGACGGCGAGCTCGCCGAGGGCGATGGCGTAGCCGAAGCCGACGGGGCTCTTGAGGGCCAGGTCGACGAGGGCGGGCAGGGCCGAGGTGTCCCGGACGCCCCGCATGACCTCACCGATGGACTCGGGGCCGGTGTCGGCGAGGAAGGAGGAGTCGGTGAGCTTGTCGAGTCCGGCGTAGATGAAGGTGATGCCGAGGAAGATCCGCAGGGGCACGAGGGCGTAGCGGGTGGCGAGCGCCTTCCAGCCGCCGGGGACGCCCGGGCCGGTGAGGAGAGCCGAGCCGCCGGACCGGCCGCCGGAGTCCGGGCCCTCGGTCGTTCCGTCCGTCCGTCCCGCCATCTTCCGGCCACCTCTCCGAGCCCCGTACCTGCGTTCAGGGCACGATTCTCCCCGCATTCGCCGCGCGGGGACATTCCCGGGGCCGGGAAAGGAGCGGGAAATGGGGCGGGAAGGGGGCTGGAAAGGGACGGAGACCCGTCCGGGGGCCTGGCGGCGGTCAGTCGAGGACGTCGATGGTGACCCGGTTGGTCTCGACGCCCGCGGCGGTCACCACCGACACCTCGACCCGGCCCGGTTCCACGTCGGCGGGGAGCGGGACGGTGAGGACGGTGTCGGTGGGGTTGGCGAAGCCGCCGGGGACGGGGACCAGCGGGACATGGGCGTGGACCGGGCCGACCCGGACGACCAGGCGGGTCAGCGGCTCGGGGGCGGCGGCGCCGGCCGGGACGAAGCCGGTGCCGCGGATCTCGATGTCGTCGCCGGTGCGGATCGGGGCGTCGAGGTCGCCCGCCTCGCGGGAGCGGACCACCGAGAAGATCTTGGGCCGGCCGCCCTGGGCGCACTTGGCGGCGAGGTGGCAGGTCACCGAGACGGCGAGGAGGAGCACCAGGGCCCAGGGAAGTTCGGGCAGCCGGTCGGGGGCGCGGCAGAGCCGGACGGCGGTGACGGCGAGGACGGAGGTGGAGACGAGGACGTACTGAACGTCGGCGAGGTCGGCCCGGCCGTCGTCGTCGCACAGCAGGTCGGCGGGCCGGGGCCGGTCGGCGCGGACCTTCTGCAGCCGGCGGGCGGCCACCCGCAGCGACACCACGAGCCGGGAGGTCACCACGGTCCAGCCGGTGAGGGCGAGGACGGCGAGCAGTCCGGCGCCGCGCCGCAGTCCGAGGTCCACGGAGGGGGCGCCGAGGGCGAGGAGGAGGGCGAGCTGGAGCAGGGCGAGGACGGAGAGGAGGAGCCAGCAGGCGGCGACGGTGCGGGAGGTGGACAGCCGGTTGTCCTCGCCGAGCAGCGGGGCGAGGACGCCGCCCCGGTCGCGGTGCAGCCGGGCCGCGCCGGTGAGGGCGGCGGCGAGCAGTGCGGCGGCGCCGAGGGCGGCGGTGCGCGGCGTGGTCCAACCGGTGCCGAGGGCGGTAAGGGCCTGCCCGAGGAGCAGGGCCAGGACGGCGCCCCACACGGCGGCCAGGGTGCCGCGGTGGACCCGGCCGGAGCGGGCGTGGCCGGCCGCCGGGCCGTGCGCCGCCACCGTACGGGCGGACTGGGCCAGCTCGTCGGAGACCCACTGGCGGGAGGCGACCGGCGAGTGGGCAAGAGCGGCGGGCACTCCGTGGCCGGCGGCGAGCTCGTCGCGCCGGGCGAGGAAGGCGGCCACGGCCCGCCGGTGGCCGGAGCGTTCGCAGTGTGGGCAGCCGCCGCCCTCCGCGAGGCACGCCCCGTCCTGTCTCGCCTCTTGCACCGCCATGGCGCGCCCCCTTCCCGATCGGTCAACTGCCTGTTGATTCCTGGGAATTGTGCCGCACGCGATGCCCCTTCGCGGGGTCCGGCACCCCTCGCGCGGGAGTGATTGAAGAGTCATCACATTGACGGAAAGGAGTGTTCTACGACAGGAGTTCGGGCTCCGCCCGGCTGATCCGCCGCCACAGCGGCTGGTAGTTGATCCAGGCCACCAGGTCGCTGCCCAGCTGCTCGCGGGTGGCGACGGCGTCGCGGTGGTCGATCAGGACCGGTTTGCCGGCGGCCCGGGCGGTCAGCTGTACCTGGGCGCAGCGTTCCATGGCGATGAACCACCAGGCCGCCGCGTCGACCGAGGAGCCGACCGTGAGCAGTCCGTGGTTGCGCAGCACGATGGCCTTGAAGGTGCCGAGCGCGACGGCGATCCGGCGCCCTTCCTCGGGGTCGACGACGACCCCGGTGTAGGCGTCGTAGAGGGCGTGGTCCTGGTAGAAGGCGCAGGACTCCTGGGTGATCGGGTCGAGCAGTTCGCCGAGCGCGGCGAGCGCCCGGCCGTGCGGGGAGTGGGTGTGGGCGACCGCGACCACGTCGGGCCTGGCCCGGTGCACGGCCGCGTGCACGGTGAAGGCGGCCTGGTTGACGTGGTGGTCGCCGTACACGACCTGTCCGGCGCCGTTGACCAGGATGAGATCGCTCGCGGTGAGGTCGGCGAAGGGGGCGCCGAAGGGGTTCACCCAGTAGCAGTCGGGGTGCTCGGGGTCGCGGGCGGTGATGTGCCCGGAGACGCCCTCCTCGTAACCGAGCCGCCCGAAGGTCCGCAGCGCGGCGGCGAGCCGCTGCTTGCGGTGGGCGCGCTCCTCGCCGGCCGTCGCGTGGACGGGCGGCATGGCGAAGTGGAGCCGGTCGACGGGGACGGGGGCCGGGGCGGGGGCGGGCGCCGGGATCTCGGTCATGCGCCGGAAGGTAACGCCCGGCAGGTCAACTCACCAGAGTCCGTACGGACAAACGGCGAAGCCGCCGCCCCCGGTGCGAAACGGGGGCCGACGGCTTCAATCCCGCACGGCTGCGCGTACGGCAGCGCGTACGGGAGGGACTACTCCCACTCGATGGTGCCCGGCGGCTTGCTGGTCACGTCGAGGACGACGCGGTTGACGTCGGCGACCTCGTTGGTGATGCGGGTCGAGATGCGGGCGAGCACCTCGTACGGCAGGCGCGACCAGTCGGCGGTCATGGCGTCCTCGGAGGACACCGGGCGCAGCACGATCGGGTGGCCGTAGGTGCGGCCGTCACCCTGGACGCCGACGGAGCGGACGTCGGCGAGCAGCACGACCGGGCACTGCCAGATCTCGCGGTCGAGACCGGCGGCGGTCAGCTCCTCGCGGGCGATGGCGTCGGCCTCGCGCAGCAGGTCCAGGCGCTCCTTGGTGACCTCGCCGACGATGCGGATGCCGAGGCCGGGGCCGGGGAACGGCTGGCGCTGGACGATCTCGTCCGGCAGGCCGAGCTCCTGGCCGACCATGCGGACCTCGTCCTTGAAGAGCTGCCGCAGCGGCTCGACGAGCTCGAACTCGATGTCGTCGGGGAGTCCGCCCACGTTGTGGTGGGACTTGATGTTGGCGGTGCCGGTGCCGCCGCCGGACTCGACGATGTCCGGGTACAGGGTGCCCTGGACCAGGAAGGCGACCTCGGGGCCCTCCTCCTGGAGGATCTCCAGCTGCGCCTGCTCGAAGACGCGGATGAACTCGCGGCCGATGATCTTCCGCTTGGTCTCCGGGTCGGAGACGCCGGCGAGGGCGTCGAGGAAGCGCTTCTCCGCGTCGACGACCACCAGGCGGGCGCCGGTCGCGGCGACGAAGTCCTTCTCGACCTGCTGGGTCTCGCCCTTGCGCATCAGACCGTGGTCGACGTAGACGCAGGTGAGCTGGTCGCCGATGGCCTTCTGGACGAGCGCGGCGGCCACGGCGGAGTCGACGCCGCCGGACAGACCGCAGATGGCGCGCTTGTCGCCGACCTGGGCGCGGATGGCCGCGACCTGCTCCTCGATGACGTTGCCGGTCGTCCAGGTGGGCTCGATGCCGGCGCCGCGGTAGAGGAAGTGCTCCAGGATCTGCTGGCCGTGCGTGGAGTGCAGCACCTCGGGGTGGTACTGGACGCCGTACAGCTTCTTCTCGTCGTTCTCGAAGGCGGCGACCGGCACGACGTCGGTGGACGCGGTGACGGCGAAGCCCTCGGGCGCGGCGGAGCAGGCGTCGCCGTGCGACATCCACACCGACTGCTCGGCCGGGGTGCCCTCGAAGAGGGTGGAGCCGGACTTGGAGACGTGCAGCGGGGTGCGGCCGTACTCACGGGCACCGGTGTTGTCGACGGTGCCGCCGAGCGTGGTGGCCATCAGCTGGAAGCCGTAGCACATGCCGAAGACGGGGACGCCGGCCTCGAAGATCTCGCGGTCGAGGCGCGGGGCGCCCTCGGCGTAGACCGACGACGGGCCGCCGGACAGGATGATCGCCTTCGGGTTCTTGGCCAGCATCTCGGCCACCGGCATGGTGGACGGGACGATCTCGCTGTAGACCCGCGCCTCACGGACGCGTCGGGCGATGAGCTGGGCGTACTGGGCCCCGAAGTCGACAACGAGGACTACGTCCGGGTTGGTGACGTCGGGCGCGGCAGCGGGGGGCGCTGATGACACTACGGCGGCCTTCCGGCGGTAGGAGGGGTTCCCCGGGGGGTTCCCCCGAAGGGGGCTATTTGTCGATTCTACCGGCGCGCCGCGGCCGGCTTTCGTCTCACCATCCGAACCCGGGTTGCCCCCGGCTTCCGCGCGGGGTCCATACTGGGGCCATGCGCAAGCTCACGACCTTCGTCTTTACCTATGGCAACCGGCCCACCGGCTGCCATGGTCGTGCTGCTTGAGCAACTGACAAGCGACTTCCCAGGCGCCCCGGGCCGACAAGGCCCGGGGCGTTCTGCTTGTCCCGGGCCACCGGCCCCGGGGCTCCCGGACCCGACACCCCGAGGAGCCCACCATGAGCACGCAGACCACCACGGTCCCCCAGCAGACCGCCACCGCCCGGACCGTCACCGAGCAGACCGGCGCCCGGACCGCCGAGGCCGCGGCCCTGATCGGCGACGCCCGCGAGCGCATCGACGCGCTCGACGACCGGATCATCGGTCTGATCCAGGAACGGATGGCCGTCTCGGCCGTCATCCAGGAGGCCCGGATCTCCTCCGGCGGCCGGCGGGTGAACCTCGCCCGCGAGATGGAGGTGCTCGGCCACTACCGCGACGCCCTGGGCAAGCCGGGCACGGCGCTCGCGATGACGATGCTGGAGCTGTGCCGCGGCCGCGTCTGAGCCGAGGTCCGTGGACCACGAGGGTGCGCCCCCGCACCCGAGTTCGGTGCCGTTCTCACCCGTACGGCGCGTGACCGCGCCCGGCACCCCTTCGTTGGGCGTGTTGTCCGTGCCAGCCAGGGGCGGGCCCAAAAAAGACCACGCGTGGCTTCGCTGGGGCGTGTGACGTACCTCTGGTGCGTCGTGGGACCTCGCCCCAGCGCATGTGACCGGACGGCAGGGGACAGCAGCCCGGTCACCCATCAAGGGCGGTCGGTCCCGGGGACGCCCGGGGCCGGCCGCAACCGGCCGATCGATCCAGGACCCCCGATCCGAGACCCCCGTCCCGCTCCCCCACGAGCCTCACACCCCACGAACCCCCGACACCACCACGGCGCTCCACCCCCCGGCGCCGTTCCCCAGGCACCGCCGCAGCCCTGACGCCGGTGCCGCTTCCAGGGGCCCCGCGCCCGCGACCGGAATCGCGACGCGGGGCCCCTGTGTTGTACGCCCCCGCCCCACGTGACGCGCGTCACATAAAGATCTCGTGAGCGGGCTACAACCAATCCCCCAGGTCACCGGTCATCTATGCAGCACCACCCGAAAGCTGGAGGGGCGCTGCACTCGGAGGGGGGTGCAGCGCCCTTTCCATTTTCCGGAGTCCGGCCGGGGTCTCCCGTGATCCGTTCAGGCCTTCTTCGGCGGGACCGCCGGGATGCCCAGGAACGGCAGCTTCAGCGCGCCGAAGGCCTCCGCCGGGACGGCCGGGGAGGCCGGCTGGACGGCCGCGACCCGTACGTACGCCTCGCCCTGGCCCGGCCGCGGGTCCTGCTCGCCCTTGTTCGGCCAGAAGGACATCGCCCGCTCGGCCTGCGCCGTGATCGTCAGCGAGGGATTGACGCCGAGGTTGGCGGAGACGGCCGCGCCGTCGACCACCGAGATGCCCGGGTGGCCGTAGAGCCGGTGGTACGGGTCGATGACGCCGGACTCGGCGTCGGCGCCGATCGGGCAGCCGCCCAGGAAGTGGGCGGTCAGCGGGGTGCCCATCAGCTCGCCGACGTTGGAGCCGGCGAAGCCGTTGATCTCCTCGGCCATCAGGGAGGCGGCGCGGGTCGCGGCCTCGATCTGGGTCGGGTTGGGCGCGCCGTGCCCCTGGCGGGCGGTGAGCAGGCCCTTGCCGAGGCCGCCGGGCTTGCGGAAGGTGGTCAGGGAGTTGTCCAGGGACTGCATGACCAGGCCGATGATGGTGCGCTCCGACCAGCGGCGGTTGGACAGCGACCGCAGCGCGAGGGTCGGGTGCTTGACGATCTCCAGGAGCCACTTGCGGACCCGGTGCGCGCCGTAGGGCACCTGGAGGACGGTGAGGCCGCCCATGGAGTTGGAGCCCTTGCCGTAACGGACCGGCTCGATGTGGGTGTTCTCGTCAGGGTGGATGGACGAGGTGATCGCGACGCCCTTGGTGAAGTCGGCGCGCTCCTTGCCGTGCCGCTTGCGGTAGCGGCGGTCGGTGGTCTGCGAGCCGACCAGGGCCTCGGAGTTGGTGCGGGTCAGCTCGCCGAGGCGGCCGGAGATGTGGGGAAGGAGTCCGGTGTCCTTCATCCGGTGCAGCAGGGTCTGGGTGCCGTACGTACCGGCCGCGACGACCACCCGGCGGGCGGTGAAGGTGCGTCCGGCGCCCTTCTTGCGGTTGTCGGTGGGCAGCGTCTTCACGGCGTAGCCGCCGCGCGAGTCCTCGGTGAGGGCGACCACGGTGGTCATCGGGTGGACGACCGCGCCGGCCTTCTCGGCGAGGTAGAGGTAGTTCTCGTTGAGGGTGTTCTTGGCGCCGTGCCGGCAGCCGGTCATGCACTCGCCGCACTCGGTGCAGGCCTTGCGGGCCGGGCCCGCGCCGCCGAAGTACGGGTCGGCGACCTCGCCGCCCGGCCGCGCCTTCGCCGTACCGTCCGCGTCGGAGCCGTCGCCGAAGAAGACGCCGACCGGGGCCATGTGGAAGGTGTCGCCGATGCCCATGGCCTGGGCGGTGGCCTTCAGGTGCACGTCGGACGGGGTCATCGTCGGGTTGAGCCGGACGCCCAGCATCCGCTTGGCCTGGTCGTAGTACGGGGCGAGCTCGTCGCGCCAGTCGGTGATGTCCTTCCACTGCGGGTCGTCGAAGAACGGGGCGAGCGGCTCGTAGAGGGTGTTGGCGTAGTTGAGCGAGCCGCCGCCGACGCCGGCGCCCGCGAGCACCATGACGTTGCCGAGCAGATGGATGCGCTGGATGCCGTAGAGACCGAGGGTCGGGGCCCAGAGGAAGTTCTTCAGGTCCCAGGAGTTCTTCGGCAGGCTCTCGCGGGTGTAGCGGCGGCCGGCCTCCAGGACGCCGACCCGGTAGCCCTTCTCGGTGAGCCGGAGGGCCGTGACCGAGCCGCCGAAGCCGGAGCCGACGACCACGACGTCGTAGTCGTACGAACCGTCCTCGGCCTGATTCTGGGCAGGGGGTACCGCGGTCATGGCTCTCCTCGTACGAGAAAGGGGTGATCGGGGAAGGACGTCAGGGCGTCAGCGGAGGCGCAGGGCCTTCATGACCTTCAGGGAGGTGCTCATGAAGGCGGCGTACTTCTCGTCGTCCATCCCGAAGGAGGGCGCGAGCGGGAGCAGCCGCTGCTGGGCCACGGTCTGGGCCTCGGTGTACTTGAGGATGCCCTCGGAGCCGTGGCGCCGGCCGAGGCCGGAGTCCTTCATGCCGCCCATCGGGGACTGCACGCTGCCGTACGCGGGCGCGTACCCCTCGTTGATGTTGACGGTGCCGGTGCGCAGCCGGGCGGCCACCGCGTGGCCCCGGCGGGAGTCGGTGGTCCAGACGGAGGAGTTCAGGCCGTACGGGGTGGCGTTGGCGAGCGCGACGACCTCGTCCTCGTCCCGGAAGCGGTAGATCGAGACGACCGGGCCGAAGGTCTCCTCGGTGCAGACGGCCATCGGGGCGTCGACGCCGTCGAGGATGGTCGGCTCGAAGAAGTACGGGCCGATGTCGGGCCGGGCGACGCCGCCGGCGACCAGCTTGGCGCCCTTGGCGACGGCCTCCTCGACGTGCCGGGTGACGGTCTCCAGCTGGCGCTCGCCGACCAGGGAGCCCATCTCGGCGCCGTACGCGAGGGAGTTGCCGAGCCGCATGGCCTTGGTGCGGGCGGCGAACCGGGCGACGAAGTCGTCGGCGATCGACTCGTGGACGTACAGCCGCTCGATGGAGATGCACAGCTGGCCGGCGGAGGAGAAGCAGGCGCGGACGGCGCCGGCGGCGGCCTTCTCGACGTCGGCGTCCTTGAGGACCAGCATGGCGTTCTTGCCGCCGAGCTCCAGGCTGACGCCGACCAGACGGGCGGCGGCGCCCTGGGCGACCTCGCGGCCGGTGCGGGTGGAGCCGGTGAAGGAGACGTAGTCGGCGTGCTTGACGACCTCGGGGCCGACGACCGGGCCCTCGCCGAGCACGACCTGGAAGACCTCGGCGGGGAGACCGGCCTCGATCAGCAGGTCGCGGGCCCACAGGGCGGTCAGCGCGGTCTCGGTGTCCGGCTTCATGACCACGGCGTTGCCGGAGACGAAGGCGGGCAGGGCGTCGCCGACCGACAGCTCCAGGGGGTAGTTCCAGGGCGCGATCTGGCCGACGACCCCGCGCGGCTGGCGCAGCTCGGTGACCTTGGTGAGGGTCGGGACGACGCCGGTGTGGTGCTTGGGACGCAGGTACGAGGGGGCCTTGCGGCCGTAGTGGCGGGCGGCGACGGCGACGGCCTGCACCTCCTCGTGGGCGTGCAGCCGGGCCTTGCCGGTCTCCAGCTGGATGAGGTCGAGGACCTCGGACTGGCGCCGGAGGACCAGGTCGTGGAAGCGCAGCAGCACGCCGGCGCGGGTCTTGACGGGGGTCGCGGCCCAGGCGGCCTGGGCGGCGCGGGCGCGGCGGTAGGCCTCGGCGACGTCCTCGGGGGTGGCCTCGGGCAGGTCCGCCAGCTTCTCCCCGGTGAAGGGGGTGTGGTTGGCGGTACGGCCGGAGCCGGCGACCCCGCGGGTGAGCCGGGCGACCAGCTCGGGCGTGACCACGCCGGCGGCGGTGCGCGCACCGGCGGGGGCGGCGGCGACGGGGTTGGTGCCGGGGGTCGCCGGGGCCGGGGTGGCGGTGGCCGTTGCCGTGACCGTGGTGGAGGGTGCCTGCGAGTCCGTCATGAGGGCGAGGGTAGGCGGCATTCCCGGCTTTGGGTACCCGTCGGTAACGCGTTTTCACCGGGTGCGCACATCGTGCCAGTGTTCGCTGGCACATAAGCCCTGATCAGGGGCTTGTGTCCGGTCGGGCGTGCGATTCGCCTCTACTCAGGCTGCTCGCTCCGTCCGCCCCGTCCGCTCAGTCCGACTGGCCGCCCGGGGCCTGCCAGTGCTGCGTCACGACGTCGAACTGCTCCCGGGTGGTCTCCCAGCTCTCCTCCGGCGAGGCCATGTACAGGGCGTACTCGGTGCCGTCGTCCGCGTAGTAGATCTGGTCGATCGCGTGCCGGGGACCCGGGAACTCCTGCTTCTCGGTCCAGCTGAACTCCCACCGCGCGGACTTGACCTGGTCCCGGTAGGTGTTCTGGTTCAGCAGGATCCGCTGGTAGTCGAGCCGCTTCTTGAGCGTCTTCTCCAGGTCGAGGACGTGCATGTAGGGGTTCTCGAAGTCGGGCGAGGGGTCGATGCTGATCCGGATGCGGTGCTTGCCGTTGTCCGGGGTGTAGTCGATCTGGTCGCCGTCCTTCTGCCGCTTCCAGCCGTCGGGGACGACCAGGCTGAAGCCCTTCGGGTCCTGGACCCGGTGCCAGCCGGCCGGGACGTCGCCCTTGGCCGGATCGTCGGCGGGGTCCTTCGAGGAGCCCTGGGACGGGTCCTTCGTGCCGTGCTGACCGGTCGGGTCGCCCTTGTCGCCGAACTGCGTCATCGCGACGAAGACCGCGCCGCCCGCGAGCAGGCCCGCGAGGACGGCGGCGAGCAGGGCGGGGCGCCAGCGCCCGCGGCCCCCGCCGGAGGACTGGCCCCCGCCGGAGGGCCGGCCGGCGCCCGGCGGCAGACCACCGGGGACGGTCGCGCCGGGCGGCGCGCCGACCGGGGCGTGAACGGGGTGCGGAACGGGCTGACGGGGCTCGGGGGCGTGGGCGGTGCCGGGGGCCTGGGCGGGGCCGGCGAGCTGCTCCTCGTACGGTACGGGCAGCGGGGTCGTCGTCCCGGGCGCGGCGGCGGCCAGCTCCTCGGCCTCGATCCGCTGGGTCGGCACGTACGCCTGCGCGGACTGCGGCGCTCGCCCCTCCATGGCGTCGAGCAGCATCCGCTCGGCCTCGTCGGCCTGCGGGCGCTGGTCGGGGTCCTTGCGCAGCAGCGCCACGATCACGGGCGCGAGCGCGCCGGCCCGCTCCGGGTACGGCGCCTCCTCCGTCACCACGGCCTGCATGGTGCTGATCGGCGAGCTGCGGCGGAACGGCGAGTTGCCCTCCACCGCCGCGTACAGCGTGGCGCCGAGCGACCACAGGTCGGAGGCCGGGCCGGGGTCGCCGCCGCGCACCCGCTCGGGCGCCAGATAGTCGATGGAGCCGACGAGTTCGCCGGTGCGGGTGATCGAGGAGTCGCCCTCGATGGCGGCGATCCCGAAGTCGGTGATGAGCACCCGGCCGTCGCGCGCGAGCAGCACGTTGCCCGGCTTCACGTCGCGGTGCAGCACCCCGGCGGCGTGCGCGGCGCGCAGCGCGCCGAGGACGTGCAGACCGATCCTGGCCGCCTCGCGCGGCACGATCGGCCCGGCCTCCTTGGTCGCGTCCGCGAGCGAGGGCCCGTCCACGTACTGCATGACGATCCACGGGCGGTCGTCGTGCTCCAGGACGTCGTGCACGGTGACGACGCCCGGGTGGGTGATCCGGGCGGCCGCCCGGGCCTCCTTCTGGGTCCGGGCGTGCAGAACCAGTCGATCGGCCTCGGCCACGAACCGGCCCGCCGTCAACTCCTTGACGGCCACGACCCGGTGCAGCACCTCGTCGTGGGCGCGCCAGACCTTGCCCATGCCGCCGCGTCCGATGGACTCGGCCAGCCGGTAGCGCCCGGCCAGCAACAGCCCGGTCCCGGCGCTCTCAGAGTGTTCCACGTGCCCCCGCTTGGTCGCTTCGGAGACAAGATTACGGAGGGGAGGACGGCGTGCGGAACCTCGGGGCGGGCTTTGGGAACAACCTGTAACCATAGGCGGTTTCAAGCCACCCTGTGTGAGCGCCCGTCAGCGGGTTGCGGTGGGGCCGGCGGGAGGCGGCGTCGGGTGGGGTCAGCGGGTGGCGCGGTAGGCCTTCACCGCCTGGTCGTAGATTTCGGACACCTTGTCGCGCTCGTTCTCCGGGCCGATGACCTGCACGATGTGATAGCTCCCGCCCTGGATCAGGGCGAGGTTGCGCACGAACACCTCGCGCCCGGTGCTGTCCTGCCAGGTGAACTGACCGACCGCCATGGCCTGGGTGCCGATGTCGATCCGGCGCAGACCGGAGGCGCCGGACCAGGACGAGTCCCGCCAGGGCTGGAGCTCGCGCTCCTTGGTCCGCTGGTACGCCAGCGGGTCCGCGCCGTTGGCCGCCACGGTGTCCCGGCCGGGCACCACGATCAGGGTGAAGTCCCCGCCGGTGAAGCGCACTTGCCCGGCGTCGTTGATCGGACTGCGGCGCCAGCCGCGCACCACGCCGACCTGGAAGCCCTCGGGGTCCTTGCGCAGCTCGTAACCGGCGCGCAGGGAGGGCGCGGAGGGGTCGACGGCCGGCGGGGTGGCGGTGGCCGGTTTCGTCGGGGTGGGCGCGGTCGTGGTGCCGGCCGTCGGGCGGCCGCCGCCGTCGGCGGGCGGCGCCGAGGGACTGGCCGGGGCGCCGGACTTCGCCGGGGGCGCGCCGGAACCGTCCGCCCTCTCACCCGACTTGGGCAGGAACCATACGGCGTACGCGACGGCTCCCGCGAGCAGCAGCAGAATCAGAAGCAGCAGCGTCCGGCCGAGGGAGCGCGGGGAGCCCGAGGGGCGCCCGGGGCCGCGGGGGGCTCGGGAGGCGCGCTGCGGTATCTCCTCGTGCGCCGCCTCGTCGGGGTACGCGGCGTACGCCGTCGAGGCGTGCGCCGTCGAGGCGTGCGCCGTCGCCTGATGGGCGGTGTGCGCCGAGTACGGCATGTCGCGCCCGGTGCGGCCCTTGGCCTGGCGGTGGCGGTGCCGTCCGCCGCCCGCTCCCCCGCGTCTGCGGCGCACCAGTTCGCCGCGGCGGCGGACGATGGGCAGCCGGGTGGCGTCTGGCGAGGGCAGCGGGACGACACCGAGGCCGGCCTCGGGCTCGGGCGCCGAACGGACCAGGGAGCGCAGCCAGCCGCTCAGCTCCTCGACGTCGGGGCGCTCGGTGGGGTCCTGGCGCAGCAGCGACTCCACGACCGGCCGCAGCGGGCCGCACTCCTCGGCGAAGGCGGGCGGCTCGGCGCAGACCAGCTGGACCAGCTCGGCGGCGCTGTCCTCGGGGTACGGGGCGTGGCCCTGGACGGCCCGGTAGAGCAGCGCGCCGAGCGCCCACAGGTCGGTGGCGGGGCCGATGGGCGGGGCCAGCCGCCAGTGCTCGTGGACCGGGCCCGCCTGCTCCGGCGCCCACCGCTCGGTGACGGCGCCGACCACGGCCATCCTGGTCTGCCGGGCCCGCTCGGCGGCGAGCCGGGTGGCCGGGCCGCGGTACGCGTCGGCGACACGGCTGCCGGCGCCGGGCTCCGACGGCCCGGCGGGCGCGGCGGCCGGCTCGGGCATGGCCGCCCGGTACCCGGCGGGGAGCGCGGGCAGCGCGGAACCGCCGCCGGCCGGGAGGGAACGGCCGCCGTCGCGGGAGGCGTGCGGGCCGTCGGTCCAGTTCCCCTTCAGATACGCGCGGGGCGGCGGCGTGCGCCCGTACGTGCCGCCCGTCTCGTCGTCGTCCCCGTCATCGTCGTCGTCCTCGCCGACCCGGGTCCACCACTGGGGCTCGGGCGGGGCGGGCGGCCCGGCGGGCGGCCCCGCGGGTTCGTTGGACTGCTCCGGCTGCTCCGGCTGCTCGGGTCCGGCGGGCTCGGCGGGGCGCTGGGCCGGGAGGGCGCCGGTCTCGCCGATCCGGGCGGCGGCGCGGGCGCCCGCGCGGTACGCGGCGATGGCCCCCGCGCGCGCCTGGCGCAGATCACCGGCGGGCGGCACGGCGGGCGCGGGCACGACCGACGCCGCGGGCAGCTCGGGCCGAGCGGCGCGCCCGGGGCCGTACGGGGTACCGCCGTGCGGTCCGTATCCGGTGGCACCGGGCGCCTCGGGACCGTCATCGGGGTCCTCGTCGTCGCCCTCGTGAGCGTCCGGGGCGCGGCCGGGCCCGTCGAGGTAGGCCTCGTCGGGTGCCGTTCCGGCCAGATAGGCCTCGTCGGGATAGGCCTCGTCCGGGTCACCCTCCTCGGGCTCCCGGGCCGGGGGCAGCACGGTGCCGCCGCCGAACTCCGCGTACGCCTCGGTCTCGTACGGGTCGTAGGCCTCGGTCTCGTACGCCTCGGCCTCGTACGGCTCCGGGTCGGCCTCGTGGGCCTCGGCCTCGTGCTCGTACGGCTCCGGCGTCTCCGGGTACACCGGGAAGTCGTCCGGCTCGTCCTCGTCCGGCACCGGGGCGTAGCCGCAGAGGGCCTCCTCGGCGGCGCCGGCGGCGAGGCCGGTGAGGACGACCCGGCCGTCGTCGCAGACGAGGACGGTGCGGGCGGTGACGTTGCGGTGGGTCCAGCCGTGGGCGTGCAGGGCGCGCAGGGCGGTGAGCAGGTCGGCGCCCATCTCGGCGGCGCGGTAGGGGCTGAGCGGGCCCTCGGCGAGAAGTTCGGAGAGCGGGACGGCGGCGACGAACTCGCTCACTATCCACAGCGAACCGGCCTCGGCGAACACGTCGAAGACCTGGTCGAGGCGCGGGTGGTCGGGGATCCGGGCGGCGGCCTGGGCCGCCTCGACGGCGCGCCGGACGGTCGGGTCGGCGGGGCGGCGGGTGGCCCGGCCGGGCTCCGTGTAGGGCCGGTCGTCGAGGAGTTCGGCGTCGACGATCTCGGGCAGCGGCACCTGACGGATGCGCACTTCCTGGCCGCTGTAGGTGTCGAAGGCGCGGGTCTCCGCGGATTCGGCCTCGTACGCGTCCGGCGGTGGCAGGGGCAGGCGGTAGCGGTCCGCGAGCACCCTTCCGGCGTAGTCGTCCACGACGCCTCCCCACGCGCCTGCTGTCCCCCGTGCCCCGCCCTCACGGTGTCGGGCGGGGCCTCTCACGATACGTGCGCCGTTCAGTCCTTGGGGCTGAACGTGACGAACGCGGTCTCCCGCAGGGTCTTGCACTCCGCCTCGTTCCAGGCGTCGGCCTGGCAGCTGATCATGATCGAGTAGCCGTGGTCGGCGTCGACCTTGAAGCCGCGGTTGAGGACGTGGATCCGCTGCCCGGCCTGGGTGCGCTCGAACTCCCAGTCCGCGACGGTCGGATAGCCCTTGTAGGAGACCGGCCCTATGCCGATGTGCTTGTACCCGTTGCTGCTGGCGGCGACGCCGGCCATGGCGGCGCGCCAGGCGGCGGCCGCGTCGTCCTTCGGGCTGGCGTTGAAGTCGACCTGGACGCGCGGGAACGAGCCCTTGGAGGCGTTGAATATCCCGCCCGAGTTCTCGCCCGCTATGGCGGTCATCCTGAACGAGGAGGGCATCGCCATGGAGAAGTGGAAGCGGTCGTTGCTCACCATGACATAGCCGGCGGGCAGCTTGGCTCCCGTGCCGCCGCCGGTGTCGTCGCCCTGGTCGCCGTCCTGGTCGCCGCCGCCGGGCTGTCCGGAGGGCGTGGTGCCGCTCTGGCCGCCGCCGGTGTCGGCCGGCTGGCCTCCGCTGCCCTGCTGGCTCGGGTCGCCGGAGGTCTTGTCCTTGTTCTGCCCGTCGGTGCCGGCGGAGGCGGTGGTGCCGCCGTCGGTGCCGCCCTTGCCCTGGTCGGCGGCGTCCCCGCCGCCGAGGGCGACGTACAGGATCGTGCCGAGCAGTGCGGCGACGACGACCGCGGCGATGATCACCAGGGTGCGGCGCGGGACGACGTCGGTGAGCGAGGCCCGGGTGGGCGCGGGCCGGCCCGGGGTACCGGGGCCGGTGGCCGGGCGCTGCGGCTCCGGGCGGGCCGCGGAGGCGTTGCGCACCGACTTCAGGGCGCCGCGCATCCGCTCGGCGACCGCCTCGGCGGGCTTCGCCTCGGGGGCGGCCGGCGGGTTCTCGGGGAGCGGGGGCAGCGGCACGATCCGGGTCGCCTCGGGCGAGGGCTCCGGCGGTGCCTCGGGCGCGTCGAGGACGGCGCGCAGCAGGGCGCGGGCGCCGCTGTCGTCGAGCCGCTGGTCGGGGTCCTTGGCGAGCAGGCCGTAGATGACCTTCTCCAGGTGCGGCCCGGCGTTCTTCGGCGGGTCGACCGGTTCGGTCATCACCGCGGTGAGGGTGGCGATGGCGGAGCCCTTGTCGTAGGGCGGGCTGCCCTCGACGGAGGCGTAGAGAAGTCCGCCGAGCGACCACAGGTCGGCGGCGGGGCCGGGCTTGTGGCCGCGGGCGCGCTCGGGCGAGATGTACGAGGGCGCGCCGACGAGCATGCCGGTGGAGGTGATCGAGGGGTCGCCCTCGACCTGGGCGATGCCGAAGTCGGTGAGGACGACCCGGCCGTCCTCGGCGATGAGCACGTTGGACGGCTTCACGTCGCGGTGCAGGATGCCCTCGCGGTGCGCGGAGCGCAGCACGTCGAGGATGGCGAGGCCGACCTCGGCGGCGCGGCGCGGGGTGAGCGTGCCGTCCTCGCGCACGGCGTCGGCGAGGGACTTGCCCTCGATGAGCTCCATGACGATCCACGGGCGGTCGTCCTCGTCGACCACGTCGTAGACGGTCACGGCGCCGTTGTTGCGGATCCGGGCGATGGCCTTGGCCTCGCGCAGGGTGCGGGTGATGAGCCGACGCTTCTCGTCGTCGTCGATGCTGTTGGGGAAGCGGAGCTCCTTCACGGCGACGGTCCGGCCGAGGGTCTCGTCGACCGCCCGCCACACCGTGCCCATGCCGCCGCGGCCGAGGACCACCCCGAGCCGGTACCGCCCGGCGAGCAGCCGCCCCTCGGCGGACGCGGCGTCAGCGCGCCCGGTGCGCCCGCCGGTTCCGGTCGCGTCGGCCCCGAACCCGGCCACGGGAGCGACCCCGTCGGTGGACCCGCTGCGCGCGGCGCTCGTGGCCTTGCCGAGCCCGACCGGCTGCCGCGCCGCGGGCGCGGCGGCCCGGTCGGCCGCCGTAGCCGAGGCCCGCCCGGCAGCCGATCCGGCTTCGCCATCGGCGGGTCCGACCTGCGGCGCCGGTGCCCCGGACCGGGCGGCAGCCCTGGTCTCGGCCGCAGCCTCGTTCCCGGTCCCGGACTTGGGCGCGGCCTTGGTCAGCCCGACCGGCGCGGCGTCGGCGACGGCGTCCTTCGGCGCGTCCCCGCGCCCACCGTCCCCAGCCGGCTCGTCGGCCTTGGCGCCGGCAGGCCCGTCCCCGGACGTGTCCGCAGAACCGCCCGCCGCCCCGGCCGCCGGCGCGGCACCCGCGCCGGCATCCGCCGAAGCCCGCCCGGCGGGCGGTTCGGCTCCGTCGGCCGGTCCGTCCGCCCGCGCGGCACCCGCGCCTGACGCACCGCCCGCCGCGGCACCCGCGTCCACGACGGTCGCCGCCTCGTCCCGCTCCGCCTTGCGCGCGGCCGGGACCGCGCCCCGGTCGCCGTCGGTGGCGGCGCCCGCGGCGGAGTCCCGCCGGGGGTCCTGCCCCGTGTCCCGCGACTGCTCCGCCTCCGACATGCGTCCCCTCTGCGATCCCTGTTTCTCGCCCGCGTCCGGCGCTCCCGCGCGATGCGGCAACCAGCCCTGGAAGAGAGCTCATTGTCCCTCACTCCGGGACCGGTGACTCCCCCGGGTCCGCACTCCGAGAACGCCGGCCACCCCCGGGAAGTGCCCCTATCGGGTCAGATGGGCACGATGTCCGGTGCTCCGAGGCGGGCCGCGTCCGCCGTCAGGTCGTCGGGCTGGCGCTGGGATTCGCGCTCGGCCTCGACCCTTTTCTCGTAGTGCTCGACCTCCTTGTCGATCTGCCGGGCGTCCCAGCCGAGCACCGGGGCCATGAGTTCGGCGCATTCGCGGGCGCTGCGGGTGCCCCGGTCGAAGGTCTCGATGGAGATGCGGGTGCGCCGGGTGAGGACGTCGTCGAGGTGGCGGGCGCCCTCGTGCGAGGCGGCGTAGACGATCTCGGCCTTCAGATAGTCCTCGGCGGCGGGGAGCGGGGCGCCGAGGGCCGGGTCGGCGGCGATCAGGTCGAGGATCTCCTCCGTCAGGGAGCCGTAGCGGCCCAGCAGATGCTCGACCCGGGCCACGTGGAGGCCGGCCCGGGCGGCGATGCCCGCCCGCGCGTTCCACAGCGCCCGGTAGCCCTCGGCGCCGAGCAGCGGGGTGTCCTCGGTGACGCAGGCGGCGACCCGCTTGTCGAGGGCGTGGACGGCCTCGTCGACGGCGTCCTGGGCCATCACCCGGTAGGTCGTGTACTTGCCGCCGGCCACCACGACCAGGCCGGGCACCGGGTGGGCCACGGTGTGTTCGCGGGAGAGCTTGCTGGTGGCGTCGGACTCGCCGGCCAGCAGGGGCCGCAGGCCCGCGTAGACCCCTTGGACGTCGTCGCGGGTGAGCGGGGTGGCGAGCACGCTGTTGACGTGTTCCAGGAGGTAGTCGATGTCGGCGCTGGAGGCGGCCGGGTGGGCCTTGTCGAGGTCCCAGTCGGTGTCGGTGGTGCCGATGATCCAGTGCCGGCCCCAGGGGATGACGAAGAGCACGGACTTCTCGGTGCGCAGGATGAGTCCGGTGGTGGAGTGGATGCGGTCCTTGGGCACGACGAGGTGGATGCCCTTGGAGGCGCGGACGTGGAACTGGCCGCGCTCGCCGATGAGGGCCTGGGTGTCGTCGGTCCACACCCCGGTGGCGTTGACGATCTGACGGGCCCTGACCTCGTACTCCCCGCCGGCCTCGACGTCCTGGACGCGGGCGCCGACCACCCGCTCGCCCTCGCGCAGGAAGCCGACGACCCGGGCCCGGCTGGCCACCCGCGCCCCGTAGCTCGCGGCGGTGCGGACCAGGGTGGTGACGAAGCGGGCGTCGTCCATCTGTGCGTCGTAGTACTGCAGGGCGCCGACCAGGGCGTCCTTGCGCAGGCAGGGGGCGACCCGCAGGGCGCCGCGGCGGCTGAGGTGCCGGTGCACCGGGAGGCCGCGGCCGTGTCCGGAGGAGACCGACATCGCGTCGTACAGCGCGACGCCCGAGCCCGCGTACAGCCGCTCCCAGCCCTTGTGCTGCAACGGGTAGAGGAACGGGACGGGTTTCACGAGATGGGGTGCGAGCCGTTCGAGCAGCAGGCCGCGCTCCTTCAGGGCCTCGCGGACCAGCGCGAAGTCGAGCATCTCCAGATAGCGCAGGCCGCCGTGGATCAGCTTGCTCGACCGGCTGGACGTGCCGGAGGCCCAGTCGCGGGCCTCGACGAGACCGGTGGCGAGGCCTCTGGTGGCGGCGTCCAGGGCGGTGCCGGCGCCGACCACTCCGGCGCCCACGACCAGGACGTCCAGTTCGCGCTCGGCCATCGCCGCGAGCGCCTCGGTGCGCTCGGCGGGTCCCAGTGTCGCTGTCCTCACGGTGGCTGCCTCCCGTCGTCCCCCGACTTGCCGGACCTGCCGGACTTCCCGACGTCCCGGCTTCCAGCACGCGAACCGGGTCGCTGTGGCCCGGCTCACACCCTCGATTCTGTCCCGGCCCCCCGACTTCAGCCACCGCCCCCGCCCCACCCTGTGGATAACACTCGGCAACCTTCGACCGCACAATCCCGCAAATCGGTCATATTTACTCTTAGTCTGACATTGCGTTCGCCCCCTTCGGTCCACAGGGCTTGCGCACCGCGTCCCCTCCGGCTACCCGGCTTCTGGGAAGGACGGCCCATCCCCCATGCCCGCTGATCTCGCCGTCATCGGCCTCGGCCACCACGGACTCCCGCTCGCCAGGGCGGCCACCTCGGCCGGCATCGACACCGTCGGCTACGACACCGACCCACGCGCCGTCGCCGAACTCGCCGCCGGACGTTCCCCCGTGGACGGCTCCCTCACCGCCGCCGAGATCCGCCGGATGCTGTCCGCCGGCTTCCGGCCCGCCACCGACCCCGCCGAACTCGGCCGGGTCCGCACCGCCGTCATCTGCGCCCCCACCCCGCCCGGCCCGGACGGCGCCCTCGACCTCGGCGCCGTCACCGACGCCGCCCGCGCGCTCGCCGCGCGCCTTCGCCCGCACACCACCGTGCTCCTGGAGTCCCCGGTGCCGCCCGGCACCACCGAGGGCCCGCTGCGCGCACTCCTGGAGTCCGGCTCCGGGCTGCGCGCGGGCCGCGACTTCCACCTCGCGTACTCCCCCGGCCGCCTCGACCCCGGCAGCCGGGTGCACGGCGGCGCCCACGGCTTCGCCGTCACCCCCAAGGTGATCGGCGGGCTCACCCCCGCCTGCACCGAGGCCGCCGCCGCCTTCTACGGGCGCCTCACCGACAAGGTGGTGCGCGCCCGCGGGCCGCGCGAGGCGGAGACCGTCAAACTCCTGGAGACCAACTTCCGGCACGTCAACATCGCCCTCGTCAACGAGATGGCGGTGCTCTGCCACGAACTCGGCGTCGACCTCTGGGACGTCATCCGCTGCGCCGAGACCAAGCCCTACGGCTTCCAGGCCTTCCGCCCCGGCCCCGGTGTCGGCGGCCACGGAGTCCCCGTCGACACCGTCGCCGGTCACCGCCCGCTGCGGCTCGTCGAACTGGCCGGCCAGGTCAACGAGCGGATGCCGCAGTACGTCGTCCAGCGCTGCGCCACGCTCCTCAACGAGCACGGCAAGTCCGCGCGGGGCGCCCGGGTCCTGCTGCTCGGGGTCACGTACAAGCCCGATCTCGCCGACCGCCAGGCCTCGCCCGCCGACGAGATCGCCCGCCGGCTCATGGACCTCGGCGCGGCGGTCAGCTACCACGACCCGTACGTCCCCGACTGGCGCGTCCGCGACCTCCCGGTCCCGCGCGCCGACTCCCTCTACGAGGCCGCCGCCCACGCCGACCTGACGATCCTCCTGCAGCACCACCGCACCTACGACCTCCAGGGCCTCGCGGTGAAGGCCCAGCTCCTCCTCGACACCCGGGGGGCGACCCCGGCGGGCGCGGCGCACCGGCTCTGACCCGGGCAGTCCCGATCCGGGCAGTGGTGACAAGGGGCGCCGATATCCGGTGCGCCCTGTCAGCGCGGGCTGCTAGCCTCCGGGCGCTCGATCGCACAGCCGTGCGTCGCCGTATCCCAGGGGGGATTCCCAGATGAGCCAGTCCGTTCCGCCGCCCGGCAACCCGTTCGCGCAGGGCGCCGAGCCCCAGCCGTACCCGGTCGCGCCGCCGACCCCGCCGGCCCGCTCCAACATGGGGCTCGGCCTGGTCGCGGCCGTGGTCGCCGCGCTCGTCGCGGCCGGCGTGTACGGCGCGATCGCCGGCGCCATCGAGCGGGAGATCGGCTGGGCGGCCGTCGGCGTGGGCTTCCTCGTCGGCTTCGCCGCCGGCAAGGCGGGCGGCCGCAACCCGGCCCTGCCGGTGATCAGCGCGGTGCTCTCGCTCGGCGCCGTCTACCTCGGCCAGCTGATCACCCTGGCGATCATCGGCGGCAAGGAGCTGAACGTCTCGGCGTCCACGCTCTTCTTCGACCACTTCGACGTGCTCACCCAGGCCTGGAAGGAAGAGCTGGACCCGCTGACCTTCCTGTTCTTCGCCCTCGCCGCCTTCGCCGCGTTCAGCGGCTCGAAGAAGGCCTCGGACTGAGCCGTACGGGTACGGACAGCCGTACGGGTACGACGAGGGCCCCGCACCACTCGGTGCGGGGCCCTCTCGCGTACGTACGACAGCGGGTCAGCGCTTGTGCTCGGACTCCGCGACCGTGACCTCGACGCGCTGGAACTCCTTGAGCTCGCTGTAGCCCGTGGTGGCCATCGCGCGGCGCAGGGCGCCGAAGAAGTTCATCGAGCCGTCGGGGGTGTGGGACGGGCCCGCGAGGATCTCCTCGGTGGTGCCGACCATGCCGAGGTCGACCAGCTTGCCGCGCGGCACGTCCTCGTGGACGGCCTCCATGCCCCAGTGGTGGCCCTTGCCGGGCGCGTCCGTGGCGCGGGCCAGCGGGGAGCCCATCATGACCGCGTCGGCGCCGCAGGCGATCGCCTTCGGGAGGTCGCCGGACCAGCCCACGCCGCCGTCGGCGATGACGTGCACGTAACGGCCGCCGGACTCGTCCATGTAGTCGCGGCGGGCCGCGGCCACGTCCGCGACGGCGGTGGCCATCGGGACCTGGATGCCGAGCACGTTGCGCGTGGTGTGCGCGGCGCCGCCGCCGAAGCCGACCAGGACGCCCGCGGCGCCGGTGCGCATCAGGTGCAGGGCGGCGGTGTAGGTGGCGCAGCCGCCGACGATCACGGGGACGTCGAGCTCGTAGATGAACTGCTTGAGGTTGAGCGGCTCGGCGGCGCCGGAGACGTGCTCGGCGGAGACGGTGGTGCCGCGGATGACGAAGATGTCCACGCCGGCGTCGACCACGGCCTTGGAGAACTGCGCGGTGCGCTGCGGGGAGAGCGCGGCGGCGGTGACCACGCCCGAGTCGCGCACCTCCTTGATGCGCTGCCCGATCAGCTCCTCCTTGATCGGCGCCGCGTAGATCTCCTGCAGACGGCGGGTCGCGGTGGCCTCGTCGAGCTCGGCGATCTCGTCGAGCAGCGGCTGCGGGTCCTCGTAGCGGGTCCACAGGCCCTCGAGGTTCAGCACGCCGAGGCCGCCGAGCTCGCCGATGTGGATGGCGGTCTGCGGCGAGACGACCGAGTCCATGGGGGCGGCCAGGAAGGGCAGCTCGAAGCGGTAGGCGTCGATCTGCCAGGCGATCGAGACCTCCTTCGGGTCCCGGGTGCGCCGGCTCGGTACGACGGCGATGTCGTCGAACGCGTACGCCCTGCGGCCGCGCTTGCCGCGCCCGATCTCGATCTCAGTCACGTTGTGTGGCCTTTCCCTCTTGGTCTGCGCCTACCAGTATCCCCGAACCACGCCGAAGGGGCGGCTCCGGTCACATGCCGGAACCGCCCCTTCCAGACGTATGCCGTCGCTCGGTGTTACTTCCGGTGTTACTTCCGGCTGTAGTTCGGCGCCTCGACCGTCATCTGGATGTCGTGCGGGTGGCTCTCCTTGAGGCCCGCCGCGGTGATCCGGACGAACCGGCCCTTGGACTCCATCTCGGCGACGGTGGCCGCGCCCACGTAGCCCATGGTCTGGCGCAGGCCGCCGACGAGCTGGTGCAGCACGTTGGCCAGCGGGCCGCGGTAGGGCACCTGGCCCTCGATGCCCTCGGGCACGAGCTTGTCGTCGGAGGCGACGTCGGCCTGGAAGTAGCGGTCCTTGGAGTAGGACCGGCCCTGGCCGCGGGACTGCATGGCGCCGAGCGAGCCCATGCCGCGGTACGACTTGAACTGCTTGCCGTTGATGAAGAGCAGCTCGCCGGGCGACTCCTCGCAGCCCGCGAGCAGGCTGCCGAGCATCACGGTGTCGGCGCCGGCGGCCAGCGCCTTGCCGATGTCGCCGGAGTACTGCAGGCCGCCGTCGCCGATCAGCGGGATGCCCGCCGAACGGGCCGCGAGGGAGGCCTCGTAGATGGCGGTGATCTGCGGGACGCCGATGCCGGCGACCACGCGGGTGGTGCAGATGGAGCCCGGGCCGACGCCGACCTTGATGCCGTCGACACCGGCGTCGATCATCGCCTGCGCGCCGTCGCGGGTGGCGACGTTGCCGCCGATCACGTCGACGTTCACGCTGGACTTGATCTTCGCCATCCAGCTCAGCGCGTTGCTGTTGTGGCCGTGCGAGGTGTCGACGACCAGGAAGTCCACACCGGCGGCGGCGAGCGCCTGGGCGCGCTCCAGGGACTCCGGGCTGGCGCCGACGGCGGCGCCGACGAGCAGCCGGCCCTCGGCGTCCTTCGCCGCGTTCGGGTACTTCTCCGCCTTGACGAAGTCCTTGACCGTGATGAGGCCCTTGAGGACGCCCTTGTCGTCGACCAGCGGCAGCTTCTCGATCTTGTGGCGGCGCAGCAGCTCCATGGCGTCGACGCCGGAGATGCCGACCGTGCCGGTGACCAGCGGCATCGGGGTCATGACCTCGCGGACCTGGCGGCTGCGGTCGCTCTCGAAGGCCATGTCGCGGTTGGTGACGATGCCGAGCAGCTTGCCGGCCGGGTCGGTGACCGGGACGCCGCTGATGCGGAACTTGGCGCAGAGCGCGTCCGCCTCGGCGAGGGTGGCCTCCGGGTGCACGGTGATCGGGTCGGTGACCATGCCGGACTCGGAGCGCTTCACCAGGTCGACCTGGTTGACCTGGTCCTCGACGGACAGGTTGCGGTGCAGCACGCCGACGCCGCCGAGGCGGGCCATGGCGATGGCCATGCGGGACTCGGTCACCTTGTCCATCGCCGCGGAGAGCAGCGGGATGTTCACCCGGACATTGCGGGAGATGCGGGACGAGGTGTCGACCGCGTTGGGGAGCACCTCGGATGCACCCGGCAGCAACAGCACATCGTCGTAGGTCAGCCCGAGTGTCGCGAATTTCTCGGGCACTCCGTCGACGTTGGTCATGACACCTTCCCCAATGGCCTTGATCGGTGCGGATGTCCATGCTAACGGGCCCGGACCGTGTCTCATTCCACGATCAAGATCAGCGAGGATCTTTGGACATTCCTACGTGTACGTGAGGGACACCCGCGAACGGAGACCCTTACTGCCCGGCAGGCACCCGCAGCCACTGTTCGGCGAGAACCTGCGGCTACTGCTCGGCGAGCGCCCGCAGCCGGCTCAGCGCGCGGTGCTGGGCGACCCGGACCGCGCCCGGGGACATCCCGAGCATCTGCCCGGTCTCCTCGGCGGTCAGCCCCACGGCCACCCGCAGCACGAGGAGTTCGCGCTGGTTCTCCGGGAGGTTGGCGAGCAGCTTCTTGGCCCATTCGGCGTCGTCGCTGAGGAGCGCGCGCTCCTCGGGGCCGAGGGAGTCGTCGGGCCGCTCGGGCATCTCGTCGGAGGGCACGGCCGTCGATCCGGGGTGCCGCATGGCGGCCCGCTGGAGGTCGGCGACCTTGTGGCCGGCGATGGCGAAGACGAAGGCCTCGAAGGGCCTGCCGGTGTCCTTGTAGCGCGGCAGCGCCATGAGGACGGCGACGCAGACCTCCTGCGCGAGGTCCTCGACGAAGTGACGGGCATCACCGGGCAGCCGGTTCAGCCGGGTGCGGCAGTAGCGCAGGGCGAGCGGATGTACGCGCGCGAGGAGGTCGTGGGTGGCCTGCTCGTCGCCCTCGACCGCACGGTGCACCAGTGCACCGATCTCACCCTGCCCGGCAGGCACGGGTGATCCCGCGGTCTCGTCGTCGCGCATCGCTCCATGGTGCCCCGACGCCCGCTGGTTCGCGGCACCGCGTCCGTAGTTGTGCACCGAAGCGTTATGAGCAGGTGCGCCGGGACTCATCTCCTGCGCCCTCCCCTTCCGCTCGATCTCCGCCGGCTCGTTCGTCTCGTCCCCGAGGAACTCCACGTCTTCAAGGATGCGGCATTCCGCGGGGAAGTGACACAAGCCCACCCCGTCCGCCCCTCGACAGACGGGGATGCGGACGGGGACACGGCCGATGGCCGCAGGTCAGCGGACCAGGCCCCAGCGGAATCCGAGCGCGACCGCGTGCGCCCGGTCGGAGGCACCCAGCTTCTTGAAGAGGCGCCGGGCGTGGGTCTTGACCGTGTCCTCGGAGAGGAAGAGCTCGCGCCCGATCTCCGCGTTGGACCGGCCGTGGCTCATGCCCTCCAGGACCTGGATCTCGCGCGCGGTGAGGGTGGGCGCGGCGCCCATCTCGGCCGAGCGCAGCCGGCGCGGGGCGAGCCGCCAGGTCGGGTCGGCGAGGGCCTGGGTGACGGTGGCCCGCAGCTCGGCGCGCGAGGCGTCCTTGTGCAGATAGCCACGGGCACCGGCGGCGACGGCGAGCGCGACGCCGTCCAGGTCCTCGGCGACGGTCAGCATGATGATGCGGGCGCCGGGGTCCGCGGACAGCAGCCGGCGGACGGTCTCCACGCCGCCCAGGCCGGGCATGCGCACGTCCATCAGAATCAGGTCCGAGCGGTCCGCGCCCCAGCGGCGGAGGACTTCCTCGCCGTTGGCCGCGGTGGTCACGCGCTCGACGCCGGGCACGGTCGCGACCGCGCGGCGAAGCGCCTCTCGGGCAAGCGGGGAGTCGTCGCAGACGAGGACGGATGTCATGACTGACCTCCGCGGCTCTCGCAGCTGATGCGCGTCACCTTGAGCCTCCAGGGCTGGTACGTCGGGTCACCTGTGCGGTTGACGCCCTCGGACACCTGCCCGAGCGCTTGTTCCTTCAACCGCCTCCGCACTCTCAACGATGGTCACTCGAAAGAGTTACGGGTCGGACGGCCGCCTTCGGCACTCTACGTGAGGGACCGTACGCGGAGGAGAGCGTCGCAGGTCATCCGTCCTTCACCCGAAGCTATGCCCCATTTAGCGGGTTTTCTTCCCTTTTTGCGGTGTCTGTGGCTAGATTCGCAATGAGTCATATTTACATCTACTCAGTCAGTAGTTGTACGGTCGGACTCGAACCCGCGAGAGCGGGAACCCGAGACCCAGCGGGGGGCGAAGGGCCCCCGTTCGATCAGCCATCCACCCGCCCACCTATCCGTTCGAAACGGTTTCAACGGTTTCAAGGGGACAAGCGCAATGGCAGATTTCTCCCGCCTTCCCGGACCCAACGCCGATCTGTGGGACTGGCAGCTCCTCGCGGCCTGCCGCGGGGTCGACAGCTCCCTGTTCTTCCACCCCGAGGGAGAGCGCGGCGCGGCACGGAGTGCGCGCGAGAACTCGGCGAAAGAGGTCTGCATGCGGTGCCCGGTGCGCGCGGAGTGCGCGGCACACGCGCTCGCCGTACGCGAGCCCTACGGCGTCTGGGGCGGCCTCACCGAGGACGAACGCGAGGAACTCATGGGCCGGGCGCGCAATCGCCTGGTCACCACGGCGGCCGCGTCGGCGACGGCGGCGGCAGCAGCCCGGGCGTCCGCGGCCGGTCCCGCCGGCCTGACGACGCACGTCTGACGACACACGCCTGAAGGAACGTTTCTGCGCAGGAATTTCGACGTGACGTGACGTGACGTGCCCCGCTCCGCACGCGGCCCGGGGGCGTGCGGCGCGGGGACGTGCGGCGCGGGCGGCTCCCGGACGGGCCTTGAGCCCGGGGCCGTCACCCGGACGGCCCGACCCGGCCGTCCCGTACGGCGGCGGCCCGGTGCGGGGTCGTGCCCCGCACGGCCCACCGGCCCTCACCCGGACGGCCGCCCGCCGCTCACTCCGACGGCCCGCACCGCCTCACCCGTACGGCCCGGGGGCGCACGCCCGTACGACCCTTCACGCTCGGCCGGTGCAGCGGGGGAGCTCACCCGTACGGCCGAGGGCGGGACCACCCGTACGGACGCGGCCGCGCGTCACCCGAACGGCCCCTGCCCGGTCAGGCTCCGGCGGGCTCCGGGGTGCGGCCGACGCGGGCCGCGGCGCGGGTGAGTTCGTCGAGCGTGGCGGCGACCGCCGGGACCTGCGCCAGGTCCGGAAGGGTGAGCGCCACGATCTCCCGCTCCACGGCGGGCTCCACGGTGACGGTGACGGCGCCCCTCGGGCGTACGGAGTCGATGGCGAGCTCCGGAAGCACCGCCACGCCCAGGCCCGCGCCGACCAGGCCCACCACGGCCGGGTAGTCGTCGGTGGCGAAGTCGATCCGCGGGGTGAAGCCGGCCGTCTCGCAGACGTCGACCAGTTGGCGGCGGCAGCGCGGGCAGCCCGCGATCCAGGGGTCCTCGGCGAGTTCGCCGATCGCGACCGAGCCGGTGCCGGCCAGCCGGTGCGCCTCGGGGACCAGGCCGACGAGCCGGTCGGCGAGCAGCGGGCGGACCACCAGGTCGTCCCAGGCGTCGGCGCCGTTGGCCGGCCCCGCCCCGTACCGGAAGGCGAGCGCCACGTCGCAGTCGCCCTCGCGCAGCATCTCCACCGAGCGCGGCGGCTCGGCCTCCACCAGGGAGACCCGGGTGCCGGGGTGGGCGGCGCGGAGCGCGGCGAGGGCGGTGGGGACCAGGGCTGAGCTGCCGCTGGGGAAGGAGACCAGGCGCACCCGGCCGGCCCGCAGGCCCGCGATGGCGGCGACCTCCTCCTCGGCGGCGGTGAGCCCGGCGAGGATGCCGGAGGCGTGCCGCACCAGGGCCTCGCCCGCCTGGGTCAGCCGCATCTCGCGGCCGGTGCGCACGAGGAGCGGGGTGCCCGCGGAGGATTCGAGCGCTTTCATCTGCTGGCTCACCGCGGGCTGGGTGCAGCCGAGTTCGCGCGCGGCGGCGGAGAACGAGCCGGTGGCGGCGACGGCGCGCAGGACGCGGAGGTGGCGGGCCTCGATCATGTAGCGAGCATAAGGGAATCTTGGATCCGGCCGCGAATCCAAAGAAATACCTTTGAGGTCTGGACCACTCGCTGGCTACCCTTCCCCCATGGAGCTGCTGAGCGTGAACGTGGGCCGGGCCAAGACCGTGGAGTACACCAACGCCCCTTCCGGGACGTCGGCGATCGACAAGCGTCCGGTGGAGGGACCCGTAAGGGTCGAGGCGCCGCTGCCCGGCGGGGCGAGCGGGGTCGAGGGGGACGACGTGTGCGACCTGCGCTTCCACGGCGGCCCCGACCGGGCCCTCTACGCCTTCGCCCGCGAGGACCTGGACGCCTGGGAGCGGGAGCTCGGCCGGAGCTTCACCCCCGGACAGTTCGGCGAGAACCTCACCACCCGGGGCCTGGACGTCAACAACGCCCTGATCGGGGAGCGCTGGCGGATCGGCGACACCGTGGTCGTGGAGGTGACCGGCGGCCGCATCCCGTGCCGTACGTTCGCGGGCTTCGTCGAGGAGTCCGGCTGGGTGCGCCGCTTCAACGAGTCGGCGGCCGGGCCCGGGGCGCTGCTCCGGGTCGTGGTCCCGGGCGAGATCCGGGCCGGCGACCCGATGGAGATCGTGCACCGCCCGGCGCACGGCGTCACCGTCGCCCGGCTGCACCACGCGGCCGTCCGCGACCGCTCGCTGCTGCCGGAGACCCTGGTGGCGGCCGAGTGGATGGAGTCGGGGCTGCTCGACCTCGCCCGTACGTACACGGAGAAGTACGCGGGCGGCGACACCGAGTGATCCCGGGTCCGCGCCCGCCGCGGACCCGACGATCTCCCGCACACGGCGTTCACCCGGCGCGAGTTAACGTGCCGCCTATGACGACTGCACTCATCACGGGGGCCACCGCCGGTATCGGCGCCGCCTTCGCACGGCGGCTCGCCGCGGACGGACATGACGTGGTGCTCGTGGCGCGCGATGTGAAGCGGCTGCGCGAGCAGGCGACCGAACTGCACGACCGGCACGGGATCGAGGCCGAGGTGCTCGCCGCGGACCTGTCCACGGAGGACGGGATCGCCGCGGTCGAGGCCCGGCTCTCGGACGCCAAGCGGCCGGTCGATCTCCTCGTGAACAACGCGGGGTTCGGCAACAAGGGCCGGTTCCTCGAAGTGTCCATGGCGGACGAGCTGACGATGCTGAAGGTGCACTGCGAGGCGGTGCTGCGGCTGACCTCCGCGGCGGCCGCCTCGATGCGCAAGCGGGGCCGCGGCGGGGTGGTGAACGTCGCCTCCGTCGCCGCGTTCGTGCCGCGCGGCACCTACGGGGCGTCGAAGTCGTGGGTCGTGCAGTTCACCCAGGGCGCGGCGCGCGACCTCGCGGGCAGCGGGGTGCGGATGATGGCGCTGTGCCCCGGGTTCGTGCGGACGGAGTTCCACGAGCGGGCGGGGATGGGGACGGACAACATCCCGGGCTGGATGTGGCTGGACGCCGACAAGCTGGTGGCCGCGGCCCTGGCCGACCTGGCCCGGGGACGGACGCTGTCCATCCCCGATCCCCGGTACAAGGCGCTGATGGGTGTGGTGAAGCTGGCCCCGCGCGGGCTGCTCGGCGGGGTGTCGTCGAAGGCGGGCCGCAAGTACGGGCCGAAGTAGGGCGGCCCCGAGTGACCTCAGGAACCTCAGGGGTCTTAAGGGCCTTAAGGGTCTTAAGGGCCCTAAGGGTCAGTTCACACCCGGCCCCTCGTACGCCCCGATGTTGGGGGCCGCCGTCGCCGACACGGCGTTCCCGAACCAGTCCCTGCCGCCGTTGTCCTCGATCGGGACACCGGCGGACAGGGCCGGGGATCCGGCGCCGAGGCGCAGGTCGGGGCGGAGCAGCGGGTCGGCGGTGAGACCGCCCGGATCGGGGCGGGTCATCGTGATCCCGTGGAAGAGGTTGTGGTCGAAGGAGAGCCCGGGCGTCGGGTTCTTGAAGGCGTAACCGCCCGGGGCGCCCTGGTTGACGAAGACGTTGTTCCTGAAGGCGAGTTCGTGGCGGGTGGTGGCGGGGCTGCCCGCGTCGTCCTGGACGAGATGGCCGGGGACGGCGGTCCGGTTCACGAAGGTGTTGTTGTAGATCTTCGTGTTGATGATGGGGCCCCAGCAGTTCTGGACGAGGCGCGCGCCGTCGTCGGTGCTGAGGTTGTAGCGGACGACGGTGTCGAGGGTCCGCGCCCCGCTGTAGGGGCAGATCAGCAGGAAGCCGCCCTTGTTGTCGTGGCTGAGGTTGTACTGGAAGACGGTGCCCTTGGAGGCGCCGTCGGCGTCGAAGGACATGCCGTCGCGGGTGTTGCCGCCGCCGGAGACCTCGTTGTACTCGATCACCGTGTCGTCGGTGTTGAAGGTCCAGATGCCGGCGTTGGCCGCCTTGGAGCGCAGTTGGAAGCCGTCGAGGCGGTTGTGGTCGACGCGGGCGCCGCGGGTGGTGTCGAGCTTGATGCCGTCGCCGGCGATCGAGGTCAGGGTGTTGTGGTGGACGCGGACGCCGAGGCTCGGGGTCCAGGCGCCGGGGTAGGCGTTCGGGTCCTGCTGGTTGCCGACCAGATCGCGCTTGGAGAACCGGGACTTGAAGTAGACGCCCTCGCGGTCGACGTCCCTGATGTCGTTGTGGTGGATGTCCAGGCCCTCGTACCAGCTGGGCACGCCGGTGCCCTCGACGGCGATGTGGATGGCGCTGGAGCCGGTGAGGGTCTTGAAGTCGCCGCCGCGCACGTCGTGGATGGCGAGGTGGTCGAGGGTGATGCCCCGCGCGGCGCCGAAGTCGGCGAGCCGGAGGCGCACGCCGTTGCGCTCGCTGCCGGGCGCGGCCGCGTTGGTGATCTCCAGACGGGTGAGGCGGGTGTACGGGGTGTTCGCGAGGAGTACGGCGTCGTGGGCGCCGCCGCCGTCGATGACCGCGCGGCCGGGCGCGGTGCCGTAGTCGGCGATGGTGAAGGGGTACGCGGCGGAGCCGGCGCCCCGCGGCTGGAGGGTGCCGGTGCAGGTGGTGCCGCGCTTGAACAGGAGCCTGTCGCCGGGCCCGTAGGGGTGGGCGTTGGCCTCGGCCAGGGTCGTCCAGGGGTGCTGGACGGTGCCGTCGCCGGGGCCGGCCGCCGTGCAGTCGACGTGGTGGCGGCCGCCGGGCGGGGTGGCGGCGTGGGCGGTCGGGGCGGTCGGGGCGATGGCCAGAAGGGGGAGTGCCAGGGCGGTGAGGGCGGCGTACGTACGGCGTCGGGTCACTGATCCTCCGCATCGGGGACTTCGGGGACTTCCGGGGCTTCGAGGGCGAGATCTGCGGTGGTGCCGTTCTGCCAGGTCACGGTGAGCGTGCGGGGGCCGGTGACCCGGACGTCTGCGAGGGCGGCCACGGGGCCCGGCTCGGGCTCTCCCGTGAGGGAGGCGAGGGCCACGAAGAGGCACTCGGGGCCGCTGGTGGTGCCGGTGAGGGCGGGGGTACGGGTCGGGCCGGGGCCCTGGAGGGTGGCGCCGGTGGGGAGTTCGGCGACCTCGGAGCCGTACCCGTGGACGGGGTGCAGCTGGGAGACGGGCGCTTCAGGCCCGTCGGCGTGGGTCGTCCAGCCGGTCTGCCGTACGGGGGTCCCCTCCGGGGCGCCGAGGACGAGGTGCGCGCGGAGTTCGGCGCGGCCGTGGGCGAGGGTGGCGGACAGGACCCGGACGCCGGGCAGCGGGGTGTGCAGGGAGGCGGCCCGGTCGGGGCCGGCGCCCAGCGGGACGGCGGGGCCCCGGGCGGTGGCGGTGCCGTCGGGGCGGAGCAGCGCGAAGTGGTTGTCGGCCGGGTCGGGGCCGGTGGTGGGTCCCGTACGGGTGGCGTACGCGAAACGGGCGTAGCCGGGCTCGTCGTCGGTGCCCCACGCGGTGCTGCCGACGTGGTTGCTGCCGTGGTTGTGGAGGCGGACCAGGCCGTCGGCGGCGGTGGTCTGGACGAGCAGGCCGGTGGGGCCGAAGGGCCGTACGGTGTCGGCGCGTTCGGCGGGCAGCGGTTCCTCGGTGGCGGTCCACAGGGGGTGGTCGGCGGGGGCGAGGAGTCCGAGGAAGCCCTTGGACGCCCAGTAGGGGGAGCCGGGTCCGGAGTAGCCCTGGACGACCGGCCCGTAGGGGCCGTACCAGCCGAGGGTGAGCAGTCCGCGCTCGTCGGTGGCGCCCCGGTCGAGGAAGTGCCGCAGGGCGCCGGAGGCGAGCCGGCGGGTGGCGCCGGGGCCGAGCGGGGTGTGGCCGGTGAGGGCGCCGAGCCAGGGGGCCGCGGCGGCGGCGAAGCGGTAGATCAGGGAGCGCCCGTACGGGACGGGGGCGCCGTTGCCGTCGAAGAGGTGGACGTGGTCGTCGAGCTGGGCGCGCAGCCGGGGGCCGTAGCGGTCCAGGAGGGCGCGGTCGCCGGCGAGGTGGGCGTGCAGCACGGGGTAGAAGTGCAGGGCCCAGGGGTTGTAGTGGTCGAAGGCGCGGTTGTCGCCGTCGCTGTACCAGCCGTCGCCGAGCCACCACTGCTCGATCCGGTCGAGGGAGCGGTCGATGGTGGCGGCGGCACGGTCGGTCTCGATGCCGGCGTCCTGGAGGAAGCCGGCGACGGTGAGGCCGAAGAGCCACCAGTTGTTGTCGACCGGGGAGGGGTCGAGGGCGGGCAGCAGCCAGTCGGCGATCCGCTCGCGGACGGGTTCGTCGAGCCGGTTCCAGAGCCGCGCGCGGGTGAGGCGGAGGGCGAGGGCGACGGAGGCGGACTCGACGATCGCCTGCCGGGTGCCGGCCATCAGGGGCCAGGACTCGGGGTCGTCGCCGCCGGGTTTCTCGGTGCCGGCGGCGAGTCCGGAGGCGTAGCGGTCGAGGTGGGCGGGGTCGCCGAGGAGGGCGGCGAGGAGGAAGGTGCGGGCGTAGCCCTCCAGTCCGTCGGAGCGTGGCCCCGACCAGCTGGGGCGGGGCCCGGGCAGGTCGATGAGTGCGCCGCGGGGCGAGGCGTGGGGGCGGACGGCGCGCAGCAGCCGGTCGGCGGTGTGCTCCCAGTGGGTCCGGGTCCACCCCGTACGGGGACTGAGCTCACGGTTCTCGGGCGGCGTGGGCATGATGCTCCCTGGAACTCGCTGGGGACGTCGGCGTCGCCCGGAATCCTGAGGACGCTTCGATCGAACGTCAAGGGGTGATGGAGCGAATGATCGAAATTCCTTCCGTTCGATCATTTCGCTTCGGCCTGGTCTAAGGTCGGGTGACCACCACCACCGCAAGGGGGAACCGCACCGTGCGCGAGAGTGCTGCCGAACGACACGACCGACTGCTGGCCCTGGTGCGCGAGCGCGGCACCGCCCGGGTCTCCGACCTGGCCGGGCTGCTCGGGGTCTCCCCGGTGACCGCGCGCCGGGACGTCGAGGCGCTGGCCGCGAAGGGCCTGCTCGACCGGGTGCACGGGCAGGTGTCCTGGCCCCGCGCGCAGGGCCCGGCCGGCCCCGCGGCGGGCGGCGGCCCGGTGCTCGGGCTGCTCGCGCCGTCCGCCGGCTACTACTTCGCCGAGGTCATCCGGGGCGCGCACGAGGCCGCCGCGCGGGCGGGCGCGCGGCTCGTGCTGCGGATCTCGGACTACCGGCCCGAGGAGGACCGGGCGCGCGCCGAGGGGCTGATCGCGGCGGGCGCCGAGGGCGTGCTCGTCGCACCCGGCTGGCGCGGCCCGGAGGACCGGCTCGCGTACGGGGACTGGCCGGCCGAACTGGCGGTGCCGACCGTGCTCCTGGAGCGCCGGGCCGTGCCGGGCAGCGCGCTCGACGACCTGGACCGGGTGTCGTCGGACCACGCCCACGGGGTGCTGCTCGCCCTGCGCCACCTGCTCGGTCTCGGCCACGCGACCCCGCTCCTGGTGGCCCGCGGGGACAGCCCGACGGCGCTCGCGGTGCGCGCCGGGTACGCCGAGGCGCTCGGCACCCTGGACCTGGCCGCGCCGCACCCGGTCATCGACTCCGTACCGGCCGAGACCGATCCGGCGGGGTTCGAGGCGGCGGTACGGGCGCTGCACACGGCGGTGACCTCGGGGACGGCCAGCGCGGCCCTCGTGCACAACGACGTGGACGCGATCCAGATCGTGCAGCGGCTCGCCGAACTCGAGGTGCGGGTGCCGGAGGACCTGGCCCTGATCGCGTACGACGACGAGGTCGCCGCGCTCGCCGACACCCCGCTCACGGCGGTCGCCCCGCCCAAGCGCGAGGTGGGCAGGGCCGCCGCGGAACTCCTGGTGGAGCGGCTGACGGGCACCGCCGCGGGCGACGGCGAGGAGCCCGTACGGCAGCATCTGAGCCTGCTGCCGCGGCTGCGGGTGCGGGCCTCGTGCGGGGCGCGGCCGGCCGAGAGGATCTGACCTCTCAACCGATCTCCCGTCTGATCTTTTTTCGATCAATCAATCTTTCGCTCTTGACTTCGCTCAGGAACGGTTTCAGGATCACGGCCACAACGTCCCAGCCGCCCCGTCCTCAGGAGCCGTGCCGTGAGCCGCAGTTGGAGCAGAACGTCCCGTGTCATAGCAGGCGCCGCCACCGCCCTGGCCGTCCTCACGGCCTGCGGCGGAGGCGGCGCCGGCGAGACCGACGCGGACGGGCCCGTCACCATCACCTTCTGGGGCTGGGCCAAGGGGTCCAAGGACGTGGTCGACGCGTTCAACGCCTCCCACAAGAACATGCAGGTCACGTTCGAGGAGATCCCCTCCGGCACCGCCGGCGGCTACGCCAAGATCTCCAACGCCGTGAAGGCGGGCAACGCCCCCGACCTCGTCTCCATCGAGTACTCCTCGCTCCCCGAGTTCGTCTCCTCCGGCGCGCTCCAGGACATCGGCGACCAGTTCACCGAGCAGGACCGCGGCAAGCTGCTGCCGCAGGCCGTGGAGCTCACCACGCTCGGCGGCAAGAGCTGGGCGGTGCCCTTCGACGCCGCCCCGCAGGCCTTCTTCTACCGCAAGGACCTGTTCGCGAAGTACCAGGTCGACGTGCCCAAGACCTGGGACGAGTTCAAGGCCGCCGCCGAGAAGGTCAAGAAGGCCGACGCCAAGGCCCGGATCGCCACCTTCTTCCCGGACGACCCCACCACCTTCGAGGCCATGGCCTGGCAGGCCGGCGCCCAGTGGTTCAAGGCCGAGAACGACACCTGGAAGATCGACACCACCGACCCGGCCACCACCAAGGTCGCCGGCTACTGGCAGGGCCTGCTCGACGCCGACCTCGTCCACAAGGACGCCTCCTTCAGCCCCGAGTGGACCGGCTCCCTCAAGAACGGCACCACCATCGGCTACCTCGGCGCCTCCTGGGGCGCCGGCGTCCTCAAGGGCACCCTGCCCGAGCAGAGCGGCAAGTGGGCCGTCGCCCCCATGCCGAACTGGGGCACCCCCGCCAGCGGCATGCTCGGCGGCACCTCCTTCGCCGTCACCAAGGACAGCAAGAAGAAGGCCGCGGCCGTCGAGTTCGCCGAGTGGATGTCCACCACCGAGGCCGGCGTGAAGGCCCGCATCGCCTCCGGCACCTCCAGCGCCTTCCCCGCCGCCACCGCACTGCGCCCGGTCGCCAAGTCGGTCTTCGACGCCGGCTACTACGGCGGCCAGGACATCTACGCCCTGTTCGAGGAGGCCGGCGCCTCCATCGACGGCACGTGGGCCTGGGGGCCGACCACCGGCACCACCAACACCACCATCAAGGACCAGTTCGGCAAGCTCGCCCCGGGCGGCCCGCGCATCACCGACGCCGTCAAGGCCGGCCACGACGCCACCGTCGCCGAGCTCACCAAGCGCGGACTGAAGGTCGAGGGCTGATCCCGTGAAGGCCCGCACCCGCGCGGCGGCGACCCTGCTGACCCCGTTCTTCCTGCTCTTCACCGCGGTGATGGTGATCCCGATCGGCTACGCGGTCTGGCTCAGCCTCTTCACCGAGAAGCAGTCGGGACTGGGCTTCGGCGGCGCCGAGACCGTCTTCAGCGGACTCGACAACTACACCGCGGCGCTGGGTGACCGGGCCTTCCGCGAGGGCTTCGGCGTGCTGCTCGGATACTGCCTGTTCTACATCCCGCTGCTGCTCGCCGGGGCCCTCGGCCTCGCCCTGCTGCTCGACTCGACGCTGGCCCGCGCCCGCCGCTTCTTCCAGCTCGCGCTGTTCCTGCCGCACGCCGTCCCCGGCATCATCGCCGCGCTGATCTGGGTCTACCTCTACACCCCGCAGCTCAGCCCGGTCGTGCGGGCCATGGAGTCCGGCGGCATCGGCTTCGACTTCTTCTCCCCCGAAGGCACCCTCCCCTCCGTCGTCAACATCGCGCTGTGGGAATGGCTCGGCTACAACATGGTGATCTTCTACGCGGCCCTGCAGGCCATCGACCGCTCCGTCCTGGAGGCCGCCACCGTCGACGGCGCCGGCGCCTGGCGGATCGCCCTCGCCATCAAACTCCCGCTGATCCGGGCCTCCCTGGTGATGGTGGCCCTGTTCACCCTCATCGGCTCGCTCCAGCTCTTCACCGAGCCGCTCATCCTCAACAAGGGCACCGGCTCCGCCGTCACCTCCACCTGGACGCCCAACATGTACGCGTACACCGCCGCCTTCGACCGCAACGACTACGGGCTCGCCGCGGCCGCCTCCGTACTCCTCGCCCTGACGGCCGCCCTGCTCTCCTTCGCCGTGACCCGGCTGACCGGACGCAAGAAGGGGAGGGCAGCATGAGCCGCACCGCCACGGGCCACCGCCGGCCCTCCGTCTGGCTGTCGAAGACCGCCGTCAACGGCGCCCTGCTGCTCGCCGTCGGCTACATGCTCTTCCCGCTGGTCTGGCTGCTGACCGCCGCCACCAAGAACACCGGCGACCTGCTCGCCGGAGACGCCTTCTCCTTCGAGGGCTTCGACCTCGGCGGCAACCTGAGCCGGCTCGCCGCGTACAACGACGGCGTCTACTTCCACTGGTACCTCAACAGCCTGCTGTACGCGGGCGTCGGCGCGCTGGCCTGCTCGCTGATCAGCGTCGCCGCGGGCTACGCCTTCGACAAGTACGACTTCCCCGGCAAGGAGAAGCTGTTCGGCGTCGTGCTACTCGGCGTGCTCGTGCCCACCACCGCGCTCGCCCTGCCCATGTATCTGCTCGCCAGCGAGATCGGCATCGTCAACACCTACTGGGCCGTGCTCGTCCCCGTCCTCGTGAACCCCTTCGGCGTCTACCTCGCCCGGGTGTTCAGCGCCGGCTACATCCCCGACGAGGCCCTCGAAGCCGCCCGTATCGACGGGGCCGGCGAACTGCGCGCCTTCTGGTCCATCGGACTGCGCATGGTCATGCCCGGCTTCGTGACCGTCTTCCTCTTCCAGTTCACCGCGATCTGGAACAACTTCTTCCTCCCCCTGGTGATGCTCTCGGACCAGAAGCTCTTCCCGCTGAGCCTCGGCCTCTACGCGTGGAACAGCAACGCCCACGCCGAACCCGACTACTACCCCCTCGTCGTCACCGGATCCCTGCTCGCCGTCGTCCCCCTCGTGGTCGCCTTCGTCTCCCTGCAGCGCCACTGGAAGGCGGGACTGACCGCCGGCAGCGTCAAGTGAGGAACACAGATCCCACGATGCACCCCACCACTGACCATCGCCCCCGGCTCCTCCTCGCCATGGGCCCCGGCGTCGCCGAACGCCTGCTCACCGAGGACCACCGGACCCGGCTCGCCGCGCTCACCCGCACCGACCCGCAGCTCGTCGCCCACGACCTCACCGCACCGGAAGGCCCGGCCGCCGAAGCCCTCGCCGAGGCCGAACTCCTGCTCACCTGCTGGGGCGCCACCCCGCTCACCCCCGAGGTGCTCGCCCGCGCCCCGCGCCTCAAGGCGGTCGTCCACGCGGCCGGCTCGGTCAAGCACCACATCACCGACGCCTGCTGGCAGCGCGGCATCACGGTCACCTCGGCCGCCGCCGCCAACGCCCTGCCGGTCGCCGAATACACCCTCGCCGCCATCCTCTTCGCCGGGAAGCGGGTGCTGCGCTCCGCCCAGCAGTACGCCGAACTCCGCACCGACCAGGCCTGGCTCGCCGAGTCCACGACCTGGGGCAACTACCGCAGGACCGTCGGCATCGTCGGCGCCTCGCGCATCGGCCGCCGGGTCCTCGACCTGCTGCGCCCCTTCGACCTCGACGTGCTGCTCCACGACCCGTACGTCACCGAGGCCCCGCCCGGAGTCGAACTCGTCGGCCTGGACGAACTGTGCGCCCGCGCCACGGTCGTCTCCGTGCACGCGCCCCAACTCCCCGCCACGTACCGCATGATCGGAGCCCGCCAGCTCGCCGCGATGCCCGACGGCGCGACCCTGATCAACACCGCCCGCGGCTCCCTCGTCGACGAGGACGCGCTCCTCCCCCACCTCGTCGCGGGCCGGCTGCACGCGGTCCTCGACGTCACCGACCCCGAGCTCCCGCCCCCGGACTCCCCGCTCTACACCCTCCCCAACGTGCTGCTCACGCCGCACGTCGCCGGCTCCCTCGGCAACGAACTGCACCGGATGGCCGACCAGGCGCTCGCGGAGGTGGCGCGGTACGCGGCCGGGGAGCCGTTCGCGGAGGAGGTACGGGCGGCGGACCTGACGCGCTCGGCGTAACAGGCGCACCGTCGGCGTAAAGGGCGCACCTGGAGGGGGCGGACCTAGACTGGAGAGGTCCTACCCCGCCCTCGGACGTCTCCGGGAGGCGTCATGAGTTTCGTACAGATCATCGACTGCAAGACCAGCCGGATCGACGACCTGAACCGGCTGATGGACCAGTGGGTCGAGCAGACCAAGGGCAAGCGGACCGCCACCCACAGCATCGTCGGCAAGGACCGCTCCGACGCCTCCCACGTGGTGGAGATCGTCGAGTTCCCCTCGTACGACGTGGCCATGCGGAACTCGCAGCTCCCCGAGACCGACCGGATCTTCCGGGAGATGGTCGCGCTCTGTGACGAGATGCCGACCTTCACCGACCTGGACGTGGTGCGCGACGAGGCGCTCTACAAGGCGAACGCCCGGCGGCTCCTGGACATGTTCGCGAACGAACCGGAGCTGGCGCTGCTCGACGAGGTCCTCGCCGAGGGCTACCACGACCACGATCCGACCAACGAGCAGGACGTCATCGGGATGGACGCGGTCCAGCGCGAGGTCGCGATGTGGCGGGGCGGCTTCGACTTCGCCTTCACCGTGGACGACCAGATCGCCGAGGGCGACCGGGTCTGCACCCGGTGGACCTGGCGGGGCAGCCACACCGGGGACTTCATGGGGCTCCAGCCGACCGGCATGGAGGTGTCGATGACCGGCACCGTCATCCACCGCTGCCGGGACGACGGCAAGATCGTGGAGGGCTGGTGGCAGTACGACCTGCTCGGTCTGATGGGGCAGCTCGGCGCCGTGGAGGCCTAGATCGGAACAGCACCGAGGCCCGGTGCTCCCGCGACGGGAGCACCGGGCCTCGGTCTTACGCGTCAGGCGTCAGGCGTCAGTGCCTCAGTGCCTCAGTGCCTCAGTGGGAGTGGCCGTGACCGTGGCCGTGACCCGCGTCCGCCGGCTCCTCCTCCTTCTTCTCCACCACGAGGGTCTCGGTGGTGAGAAGCAGGGAGGCGATCGACGCGGCGTTCTCCAGGGCGGAGCGCGTGACCTTCACCGGGTCGATGACGCCGGCCTTGACCAGGTCGCCGTACTCGCCGGTGGCGGCGTTGAAGCCCTGGCCCTTGTCGAGCTCGGCGACCTTGGAGGTGATGACGTAACCCTCGAGACCGGCGTTCTCGGCGATCCAGCGCAGCGGCTCGACCGCGGCGCGGCGGACCACGGCGACACCGGTGGCCTCGTCGCCGTCCTTGCCGAGGTTGCCCTCGAGCACCTTGACGGCGTGGACCAGAGCGGAGCCACCACCGGAGACGATGCCCTCCTCGACCGCGGCGCGGGTCGCGGAGATGGCGTCCTCCAGACGGTGCTTCTTCTCCTTCAGCTCCACCTCGGTGGCGGCGCCGACCTTGATCACGCACACGCCGCCGGCCAGCTTCGCGAGGCGCTCCTGGAGCTTCTCGCGGTCCCAGTCGGAGTCCGTGGCCTCGATCTCGGCCTTGATCTGGTTGACGCGGCCGAGGACGTCCTCGGAGGTGCCGGCGCCGTCCACGATCGTGGTGTCGTCCTTGGTGACGGTCACGCGGCGGGCGGTGCCGAGCACGTCGAGACCGGCCTGGTCGAGCTTGAGGCCGACCTCCTCGGAGATGACGGTGGCACCGGTGAGGGTGGCCATGTCCTGGAGCATCGCCTTGCGGCGGTCACCGAAGCCGGGCGCCTTGACGGCGACGGCGTTGAAGGTGCCGCGGATCTTGTTGACGACGAGGGTGGAGAGGGCCTCGCCCTCGACGTCCTCGGCGATGATCAGCAGCGGCTTGGAGCCACCGGACTGGATGACCTTCTCGAGCAGCGGCAGGAGGTCCTGGATGGAGGAGATCTTGCCCTGGTTGATCAGGATGTACGGGTCGTCGAGGACGGCCTCCATACGCTCCTGGTCGGACACCATGTACGGGGAGAGGTAGCCCTTGTCGAAGGCCATGCCCTCGGTGAAGTCGAGCTCCAGGCCGAAGGTGTTGGACTCCTCGACGGTGATGACACCGTCCTTGCCGACCTTGTCCATGGCCTCGGCGATGAGCTCGCCGACCTGCTGGTCCTGGGCGGAGAGCGCGGCGACGGCGGCGATGTCGGACTTGTCCTCGATCGGGCGCGCGGTGGCGAGCAGCTCGTCGGAGACGGCCTTGACGGCGGCGTCGATGCCCTTCTTCAGGGCGGACGGCGAGGCGCCGGCGGCGACGTTGCGCAGACCCTCGCGGACCAGGGCCTGGGCGAGCACGGTGGCGGTGGTGGTGCCGTCACCCGCGATGTCGTTGGTCTTGGTCGCCACCTCCTTCACGAGCTGGGCGCCGAGGTTCTCGTACGGGTCCTCGATCTCGACCTCGCGGGCGATCGTGACACCGTCGTTGGTGATGGTCGGCGCGCCGAACTTCTTGTCGATGACGACGTTGCGGCCCTTGGGGCCGATCGTCACCTTCACCGTGTCGGCCAGCTTGTTGACGCCGCGCTCAAGGGCGCGACGGGCGTCCTCGTCGAACTTCAGGATCTTCGCCATGGGAGCGGTTCAGCCCTCTCGGAAATCGTTGAACGAAAACTGCGCCCCTGGACGCCCACGGGGAAACCAGGGGGTCAGGGGCGCAGCTCAAAGCATCTGGCTTCAGGTGCCTTGGTGAATTACTTCTCGATGATCGCGAGCACGTCGCGAGCCGAGAGGACGAGGTACTCGTCGCCGTTGTACTTCACCTCGGTGCCGCCGTACTTGCTGTAGAGCACGACGTCGCCGACCTTCACGTCGAGCGGAAGACGCTCGCCGTTCTCGAAGCGGCCCGGGCCCACGGCGAGGACGGCGCCCTCCTGGGGCTTCTCCTTCGCGGTGTCCGGGATGACCAGGCCAGAGGCCGTGGTCTGCTCGGCGTCGAGCGGCTGGACCACGATGCGGTCCTCAAGCGGCTTGATGGCAACCTTGGAGCTGGCGGTCGTCACGATCCGACCTCCCCCTTCGGTGATCTCACGGGGTTGACTGTCTGAGGTGGCGACCAGGTGGATCCGTCGTCGCGGGTGCCGGACCTGCCCGTCGCTGTGTTGGCACTCTCCTGCGGGGAGTGCCAGAGCCGAGACTATGACCGCGATTAGCACTCGGTCAAGCGGAGTGCCAATTCACGACCCCGTGGCGTGATGCGGCGCCTCCGGGCGGGCTTCCGGACGGGCTTCCGGGCGGACCGCGCGATGGGGATGCGGGGTGACCCGCTCCGCCGCCTTGCGGCCCAGCCGCTCGAACGGGTCGACCGAGGGGGCGCAGGCCGGGAGGGCCGCGAGCAGCGCGCCGGCCAGGGCCAGGGCGGCGATCGGCCGGCGCGCCCGGCTCATACGTAGTCCTCGAGCTTCGCCACCGCGTACCCCTTGGCCGTGATCGTCTTCATCACCAGACGGATCATGTCCGGCATGGAGCCCTTCCAGTCCCCCTTGCCACGGAAGTGGGTGAGGATGATGTCGCCGGGGTGCAGGTCCCGGTCCCACTCGCGCCACTCCATGTGGTCGGCGAAGGCCTCCGACGCCCACAGCGGAACGGCCTTCACGCCGCAGGACTTGGCGGCCCGCAGCGTGTCCTCGTTGTAGTTGCCGTACGGCGGCCGGAACAGCCGGGGCCGCTGGCCGAACTGCTTCTGGATGATGTCCTGCATCCCGCAGATCTGCCGCTTCTGGTCGTCGTAGTCGAGACCGGGCAGATAGGGGTGGGTGAGCGTGTGGTTGTTCAGGGTCACGCCCTCGCCCTGCATCTTCTTGAAGTAGCCGTAGTCGTCCTTCACCAGGTAGTTGCTGAGGAAGGCGCTGTACGGGATCTTCAGCTCGCTCATCATGCGCAGCAGCGCGGGGTCCTTCTCGGCGCCGTCGTCGATCGTCAGGAAGACGATCTTCTGCTTGGTCGGCACGGTGGTGAAGACCGGCGGCAGGCCCGTCCCGTCGGTCTCGAAGCCCTTGCGGGTGGTGATCTTCGGCTTCACCTTGGGCGGTTCGGGCGCCTCGATCGGCGGCTGGGCGAGACCCCACTTCTTCGCGGCGGCGACCCGCGCGGCCCGCGCCTTGCGGACCCGCTCGACGTACGCGTTGAGCGCGCCGGCCGCGCCCTCGGCGCGCGGCTGCTGGCCGGCGGCCGGCTTGGCCGGGGCGGGCTTCTCCTCGGCGGCGGGGCTCGCGCAGGCGGAGCCCAGGGCGGCGACGAGCAGGGCGGCCCCGACCACCCGCACGGACGCCCGCACGGACCGGAATCCATGCCTCTGTTCTTTTTGTCGTACTAGCTGCATGGCGCCGCATCCTGTCAGCGCCACGCCCCTCCGGGGCCCCGACACCACCGGCGGACCCGCACCGTCCCCCGGGCGGCCCGCACCCGTACGGACCACGGCCTTGGGGCCGCCGGACCACGGCGACAATGGGAGGGTGACCGACCTCGCCGCCTTCACCGCCCTGCTCGCCCCCGAGGGGCAGGCCCTGCTCGCCGCCCTGCGCGACTACGACCCCGCCCAGGAGCTGGCGGTCGCCTCGCGGCTGCGCCGCGACCACCCGGCCGAACTGGTGTCGGCGGCGCTCGGGCAGGCCCGGCTGCGGCAGCGCGCGGTGGCGAAGTTCGGCGCCGAGGACGCGTACCGCATGTACTTCACCCCCAACGGCGTCGAGCAGTCGACGCGGGCGACGGTCGGGCGCTACCGGGCGGAGCGAATGAAGGCGCTCGGCGTGCGCAGTGTCGCGGACCTCTGCTCCGGGATCGGCGGCGACGCGATCGCGCTCGCCCGCGCCGGGATCTCCGTCCTCGCCGTCGACCGCGATCCGCTGACCGCCGAGGCGGCCCGCGCCAACGCCGCCGCGCTCGGCCTCGCGGAGCTGATCGAGGTGCGGTGCGCGGACGTGACGGAGATCGACACCAGCCCGTACGACGCGGTGTTCGTCGACCCGGCGCGGCGCGGCGGCCGGGGCCGGATCTTCGACCCCGAGGCGTACTCGCCGCCGCTGTCCTGGGCGATCGAGGCGGCCCGCAAGGCCCCGCACGCGGCCCTGAAGATCGCGCCCGGCGTCCCGCACGAGGCGGTGCCGGAGGAGGCCGAGGCCGAGTGGATCTCGGACGGCGGCGACGTGAAGGAGGCGGTGCTGTGGTTCGGCACCGAGCCGGGCGCCCGCCGCGCCACCCTGCTGCCCGGCGGCGCCACACTCACTGGGGGTACCTCCCATGCCGAAGGCCATGGGGGAGAGCGGCTGCCGGACCCGGCGGTCCGGCCCGTCGGCCGCTATCTGTACGAGCCGGACGGCGCCGTCATCCGCGCGCACCTGGTCGCCGAGGTGGCGAAGGAGCTGGACGGCGGTCTGATCGACGAGACCATCGCGTACGTCACGGCGGACGAGCTGCGCCCCACCCCGTACGCCGCCGCCTACGAGATCACCGACGAACTCCCCTTCAACCTCAAGAAGTTGAAGGCGCTGCTGCGCGAGCGCGAGGTCGGCGTGCTGACCGTGAAGAAGCGGGGCTCGGCCGTCGAACCCGAGGAGATCCGGCGGAGGGTGAAGCCGAAGGGCCCCAACTCGGCGACGGTGCTGCTCACTCGGGTCGCGGGTGCGCCGACGATGCTGATCGGGCGGCCGGCGGGGCGTTGAGCCGGACGGCCAGGCGGTAGTGCGCGACGGCCTTGTTCAGGCCGATGAGCCCGTTGATCCAGAGGATGAGGCCGATCCCCATCCCGTACGCGACCATGCCGTAGCCGTCGCCCGACCGGGTCGTCGCCGTCCCGGCGGGGACGGCGAAGCCCAGGAACAGCCCGAGCCCGCACAGCACGGCGGACAGCAGCAGCCAGCAGACGCTCAGCGCCGGGGCCCGCAGCCGCGCGTCCGTCGGCCCGTGCCGGTCCAGCGCCGCCCACAGCACGAGCCGCTCCCGCACCACCCGGTCCCGGCGCACGCTGCGCACGGTCAGCCAGACCGCCGGCCCGAGCACGCCGAGGCCGAGGCCGGCCGCGATCAGGCCGATGAGCATCGAGATCGGGTCGCTCAGCGCGCTGGACAGCGAGGTGAGCAGCACCCCGACCATCCCCCACCCGAGCTGGAGCAGCGCCAGCCAGGTCAGGAACAGCGCGAGCCGCCCGCCGCCGAGCAGCCGCCGCGAAAGGTCCCCGAGCGCGACCGCCCGGTCGGCGAGCAGCGCCTCCCGGTCCGGCCAGCTCCGCAGCTCGACGGGCGGCGGGGGCGGCGGCAGTTGGGGCAGGCGGGGCGGTGCGGTACGGCGAGACATACCGGCGAGCCTAGGCGACCGGCCGGGTCGTAGGGTTTCCCCGGTGACCGGATCCCAGGGGACGCCCACCCCGTACACCGCCTTCCACGACGAGCCCTTCCCCGAGGTGTTCGGGAACCCGACGGAGGCGGTCGTGAGCGCCGACGGGCAGTGGCTCGCGGTCAGTTCGGTCATCTCGGACCTGAGTCGGGTCGTGGTCTACCGCACCGCCGACCTGTCCTGCGCGCAGGTCCTGCACTTCGCCATGGAGACCGACACCATGGCCTTCCACCCCACGCTTCCGCTGCTCGCCATCGGCTTCGACAACGGCGACGGGTACATGCGCGAGGGCAACCTGATCCTGCTCGAGCCCGAGAGCGGCCACCGCGTCGACTTCCCCGACACCAACTGGGGTGTCGAGCTGGTCCGCTGGACGGACGCGCACACCCTCGAACTCACTCTCTGTGCCATGTACGACGGGGACACGTACGAGCGCTCCCGGGCCACCTTCGCCCGCGAGAACTGGCTCGGTCTCGCCCCCGACGACCTCAAGCCGCACCCCGTCGACGCGCCACTGATCGACCCGGACGCCCAACTCCCGTACCCCGACCGCGATCCCGCGCCGTCCGTCCTGCGAGCGCTCGCCGAGCGGGTCGGCCGGAGCTACGCATGCAACCCGACGCCGCCGGCCCCGCGCCTGCACGCGGCCCCCGACGGCACCGTCCTCGTCGGCACCTTGGCCGGACAGATCCTGCGCTACTCCTCCTGATCCCGGGCGTCCCTGGCGCGGGCAAGCAGCAGCTCACGCTCCCGTTCGTTGCGGGTGAGTTCCGCCGCCCGCTCGAACTCCGCGCGCGCCTCCGCCGTACGGCCCAGGCGGGCGAGGAGGTCGCCGCGGACGCTGGGGAGGAGGTGGTAGCGGTCGAGGCCGGGGGCGGTGGCGAGGGCGTCGACGAGGGCGAGGCCCGCCTCGGGGCCCTCGGCCATCGACACCGCGACGGCGCGGTTGAGCTCGACGACCGGGGAGGGCGCGACGGCGGCGAGCCGGGCGTAGAGGGCGGCGATGGTGGCCCAGTCGGTGTCCGCGTAGGCGGGCGCCCGGGCGTGGCAGGCGGCGATGGCGGCCTGCAGGGCGTACGGGCCGGAGGCGCCGCCCGTCTCGACGGCGCGCTCCAGGGCGGCGTAGCCGCGCCGGATCAGCAGCCGGTTCCAGCGCCGGCGGTTCTGGTCGGCGAGCAGCACCGGCGCCCCGTCCGGCCCGGTGCGGGCGGCGGTGCGCGAGGCCTGGATCTCCAGGAGGGCGGCCAAGCCGTGCACCTCGCTCTCGGCCGGCATCAGCGCGGCCAGGCCGCGGGCGAGCCGCAGCGCGTCTTCGCAGAGCCCGGGCCGCAGAAGATCGTCGCCGGCGGTCGCCGCGTACCCCTCGTTGAAGATCAGGTAGATGACTTCGAGAACCGAGCCGAGCCGGGCGGCGCGCTCCTCCCCGTACGGCACCTCGAACTCCACGCCCGCCTTCGCGAGCGTCCGCTTGGCGCGGGTGATCCGGGCGGCGACGGTCGCCTCCGGGACGAGGAAGGCCCGGGCGATCTCGTCGGTGCGCAGGCCGCCGACGAGCCGCAGGGTGAGCGCGGCGCGCGCCTCGGCGGAGAGCACCGGGTGGCAGGTGGTGAAGACAAGCCGCAGCACGTCGTCGTCGATGTCGCCGGGACCGGCGGGCTCCGGGTCGTACGACTCCTCCGCGAGGGTCCGGCCGACCTCGGCCAGCTTCCGCGCATAGGTCTCGCGGCGGCGCACCAGGTCGACGGCGCGGTGCCTGGCGGTGGCCGTCAGCCAGGCGCCCGGCCGGTCCGGGACGCCCGCCTGCGGCCACTGCTCCAGGGCGGCGACGAGCGCGTCCTGGGCGATCTCCTCGGCGATGCCGACGTCCCGGACGATCCGCGTCACCGTGGCGATGATCCGCGCCGACTCCATCCGGAAGACCGTCTCCAGCGTGCTCTGCACCGTCACGGGTCACATGACAGCACAGAGCGCTGACAACCGCCGCGAACCGGGCTCAGCCCTCCGGCATCTCCTCGACCTCGCGGACCTCCAGGCCCACCGTCCAGTGCTTGGGGTGCACCTCCAGGAAGCGCTTCCCCCACTCGATCGCCTCGGCCATGTCCTTGCACTGCATCATGGCGTATCCGCCGACGACCTCCTTGGTCTCGGTGAACGGGCCGTCCGTGTACGACAGCTTCCCGTCCGACCAGCTGATCCGGGTGGCCTCGGCGGTGGGCTTCAGACCGGCCGTGTCCAGCATGACGCCGGCCTTGGTGATCTCCTCGAACAGCGCGCCCATGCGCTCCTCGAAGCCGGGGTCCGCCGACGCCATGTCGATGGTGTTCTCCTCGATGCGGACGAGGGACAGGTAGCGGGGCATGGTGACTCCTCGGGTGCGGTGGGGCGGGGCCGTTCCCCGCCTTCCACTCATACGTCGAACGGGACACGGCCGCATCGACACCAACCCGAGGATTTTCCGGACCTGGTTTTCTCCGGAGGCTTCGGAACGAAGCCTCCTAGACGTAGTCCTCCAGGCGCGCGACCGTGAAGCCCTGCTCCTCGATGTGGCGCAGCAGATTGGCCATCATCTCGGTCATCGTGCGGCCCTTGAGCTCGGACGGGCCGCGGAAGTGGGCCAGGATGATGTCACCGGGGTGCAGCTTCTTGTCGCCGCGCTGGTACTGCATGTTCTGGATCTGCATGGACTCGCGCCACAGCACGATCGCCTCGACCCCGCACTCCTTGGCGGCGGCGCGGGTGGCCTCGTTCCAGTTGCCGTACGGCGGGCGGAAGAGCCGGGGCCGGATGCCGTACTCCTTCGCCAGCTTCTCCTGCTGGCCGCAGATCTCCCGGTGCTGGGCGTCCGGGGAGAGGGTGCGCAGGTTGGGGTGGGTGAGGGTGTGGTTGGCGAGGCCGTGGCCCTGGGCGAGCAGCGGCTCGAAGTAGCCGTAGTTCGCGCGGATGGTGGCGTCGGTGAGGAACATCGTCACCGGCACCTTGAGGTCCTTCATCATCGCGACGAACTCGGGGTCCTTCTCGGCCCCGTCGTCGATCGTGATGAAGACGACCTTCTGGTCCGTCTCGATGTCGCTGATGACCGGGACGGGACCGCCGACCGCGCGGGTGACCGGCTTCTTCGCGGGCGGGGCGGGCGGCGCGGCGAGCGGCTTGAGGCCCCACTTGCGGTACGCGGCGGCAGCGGCGGCCGCCGCGTCCGGGGCCTTCGGGGCGGCCGGAGCGGCCCCGGGGGCCTTGTTCCCGGCCGACGGGGTCGCCGTACCGGCTCCCGGGGCCGGGGCGTCGGCGTCGGCGGTGGTGCAGCCGGTCGCCGCGAACAGAGCGACGGCGGTCAGGGCCGCCCACAGCGCGATCGTCTTCTTCACGCGCTGTGGGATGCCCGAATCCGGCGAAAGGTTGCCTTAGATACGACTATCCGACTGACGGGAGACCGATTCGAAGCGCCAGCGGTGCACCGAACGGGTGATCAGCTCCCCGTCCGGTTCCGGCAGCTCGGGCAGTTCGGCGTCGAGGCCGTCCGCCGTCTCCCACCAGGTGAGGACGAGGACCCGGTCCTGCGGGGCCCGGAAGGTCTCGCGGCACAGCGGCTCCCCCGGCAGCTCCTGGGCCCGCGCCCAGGCGAGGAGTTCGTCCCCGCGTCCCTCGGCCGCCCGCGCCTCCCACATGAGAGCGACCCTCATGAGTAGAGGTTCTCCTTGCTGACCTCGTGCACGTGGTCATGGTCGTGCACGTGGTCATGAGCGTGGTTCCCCGGCACGTGCGACTCCGTCACCGGCAGCGAGGAGTCCGCCGACAGCTCCAGGTCGGAGGCGGCCCGGCCGCGCGCCACCATCTCGGCGCCGAGCGCCGCCACCATGGCGCCGTTGTCGGTGCACAGGCCGGGGCGCGGCACGCGGAGCCGGATGCCGGCCCGCTCGCAGCGCTCCTCGGCGAGGGCGCGCAGGCGCGAGTTGGCGGCCACGCCGCCGCCGATCATCAGGTGGTCGACGCCCTCGTCCCGGCAGGCCCGGACGGCCTTGCGGGTGAGCACGTCGACGACCGCCTCCTGGAAGGACGCGGCGACGTCCCGTACGGGCACGTCCTCGCCCGCGTTCCGCTTGGCCTCGATCCAGCGGGCCACGGCGGTCTTCAGACCGGAGAAGGAGAAGTCGTACGCCGGGTCCTTGGCGCCGGACAGGCCGCGCGGGAACGCGATGGCGGCCGGGTCGCCCTCCCTGGCGAGCCGGTCGATGACCGGGCCGCCCGGGAAGCCCAGATCCAGGACGCGGGCGATCTTGTCGAAGGCCTCGCCGGCGGCGTCGTCGATGGTGGCGCCCATGGGCCGCACGTCGGCGGTGATGTCGGAGGAGAGCAGCAGCGAGGAGTGGCCGCCGGAGACCAGCAGCGCCATCGTCGGCTCGGGCAGCCGGCCGTGCTCCAGCTGGTCGACGCAGATGTGCGAGGCGAGGTGGTTGACGCCGTAGAGCGGCTTGCCGAGGGCGTACGCGTACGCCTTGGCGGCCGAGACGCCGACGAGCAGCGCGCCCGCGAGGCCGGGCCCGGCGGTCACGGCGATGCCGTCGAGGTCCTTCGGGGAGACCCCGGCCTCCTTCAGGGCGCGCTCGATCGTCGGGACCATGGCCTCCAGGTGCGCGCGGGAGGCGATCTCGGGGACGACACCGCCGAACCGGGCGTGGGTGTCGACGCTGGAGGCGACGGCGTCGGCCAGCAGGGTGGTGCCGTGGACGATGCCGACGCCGGTCTCGTCGCAGGAGGTCTCGATGCCGAGTACGAGCGGTTCGTCAGCAGCCATCTGAATCAGTCTCTGTTCCTTGAACGGTCAGTCGCATCACGAGCGCGTCCACGTTTCCGGGCTGGTAGTAGCCGCGCCGGAAACCGATGGGCTCGAAGCCGAAGCGCTCGTACAGCTTCTGGGCCCGGGTGTTGTCCACGCGCACTTCGAGCAGGACCTCGTCGCACTCGAAGGCCGTGGCGTGCTGGAGCAGGTCGGTGAGGAGGCGCCCGCCGAGGCCGGTGCCCCACTGGTCGCGGGCGACGGCGATGGTCTGGACGTCGCCGAGGCCGCCGGCCGCCGCGAGGCCCGCGTACCCGACGAGCCGTCCGTCCGCCGTCTCGGCGACCACGTAGTGCCGGGTCGCGCGCGGCCCGCGGGCGTGCGCGAGCTCCGACCAGAACATCCCCTCCGACCAGGCGTCCTCGGGGAACAGCTCGGCTTCGAGCGCGAGCACCGGCGCCAGGTCCCACCAGCGCATCTCGCGCAGTCGCACGCCGCTCACTGGGGCGTGACCACCTTGTAGTTCTTCGGCACCTGGGCGTCGGGGCGGCGCAGGTACATGGGCAGCGGCTCCAGGAACGCCTCCTGGTCCCCCGCCGCCAGCCGCTCGGCCGCGAGGGCGGCGAGCGCGGCGGCCGACTGGTGCTCGGGGTCGCGGGCGTCCGGGAAGGCCTCGGGGTAGAGGCGGGCGCCGGCACCGACCACCGGGAGCCCGGCGAGCTGCTCGGCGATGTCGGCGGGACGGTCGACCGACGCCTCCGTGACGCGCGTGCGGGAGTTCTCGTACCGCGCCCAGTAGACCTCCTTGCGCCGCGCGTCGGTGGCGACGGCGAAGGGCTCCTGGATGCCGGAGGCGTACGCGAGTCCGTCGAGCGTGCACAGGCCGTGCACCGGAACGCCGAGCGCGGAGGCGAAGGCGGCGGCGGTGACCAGACCGACGCGCAGTCCGGTGTACGGGCCGGGGCCGACACCGACCACGAGTCCGGTCACCGCGTCGAGCGCGAGCCCGGCCTCCTTCATGACCCGGTCGACGGCGGGCAGCAGCAGCTCCCCGTGTCTGCGGGCGTCCACCTGGGAGGACTCGGCGACGACGGTCTCGCCGTCGTGGAGGGCGACGGTGACGGCGGGTGTGGCGGTATCCATGGCGAGCAAGAGCACGCGAACAGCCTACGGCGCCGGAGCGCCGGACATGGTGCCCCGCTCGTCGGGGGGCGGCGGTGCTACGGTCGGGGCGATCAGACACCGATACGTACGTACGACAGAAGGTGGGCGCACGGTGGCACGGAGCAGCTCGGGATTCGTGGCCGGGCTCACCGCGGCGGCGGTCGCCGTGGTCGGCTTCCTCGCCTATCAGGCCTCGGCCGCCGCGCCGTCGCCGGCCGAGCTCGCGGCGAAGCCCCGCACCCCGAGCACGGCCCCGTCGGCCGAGGCGGGCGGAAAGCCGAAGCAGCCCGCCAAGGACCCGCTGGCGCTGCCCGCCGACTCCGGCAAGGGCGCGCGCGTGGTGTACGCGCTGAAGGACCACCGGGTGTGGCTGGTGGACGCGAAGAACCAGGTGACGCAGACCTTCTCGGTGATGCCGAGCACGGTCTCGCCGCCGCCCGGGAGGTACGCGGTGACCTCGCGCTCCGGCGCGGTGCGCGGCTCGGACGGGGTGCAGATCGAGCACGTGGTGCGGTTCGCGACGGTGCAGGACGTGTCGATCGGCTTCAGCGCGGCGGTGGACGGCTCGACGCAGGAGCCGGACCCGACGAAGAAGACCGGCGGCATCCGGATGAAGCGCGCGGACGGCGACGCGATGTGGACCTTCGCGTCGATCGGCGCGAAGGTCGTGGTCGTCGCCTGACCAGCGGAGGAACGCCCGTTCGCGGCGCGGCGGCCAAGCCGGGCTAGGCGGCCTCGTCCTGTACGGCGGGGGCGTCGGGCTCCTCGTCCGCGGTCTCGCGTGCGCGCGGCGGGGTGGACACGGCGGTCGCGGCCGCGCAGGCCGCGAGCAGCACTCTCATCGGGACGGTGTCCGTGCTGACATCCGCGGTGCGGTCCTCGCGCTCGGGCGTCGCCATGCCTGCCTCCCGTAGGTTAGGTACACCTAACCAGCTCGTGCATCCATGTGACCACGCCCGCGCGCACCGGCGCAACATTTTCCCGACACGTTGTCGGAACGTACGTACGTTCAGCCGCGTACGTTCAGCCCAGCCGCAGGTCCTCGGCCGCCCAGCGGGCGCCGATGCCGTTGAGGACGACGGTCCGCCGGTCGTCGTCGGTGTCGCCGACGACCCGGTGGATCAGCACGTGCAGCCGGTCGTCGGTCAGCTCCTCGACCTTGCCGTCGCCCCACTCGACCACGACGACGGAGTCGGGCAGCGAGACGTCGAGGTCCAGGTCCTCCATCTCGTCGAGACCGCCGCCGAGCCGGTACGCGTCGACGTGCACCAGCGGCGGGCCCGCCACCAGCGAGGGGTGGACGCGGGCGATCACGAAGGTCGGCGAGGTGACCGCGCCCCGCACCCCCAGGCCCTCGCCGAGCCCGCGGGTCAGGGTGGTCTTGCCGGCGCCGAGCTCGCCGGTGAGCATCACGAGGTCGCCGGCGCGCAGCAGCTTCGCGAGCCGGCGGCCGAGCTCCTGCATCCGCTCGGGCGAGTCGACCTCGACGGTGGCCCGGTTGGCGGTGGCCTGGTTGACAGTGGCCTGGTCGTGCGGTGTGTCCATACGGCCCAACCTACCTAGCCCGGTACGGGGACGGCTCCGGCCCGTACCAGCAGGTCGGCGATCCGGTCGGTGACCGCCTCGGGGTGTTCCAGCATCACCAGGTGTCCCGCGTCGGGCACGATCACCAGCTCCACGTCCGGCAGCAGGTCGGCGATGACCTCGGTGTGCGAGCTGGGGGTGACCAGGTCGCGGTCGCCGGCGAGGGCGAGCACCGGGAGCTCGCGGAAGGCGGCGAGCGCGGCGGTGCCGTCGTGGTCGGCGAAGGCCGGGTAGAACGCGGCGACCACGTCGATCGGGGTCGACTCGATCATCCGCTCGGCGAACCGGGCCACCGCCGGGTCCACGTCCTTCGAGGAGAACGAGTACTTCTTGATCAGCCCGGCGAACAGGTCGGCGGTGGCCCGCCGGCCCCGCTCCACCAGCTCGGCCTGCGAACCGAGCGCCCGCAGCACGCCCGGCAGCACCCGGCGCACCGCGTTGACGCCGGCCACCGGCAGGCCGTAACTGACCTCATTGAGCCGCCCCGACGAGGTGCCGACGAAGCCGACGCCGACCACCCGCTCGCGCACGAGCTCCGGGTACTGCTCGGCGAGCGCCATGATCGTCATGCCGCCCATCGAGTGCCCGACGAGCACCAGCGGGCCCTCGGGCGCGGCAGCGTCGAGCACCGCCTTCAGGTCGCGGCCGAGCTGGGCGATGGAGACCGGCACGCCGTCCGGGCCCTCCTGGGCGAGCCCGGGCCCGGAGCGCCCGTGGCTGCGCTGGTCCCAGTGGACGGTGCGGACCAGGCCGCGCAGCGCTGCCCGCTGAAAGTGCCAGGAGTCCTGGTTGAGGCAGTATCCGTGGCTGAAGACGACGGTGACGGGGGTGGGGGCCTTGCGTCCGAAGAGCCGGCGCCGGCGGGGTGCGGAGGGGTCGGGCTCGACCTCGTCGACCTCGTAGTAGAGCGCGGTGCCGTCGTCGGCGACCGCCTTGCCGGGGGTGCCGCGCAGGGCGCCGTACGGACCCTCGGCGTCGAGCGCGAGCCGCGCCTTCTGCCGTACCGAACGCCCCACGGTGAGCCGCTCGATCGCGACCCCGGCCGCCGCGCCGGCGGCGAGCACGCCTATCGCGGCCCCGGCCCAGCCGGCCCTCCGCCAGGTCTCGTCACCCACGCCCGAGCCCCTTTCAGTCCCCCACGTAGACGCGCGGGACGCGCGCGCCGATCCGGGTGACGATCTCGTACGCGATGGTGTCGGCGGCCTCCGCCCAGTCCTGGGCCGTCGGCTCGCCCCGGTCGCCGGGCCCGAAAAGCACGGCCTCGGTGCCGGGCTCGGGCGCGTCGCCGCCGAGGTCGACCACGAACTGGTCCATCGCGACCCGTCCGGCCACCGTCCGCACCCGGTCGCCGACCAGGACCGGGCCGCGGCCGGAGGCGTGCCGGGGGATGCCGTCCGCGTAGCCGAGGGGGATCAGGCCGAGGGTGGTCTCGTCCGGGGTGACGTAGTGGTGCCCGTACGAGACGCCGTGGCCGGCCGGCACCTGCTTCACCAGGGCGACGCTCGCCTTGAGCGACATCACCGGGCGCAGGCCGAGCTCGGCGGAGGTGCCGAGGGCCGGGTCGGGCGACACGCCGTACATCGCGATGCCGGGCCGGACGAGGTCGAAGTGCGCCTCGGGGAGCGTCAGGGTGGCGGGCGAGTTGGCGATGTGCCGGACCTCGGGCTCGACACCGGCCTTCTCGGCGTAGTCGAGCATCGAGCGGAAGACGTCCAGCTGGGCGGGGATGGAGGGGTGCCCGGGTTCGTCGGCGCAGGCGAAGTGCGACCACAGTCCGGTGATCCGTACGAGCCCCTGGGCCTGGGCCTTCAGGGCCTCGCCGACGAGTTCGGGCCAGTCGGCGGGCTGGCAGCCGTTGCGGCCGAGGCCGGTGTCGGCCTTGAGCTGGATCCGCGCCGGGCGCCCGACCGTCTGCGCGGCCTCCGTCACCTCGCGCAGCGCCCACATCCCGCTGACGGACATGTCGAGCCCGGCCTCGACGCCCTCCGCCCACGGGTCCCCGGGCGTCCACAGCCAGCACATGATCCGCGCCTCGGTCAGCCCCGCCGCCCGCAGCGCCAGCGCCTCCTGCGGCGTCGCCGTCCCCAGCCACGTCGCCCCGGCGTCGAGCGCGGCCCGCGCACACCGCACGGCCCCGTGTCCGTACGCGTCCGCCTTCACCACGCCCATCACCTGAACGTGTGGCGCGACCCGGGCGCGCAGCGTGCGGACGTTCGCACGCAGCGCCCCGAGGTCGATCTCGGCGCGGGCTCGGCGGGGCGGCTGTGTCTGAGTCATCGGCCCCAGTCTCTCAGGTGCGGACGGTGCGACCGCGCCTGCCCGCCCCGGGCGGTTCGCCCACCGTTGCGGGCGCGCCCCGCACCCGGGCCTACCCGCACCACCAGCGCGGCGCACCCGTGGTGCGGGCACAGGCCCGGAAGCCTAGGCCCGGCAACGGGCGCCGTCCGTTGTGCCCACCCGTTCCGCCCCTGCGGAACGTATGCCCACAACGGAATCGCCAGGGCCCCCTCAACCCACCACGTCCCGCCACGCCCCCGGCAGCCCCTCCGCCACGTCGCTCGCCGCGATCGGCGCCCCGCCACCCGACGCGCGGCGGGCCGCCAGGCCGTGGAGGTACGCAGCCACCGACAGCGCGTCCAGAGGCGGCAGGCCGGAGGCCAGGAGGGCGCCGGAGAGGCCGGAGAGGACGTCGCCGCTGCCGGCGGTGGCGAGCCAGGAGGTGCCGGTCGGGTTCACGCGGATCGGGGTCGCGAGGTCCGGGGCGCAGACGAGGGTCGTCGAGCCCTTGAGGAGGACCGTGGCGCCGTAGCGGGCGGCCAGTTCACGGACCGCGGCCAGGCGGGCCGACTCGACCTGCTCGCGGGGGACGCCGAGGAGGGCCGCCGCCTCGCCCGCGTGGGGGGTGAGGAGGGTGGGGGCGGAGCGGGCGCGGACGGCGGCCGGGGTCAGGGCGCGCAGGCCGTCCGCGTCGATGAGGACGGGGACGTCGGTGGCGAGGACCTGGTCGAGGGCGACGGACACGCCTGGACCCTCGCCGAGGCCCGGTCCGGCGACCCAGGCCTGGACGCGGCCCGCCTGCTCCGGCGGGCCGGAGTGGACCAGGGTCTCGGGGTGCGCCGCGATGACCGCGTCGCCCGCCGGCCCGACGTACCGCACCGCGCCCGCCCCGCCGCGCAGCGCGCCGGAGACGGCGAGCACCGCGGCGCCGGGGTAGCGGGCGGAGCCGGCGACGATGCCGACGACACCGCGCCGGTACTTGTCGGACTCCGCGCCCGGCACCGGCAGCCGCCGCGCCACGTCCTCGTGCTGCAGCGCCTCCAGGTCGGGCACGGACGGCAGGGTGGCGCCGAGGCCGATGTCGACGAGCCGCAGCGCGCCCGCGTACTCCCGGGCCGGGTCGACGAGCAGACCCGGCTTGTACGTGCCGAAGGTGATCGTCGCGTCGGCGCGCAGCGCCTCCCCCGCGACCTCGCCGGTGTCGGCGTCCACGCCGCTCGGCAGGTCCACGGCCACGACGACCGCGTCGGAGCCGCGCGCGGCGCGGGCGACGGGCACGGCGTCGGGCCGCAGCCCGCCCCGCCCGCCGATCCCCGTGATGCCGTCGAGCACCAGGTCGGCGGCGGCCAGCGCGCCGTACGGATCGTCGTGCGGGCCGGTCACCCGTCCGCCGGCCCGCCGCAGCGCCGCGAGCCCGCCCTCGTGCGCCCGCTCGCCGAGCAGCACCGCCGTCACCCCGGCGCCGCGCCGGGCGAGCCGGGCGCCCGCGTACAGCGCGTCGCCTCCGTTGTCGCCGCTGCCGACGAGCAGGACGACCCGCGCCCCGTACACCTGCCCCTTGCCGAGCAGCGAGCAGCAGGCGGCGGCGAGTCCGGCGGCGGCGCGCTGCATCAGCGTGCCCTCCGGCAGCCGGGCCATCAGTTCGGCCTCGGCGGCCCGTACGGTCTCCACGCGGTAAGCGGTACGCATGGGATCAACCCTCCGCGATCACCACGGCCGACGCCACTCCCGCGTCATGGCTGAGAGACACGTGCCAGTGCTTCACGCCGAGTTCGGCGGCCCGCGCGGCGACGGTGCCGCGCACCCGGAGGCGGGGCTGCCCGCTGTCCTCGACGTACACCTCGGCGTCCGTCCAGTGCAGGTTCCCCGGCGCGCCGAGCGCCTTGGCCAGGGCCTCCTTCGCGGCGAACCGCACCGCGAGCGAGGCCGGTCCGCGCCGCTCGCCGCTCGGGAGCAGCAGCTCGGCGTCGACGAAGAGGCGCCCGAGCAGCCCCGGTGTGCGTTCGAGCGACGCGGCGAACCGGTCGATCTCCGCCACGTCGATCCCCACCCCGATGATCATGTCCTTCTTCTTTCACTCCACGGTCATGGACTTGGATTCACTCCACGGTCACGGACTTGGCCAGATTGCGCGGCTGGTCGACCTCGTTGCCCCGGGCCGTGGCCAGTTCGCAGGCGAAGACCTGCAGCGGCACGGTGGAGACCAGCGGCTGCAGCAGCGTAGGCGTCGCGGGGATCCGGATGAGGTGGTCGGCGTACGGGGCGACGGCCTCGTCGCCCTCCTCCGCGATCACGATGGTGCGGGCGCCCCTGGCCCGGATCTCCTGGATGTTGGAGACGATCTTGTCGTGGAGGACGGACCGGCCGCGCGGCGAGGGGACGACCACGACGACCGGCAGGTCCTCCTCGATGAGGGCGATCGGGCCGTGCTTGAGCTCGCCGGCGGCGAAGCCCTCGGCGTGCATGTACGCGAGCTCCTTGAGCTTCAGCGCGCCTTCGAGTGCCACCGGGTAGCCGACGTGCCGGCCGAGGAAGAGCACGGTGTTCTTGCCGGCGAGGGAGCGGGCGAGCGCGCGGACCGGCTCCATGGTCTCCAGGACCCGCTCCACCTCGTCGGCGATCCGCGCCAGCTCGCGCACGACGGCGTGGATCTCGTCGCCCCACTTGGTGCCGCGGACCTGCCCGAGGTAGAGCGCGAGGAGGTAGCAGGCGACGAGCTGGGTGAGGAACGCCTTGGTGGACGCGACGGCGACCTCGGGCCCGGCGTGGGTGTAGAGGACGGCGTCCGACTCCCGGGGGATCGTCGACCCGTTGGTGTTGCAGACGGCGAGCACCTTGGCGCCCTGTTCGCGGGCGTGCCGCAGCGCCATCAGGGTGTCCATGGTCTCGCCGGACTGGGAGATGGCGATGACGAGGGTGCGCTGTCCGAGGATCGGGTCGCGGTAGCGGAACTCGCTGGCGAGCTCGACCTCGCAGGGAATGCGGGTCCAGTGCTCGATGGCGTACTTGGCGATGAGTCCGGCGTGGAAGGCGGTGCCGCACGCGATGATGACGATCTTGTCGGCCTCGCGGAGCACGGCGTCCGGGATGCGCACCTCGTCGAGGCGCAGCCGCCCGTCGGCGCCGATCCGGCCGAGGAGGGTGTCGGCGACCGCCTTGGGCTGCTCGGCGATCTCCTTGAGCATGAAGTAGTCGTAGCCACCCTTCTCGGCGGCGGAGGCGTCCCAGTCGATGTGGAAGGCGCGTACGTCGGCGGGGGCGCCGTCGAAGTCGGTGACGGTGACGCCCTCGCGGGTGAGCTCCACGACCTGGTCCTGGCCGAGTTCGATGGCGGAGCGGGTGTGCGCGATGAAGGCGGAGACGTCGGAGGCGAGGAAGTTCTCGCCCTCGCCGACGCCGACGACGAGCGGGGAGTTGCGGCGGGCGCCGACGACGACGTCGGGCTGGTCGGCGTGCACGGCGACCAGCGTGAACGCCCCGTCGAGCCGCCGGCACACCAGGCGCATGGCCTCGGCGAGGTCGCCGACGGAGGAGAACTCCTCGGCGAGCAGATGGGCCACGACCTCGGTGTCCGTCTCGGACGCCAGGTCGTGGCCCCGCTCCGCCAGCTCCGCGCGGAGGGCGGCGAAGTTCTCGATGATGCCGTTGTGGACGACGGCGACCCGGCCCGCGTTGTCGAGGTGCGGATGCGCGTTGACGTCGGTGGGACCGCCGTGGGTGGCCCACCGGGTGTGTCCGATGCCGGTGGAGCCGCTCGACAGCGGGCGGTCCACCAGCTCCTTCTCCAGGTTGACGAGCTTGCCGGCCTTCTTGGCGGCGGCGAGCCCTCCGTCGGAGAGCACGGCGACTCCGGCCGAGTCGTAGCCGCGGTATTCGAGCCGCTTGAGCCCTGCGATCACCACTTCGAGCGCCGACTGCCCGCCGACGTAACCCACGATTCCGCACATAGCGGCAGCCTAAGGCTCAGCGGCCCGGAGCGGCCGGATCCGGGCCGGACGGGCTGGATCCGGGCCGGACGGGCCGGCTGGGCCCGACTCAGCGCAGCTTGGCGGCCTGGGCGTCGATGACGGTCTTGGGCTGCTCCTTGACCTCGCCGCCGAGGCTCATCGTCGCGAAGCCGGCGAGGGTGTTGCCCTTGCGGAGCACGGCGAGCTTGGTGACCATCGGGGTGCCGTCGAGATCGCTGGTGATCGTCCAGGCCAGCGTCTCGTCGCCGCCGGCCGCGGTGTCCGCGGCGACCTTGGTGACCTTGACCTTCTCGCCGCTCGCCGTGGCGGTGAAGCCGCCGGCGCAGTCGGTACCCGCGGTCTTGAGCGAGGCGAAGGCCTGCTCGGCGCCCTGACCGGCGTACGAGCCGAGGGTCACCGTGGTCATGGGCGTGGCGAGGGCGCCGAGGGCCTTCTCCGGATCGGCGGCCGCGTCCTGGGCGGGGACCTGGATGGCCTTGCGGACCACCTTGGCGCCGGGGGTGCCGGGCGCGATCCAGGACATGGCCTCGGCGAGCGGCTCGCAGGCGGGCTTGTCGGCGCTGACGTCGCCGGGGTTCAGCACCTCGTCGCTCTTGGCCTTCTTCACCTGGTAGCCCTTGAGGTCGGCCTGGCCGACGACGAGCTTCTCGAGCTCCGCCGCCGACAGCGCCTTCACGTCGGGCTTCGCCGCGGCGGACGCGGAGGCGTCCGCCTTGCCGGTGTCCTCCTGCTTCTTCTCCTCGCCGCCGCAGGCGGTGAGGGCGAGCGCGAGGGTGGTGACCGCGGCGACGGCACCGGCGTGACGAAGGGCACGTGCTCTCATGGATCGGACTCTCTCTTCGGCTTTGCGTTGTCTTGGCGAACCCTATGTGCGCAGGTCACGCGCGAACAGCGGCGACCCCCAGGTCGGTCAGGTCGGTCGGGTCGGTGCACGGGATCCGGAGCGACGACCGGCTCTTCGATATTCCGACATCGGGCCGAATCACCCGATCCATACGGGCATAAGCAGCGCGGGCCGTCTTCGCAATTCTCCGGCCCCGGGTGTTACGTTGCGGGACCGGCCGAAGCAATTCGCGGCTCTTTTTCGCCTGCCGTCGGGATCCCTTAGGAGTGGGCCACCATTTCCTCGATCACGAAGAATTCCACCACCCCCACACAGCATGTTCACACCCCATCGCGCGACGCCCCCGCCCGCCGGCCCCCCGCAGCCTCCTGGACCCTGCCGCTCGGCGGCACCCGCGTCGACTCGCTGACCGGATTGCGCTGGTTCGCCGCGTTCAGCGTCTTCCTTTTCCACGCCAAGGGCTATCTCGGGGAAAGCCGGGCCCTCACCGACCTGGCCGCCCTCGGGTACGAAGGCGTCCCGTTCTTCTTCGTTCTGTCCGGTTTCGTCATGACCTGGGTGGCCCGCCCCACGGACACCGTTCCGCATTACTACTGGCGGCGCTTCGCCCGTATCTGGCCACTGCTCGTGGTGACCACACTGGCGACGGCCGCATTGACGAAATGGTGGTGGCATGCGCCGATTTCGAAACCGAACATCCTGTGGACCCTCACATTTTCCCAGGCATGGACCACCGATCACTTCATGACGCTGAACATCGTCACCTGGACGCTGTCCGTCGAGGCCTTCTTCTATCTCTCTTTTCCGCTCGTCCTGCGGATTCTGCTGCGCCGGTCGTCGGGCACCCTCGCGCTCGTGGCCGCGGCCGCCGTCGCGACCACCGCGGCCACCCGGGTCGCCGCACAGCTGCTCGACCACCCGGCCGCCTCCGAGCGGCTGCTCGTGGCCTCGCCGCTCGCGCTGAGCCCGATGTTCGTCCTGGGCGTCTGCACCGGCCTGCTTGTCCGCCGCGGCCGGCGGCCCCCCTTCGGCACCGGCACCGCCGCCGCGCTGACCGGCGGCACGATCCTGCTCTGCTGGGCCTGGGAGCAGCGCCCCGACCTGCTGCACCCCTTCCCCTTCCGGGGCGAGATCGGCTTCTTCGACGCCGTCCTGATGCCCGTGTTCGCGCTGCTCATCGCCTGCGCCGCGCTCTCCGACGTCCGCGCCGGCCAGGGCACCCGCTCGGTGCTGCGCTCCCGCACCCTGGTGAAGCTCGGCGAGTGGTCGTTCGCGTACTACCTCTGCCACGCGGTCGTCCTGAAGGTCTTCGCCCACGCCGGCTTCCGCCCGGGCCCGGGCCTGCTCCGCGACGCCGCCGAGATGGGCGCGGCCGCCCTCGGCGCCCTCGTGGTCGCCGCCCTCCTGCACGAGCTGGTGGAGCAGCCCGCCGAGCGCCGGCTCCGCAGACTG